>CALMBD010000327.1 GCA_937861115.1 uncultured Bacteroidota bacterium | reverse complement strand
CTGATTTCCGCTGTGTAAATCTGTTTGATCTGTGTCATCTGTGTGCCATTACTGGTTGTAGATCAATAGCACGCTGATGACGCAGATTTGGCTGATTTCCGCTGTGTAAATCTGTTTGATCTGTGTCATCTGTGTGCCATTACTTATTGCAGGTTAATAGCACACTGATGACGCAGATTTGACTGATTTCCGCTGTGTAAATCTGCCTGATCTGTGTCATCAGTGTGCCATTTGCATAGTCTTAATACGTCCAAAATCCTCCTTCGGGGCAACCTTCACGCTCCCCACTTGTTTTTTGTGCCTATTTTCGCCGTTCATAAATTCCTTTCGGGCATGAAAAACAAACTCCTCCTTCTCCTTTTTATCCTTTGCACCCCCTTCCTGCTCACGGCACAGAAACCGGCCAAGCCGAGCGCTGCCGACCTGCACCAGGCCATCAAAAAATTGAATGTACTCGGCTCCGTGCTCTACGTTGCCGCCCACCCCGACGATGAAAACCAGCGCCTGATCAGTTACTGCGCCAACGAAAAACTGTACAACGTCACCTACCTGTCGCTCACACGCGGCGACGGCGGGCAGAACCTGATCGGTCCCGAGATCCGCGATCTCCTCGGCGTATTGCGCACGGAAGAGTTGCTCATGGCCCGCTCCATCGATGGCGGCAAACAGCGCTTTTCCCGCGCCAATGATTTCGGTTTTTCCAAAACCCCGGAGGAAACCCTGCGTATCTGGGACAAGGACGCCGTGCTGTCCGATGTGGTATGGGCCATCCGGGAGACAAAACCCGATGTGATCATCAACCGCTTTTACCACGATATAAAATACAACACGCATGGCCACCATACCTCATCGGCCATGCTCTCCGTAGAAGCATTCGACCTTGCCGGCAAGGCCGATGTGTATCCCGAGCAATTGCAATACACCGAACACTGGCAGCCGGGCCGCATTTTCTTCAATACCTCCTGGTGGTTCTATGGCAGCCGCGAGGCCTTTGAAAAGGCCGATAAAACCAACCTTTATCCGCTCGACCTGGGCGTGTACCTGCCGCTCAAAGGCAAAAGCAACAACGAAGTAGCCGCCGAAGCACGTTCCATGCACCGTTGCCAGGGATTCGGCGCCATGAGCAGCCGTGGCGAAAGCATCGATTGGTTTGAATTCATCAAAGGCTCTCAACCCTCGGAAAAAGATCCTTTTGCCGGGATAAATACGACCTGGACGCGTGTGGCGGGCGGTGAAAAAATCGGCGACCTGATTACCAGGATCGACCGCGAATACCGCTCCGACAACCCCGCCGCCAGTGTTCCCGATCTGCTGACGGCCATGCAAATGATCAAATCGCTGCCCGATGGCTACTGGAAACAGGTCAAGTTAAACGAAATCAAGGAGGTTATCCGCGGCTGTCTGGGCATCTACCTGGAAGCCACTGCCGCCGAGCCAACCGTCACACCGGGAGGATCGGTTAAAGTTAACCTGGAGGCCATTTGCAGGGCACAGGGCACTGCAGCCGTCGTGCTGGGAAGTGCTTCGATCATGCCGGGCTTGCTGGACACCGTTTTTGCCCTGCCGCTGAAATCCAACGTGGATTTTACCACAGCCTGCAATGTGACGATCCCTGCTAACGCAACCTTCACCTCACCCTACTGGCTTCGCGGAACATCCTCCCTGGGCATGTATACGGTAGAGGACCAGCAGCTGCGCGGCATGCCCGAATCGCCGCGTTTTGCATCGGTACGCTGGTCGATTACGGTCAACGGTGTTCCCCTGGAATACATTACCGATGTTGCCTACAAAGTGGAAGAATCGGCTATTGGAGAGGTATGGCGGCCATTTGAAATCCTGCCGCCGGCATTTGTGGAGTTTACCGAAGCATCCTATCTGGCTACCGGCAACAGCCTGCCTGTCACCCTGCGTGTAAAAGCCGGGCGCGACAACGTACACGTCAAACTGTTGCTCGATATTCCCGACGGCTGGAAAAACCCCGGAGCAGCCCAGAAACTGCCGGAATTCGATTTAAAAAACAAAGGCGAGGAAATTGAATACACCTTCGAGCTGCAGCCCTCTACCGGCAACGGCATATTGAACGCTGCGGTGGAGGTCGATGGCAAACGTTACCCTTATCGCCTTACTACGGTAAAATACGACCATATTCCGCAACAAAGCGTGCTGCTGCCAGCCACGGCGCCTGCGGCAAGACTCGACCTGAGCGTCAGGGCCAAAAACGTCGGCTATATCGCCGGCGCAGGCGACGAGACAACCAAGGCCCTGCAACAAATGGGCTGTACCGTTACCCTGCTGGAAGACAAAGACCTGGAAGCCGGCAAACTGAAAAAATACGACGCCATCGTGGTGGGCATCCGCGCCTATAACACACGTGAAGGACTCAAATTCCACCAGCAACAACTGTTCGATTACGTCCAGAACGGCGGCACCCTGGTGGTGCAGTACAATACCAGCCACGAACTCGTACTCGATCAACTGGCGCCCTACCCGATGAAGCTATCCCGTACCCGGGTTACCGACGAGACGGCAGAAATGCGTTTCCTGTTGCCCGATCACCCGGTGCTGAATACGCCCAACAAGTTGACGTCCAAGGATTTCGACGACTGGGTGCAGGAGCGCGGCCTGTATTTTCCCGGCGAGTGGGATGCGGCATTCGAAGCGCCCCTCTCGGCCAACGATCCCGGCGAAAAACCCGCCGATGGCTCGCTGCTCGTGGCTAAATACGGCAAAGGGCACTATGTCTACACCGGATTGTCGTTTTTCCGCGAACTACCGGCCGGTGTGCCCGGCGCCTACCGGCTTTTTGCCAACATAATATCGCTGGGAAAACAACAACCGTAACCAACCTCAACCTTTCCACGGCGTGGCCGCAGTATCCGACAGCAAAAAGAACAGGGCAACCGCACTTGCACAGGCCGCTTTTTTCCGGAACGGCGGCTCGTTTGGACACCTGGTTTTTGGGGAAATGCCGGCAGGAGAACACTGCCGGCACGGCGTCGCGGCCAATCGTGAAAGCAAACGGCTTTATTGCACGTGTTCCCAATATCCAAAGCCATGCGTTCACGCACTGGCCCTGGAGATGCTCGACGCGCCGTTTCCGCCGGTGGACGAACTTCCCGAATGGGTAACGGCGCTGCTGGCCGGCCGGGGCGGCGACCGGATGATGCGGACAGACAATAGCGGGGAAAAAGCCGCGGCACAGCAGCAACGCCGGTTCGAGCGGCTGGAGCGTGCAGCCCATGGATTTGACGACCTCGACACATGGCTGCTCGATACCATGCGGCGCGGTCTCGCCGCCGTAGTCACAGAAGACGCCCAATGGTGGAAAAACATCGCGGAACGCATGGCCGACGCGTCCATGCCCGGCCTGAGCCGAACCCTGCGGCTTTTGGGCGACATCCCGGCTGATGCGCCCGACTGGGCCGATCGCACCGCTGCCGTACTCGCCGACTGCTACCTTGCCGTTCGGGCCTTCCGAAAACGCGGCCAACTGCCCGAACCCTTGCTGTACGACCTGCAGCAGTATATCGGGATCAATACCAAAAAAGAAGCGGTGCTGGTATCCGGCGAGCGCGTTTCCGACGACTGGGTTGTTGTGGGTCAGATCGAATCCGTTTTGGAGGACAAACTCCTGTCGCGCCGAAGCTGGCTGTTGGGCAGCCGGAGCGGTCGGTTTGCCCAACTGCTTGATTACGCCTTTGGAGGCGCAGGATTCCCACCGGGATTCACCACGGGAAGCGTTTTGCGCGGAACGCTTGCATTTTACCCCTCGGCATATCCGTTGCGTGCCATTGCACCCGATGACCTGCACGAACTTCCCGAAAAAATTAAAGCACTGGACGGTTTCGGGAAATTTGACACATTTGCAACCGTGTACGCAGCAGTACTGGCGGAACAGCCCTGGCTACACCTGTTCCCGGCGGTTTTCAACGCCATTTTACCGTATGCAGAAAAAGACCGTTTTTTCATTACAGACCCGCAGGAACACGTGTTACCACTCAAGACCCCCGAAGATACCGGATGGCAGATTATGGCCCTGTCGGGCGGGCACCCTGTCAGCATCTTTGGCGAGTGGGACGGCGACGGGCTCAGACCACTGGGCGTCCTGGCAGAAGGGCGATATGTCGGGCTGGGCGGACGAACGTCTTGAGTTACCTCATTACATTTTTGTATTCCTTATCTGTGTATCGCATTGTGACAAACGCGCAGGAATAAGCAACGGCGCGCTCTTTCTTTACACCACGCACTTCTTTTAACCATGAAAGCAACCATCATCGGCGGCGGCATTATCGGACTCAGTTCAGCCTACTACCTCAACGAGAACGGCTGGGATGTGACAGTTCTGGAAAAAGGCGACCTGACGGACAATTGCTCGTTCGGCAACATGGGCTACCTGTCGCCCTCACACTTTGTGCCCCTTGCGGCGCCGGGTATTATCAGCCAGGGGTTCTGGTGGATGTTCCGGCAAAAAAGCCCGTTTTACGTCCGCCCCTCCCTCCGTTGGGACCTGATCGACTGGGGACTGAAGTTCATGCGGGCTTCCAATCCCCGGCACGTTGAACGCAGTGCCAGGCCACTGCGCGACCTGTTGATGCTGTCGAAACAACTGACTGCCGAATGGCAGCAAAACGGCGCCATGAACTTTGAGTACACGGAGGATGGCTGCATCATGTTCTATCAAACGGCGAAAAAGGAACAGGAAGAACTCGAAAATGCCCGTGTTGCCGGGAGCATGGGGCTAAAAACCGAAGTGCTCAGCAGGGAAGACGCACACCGCATGGAGCCCGACCTGCTGCCCGACGTGCGCGGCGGCGTGTGGTTCAAAGACGATGCGCACCTCCATCCCAATACCCTCATGCGTCAACTCACAGCATTGCTGGAAAAACGCGGCGTCAGCATCCTTAGAAACACCACAGTAACCGGATTCCACAAAGAAAACGGCCGGATAACGGCTGTAACCTGCCAGGGTCAACCCGACACCGCGACCTTCCGGCAATCGCCCGACCTCGTCGTGCTCGCCGCCGGCTCCTGGTCGCCGCAGATCGCCAAAATGGCCGGGGAGTATATCCCGCTTATGCCGGGCAAGGGATACTCCATGACCGTAGATACGCCGCGCCAACTGCTCCGCTACCCCTGTATCCTGATCGAGGCAAAAGTGGCGCTCACTCCCTGGGCAACGCGCCTGCGCATCGGCAGTACGATGGAAATCGGGCCGGTCAATGACCGGATCCTGTTGCCGCGCGTGCAAGGCATACTCGAAGCCGTGCCGCGTTTTCTGCCCGGCTATATCGACGACCCTGTATTCCGCGATCTCGCCGATCCTGAAAAGCTCCGGCAATATACCCGGGAGCGGGTTTGGTATGGCTTCCGCCCCGTATCGGCCGATGGTTTGCCTTATATCGGCTTCGCCAAAAAGACAAAAAATCTGATCGTCGCCACAGGCCACGCCATGATCGGCCTCAGCATGGGTGCGGGAACGGGAAAACTGGTGTCGGAAATAGCCGATGGCAAGCAGATGAGTGTGCCTGCGGAGGCGTTTGATCCGGGGAGATATTAGAGGATGGGTAGTTGTTCCGCTATGCCGGATAGATGACAGGGCCTTCTACTTTTCAGACAGGATTTACAGGATTTGCAAGTAAAAAGGCCAAGGCGCCCTCTATTTTCCATTCTTAACCAACCGGTTATTTTCATCCGGGAAAATCGCCACCGGCCGGAATGTTTTGGCCTCTTCGGGCGTCATGGTGGCATAGGAGATGATGATGACGATATCGCCCACCTGAACCCTGCGGGCTGCGGCGCCGTTGAGACAAATAACGCCGCTGCCGCGTTCGCCGCGAATGGTGTAGGTTTCGATGCGCTCGCCGTTGTTGTTGTTGACAATCTGCACTTTTTCCCCCTCCAGAATATTGGCCGCTTCCATCAACTCTTCGTCGATCGTGATGCTGCCTATATAATTCAGGTCTGCCTGCGTAACGCGGACCCGGTGGATTTTACTTTTAAAAACTTCTATAAACATGATTTTCTCCTTTCTGGAAATGTTGGCTATAAGAAACAGCCGAACGCCCGTTAGGGTTGCAAAAGTAGTCGCATCATCTGAGGGGACAAAACAGGCGGGCGAAAGTTTGGTCATCACAGGCCCAAAGCGGGCAATCGGTAAAAATAAACGTACCCCTTTCAAAGTCGCGACAGAGGCTTACCTTTGCGGCTCTTTTTGAAAAACACTGTTGGAGTGGCTTGTCCCACTATGAATATGAAACGCACGAAAATAGCCGAACTGCTTCGCACGGAACCCATTGGCACGGAAGTGCTGGTCAAAGGCTGGGTAAAAGCCTTCCGAAACAACCAGTTTATTGCCCTCAACGACGGTTCGACGCCGCATAACCTGCAGGTTGTCGTGGATTTTGAACAATTCGACGCCGCCACACTCGAACGCATCAAATTCGGCGCCGCGATCGGGGCCGGCGGTACGGTCGTGGAATCGCAGGGTAAAGGCCAGAAAATTGAAGTAAAGGCCTCGGCCATAACCATATACGGCGACTGCAACCCGGAGGAATTTCCCCTGCAACCCAAAAAGCAGACACTCGAATTTTTGCGTGAACACGCCCACCTGCGTTTCCGGACGAATACGTTCGCGGCCGTTTTCCGCATTCGCCATGCACTCGCGTATGCGATCCACAAGTTTTTCAACGACCGTGGTTTTTATTACATGCACACGCCGATCATTACAGCCAGCGACGCAGAAGGCGCGGGGGAAATGTTTCGGGTGACAACCCTTCCGCTGGAAAATGCCCCCCGTACAGAAATCGGCGAAATCGACTTTAGCCAGGATTTCTTCGCCCGCCCCACCAACCTCACCGTGTCCGGTCAGTTGGAAGCCGAACTCGGGGCCATGGCACTAGGCGAAGTGTACACCTTTGGCCCGACCTTCCGCGCCGAAAACTCCAACACCACGCGCCACCTGGCCGAGTTCTGGATGATCGAGCCGGAAGTAGCCTTCGCCGATCTGGGCGACAACATGAACCTCGCGGAAGACATGCTGCAATATGTTATCCGTTATGCCCTCGAACACTGCGCCGACGATCTTAAAATTCTGGAAGACCGCCTGATCGAAGAAGAAAAAAGCAAGCCTCAGGACCAGCGCAGCGAGATGTCGCTCACTGAAAAATTGCGCTTTGTGGTCGACAATCAGTTCGAACGACTCACCTATACCGAGGCAATTGAAATCCTGAAGAACTCCAACCCCAACAAAAAGGGAAAATTCCAGTTTCCTGTAGAAGGCTGGGGCACCGACCTCCAGAGCGAACACGAGCGCTACCTGGTGGAAAAACATTTCAAGAAGCCCGTTATCCTGACCAACTACCCGGCTGCGATCAAGGCGTTCTATATGCGCCAGGATGAACCTGCCGAGGGCGTCCCGGGCCCGACTGTATCCGCCATGGACATTCTTTTTCCCGGTATCGGAGAGATCGTAGGCGGTTCTCAGCGCGAAGAGCGGTACGACCGGCTCGTGCAGCGCATGCGCGACATGCACATCCCGGAAAAGGATCTCTACTGGTACCTCGACACGCGGCGCTTCGGCTCCTGCCCGCATGCGGGCTTTGGCCTGGGATTCGAGCGTTTGGTACAGTTCATAACGGGCATGACCAACATCCGCGATGTGATCGCATTCCCGCGATATCCCGGAAATGCGGAGTTTTAAACTGATTTTAAGAAAATAATTTTGTGGATAACGTGACGAAACAATTGGTTTTTCGTCAAAATATCCCTATATTTGGGGAAAACAGCAACTTTTTTTCCACACCCCCTTGCGCCGCGTATTAACAAAATCTTAAATTGCATCGTTTTTTGCACTAATCCTCCCGGAACATTCGCATTTACAGGTGTAATATTCTCCTTTCGTTTTAATCCTGCTACCCAATCCTAACTGTGGTAATTTGGCTGTTACGCTTCCCAACACCGATCTGTATGCTTGAAAAACAATTGAAAGCGCATCCCAGACAGTCAGATTTTTTTAACAAAAATTGGCGAATGAGCGATTTACACACGAATTTAACACTCCCATCCAACCCCGATAACGTATGCAAAGTAGAACCTTTCGTACATGACGTAGCCAACCGGTACAATCTTTCTCCCAACGTCCACGGGAACATCCTAGTAAGTCTGACTGAAGCCGTTACCAACGCCATCCTGCATGGCAATCAGGCCGACGGAAACAAATGTGTTTCAATCTCGCTGCGCCGTCAGAAAGACGCGCTCTCCATCCGTGTATCCGACGAAGGTCCCGGTTTCGACCCGACCTGCGTGCCTGATCCCACAACAGGGGAATGCCTGGAAAGATGCGGTGGCCGCGGACTTTTCCTGATGCGGCACCTGAGCGACGAATGTCGCTTTACCCGCAACGGCAGCACAGTTGAAATGCGTTTCAAGATTGACTGATCGTACCTTTTTTTAAAAAAACCTCCGAAGTCGTCCGCGATTTCGGAGGTTTTTTATTCCTGTCCACCTATGGATTTCAGCCATTTTCCCGACTTTTTGCCGGATGAGCCGGAGACACCGGTCTCTTTCTTTTTTGAAGATGTCGCCTTCGACCTGCCCGATGAGCAGGCGTTGCGTGAATGGCTGGAAGCGACCGCCCGAACCGAGGGCAGGCCCATTCGGGAACTCAACTATGTTTTCTGCTCCGATGAGCACCTGCGCGGCATCAACGTGGAATTCCTCGACCACGACTACTACACCGATGTGATCACATTTCCGAACAGCGACTATGGCCCTGATTTTTCCGCCGGCGAAGTGTATATCAGTTCGGAACGGGTGGCCGAAAACGCCAAAACCTACGGCGTTCCCTTCTACCACGAGTTATGCCGGGTGATGGCGCACGGCTTGCTGCACATTATCGGCTACGGCGACAAAACACCTGAAGATGAGGTGGTGATGCGGGGAAAGGAAGATTTTTATCTGGCCGCCCTGGAAGCGTAAGGCGGGTTGGCGGGTTTTTCAACCCGGGAGTATTTCAAATACTGCGGGATACTCCATCCGGTTTGTACATTTGTCACATGCAACTCACCCTACCAACTGCCATGGAGCCCTTCCGCGAGAAACTGCTCCAGACTGCCATGCCTTTCAACCGCATCAAGGCATCTCCTTTGCGCAAAACCAGTCCCTGGGAAAGCAAGGTCGGCGGGCAACCATACCTGCCCAAAAGCACCCCCTGGCCGACGGCGCCCGACGGCCGCGAGCTGTTCTTTCTGGCCCAGGTCAATTTTGCCGATATGCCGCCGCTTTCACCCTTCCCTTCACAAGGCATTTTGCAGTTCTATCTCAACGACGATGACCTTTATGGCATGGACTTCGACGACGGCGAAAACCAGGATACTTTCCGCGTACTGTACCACCGCGATCTGATCCGGGATGAATCCCAACTGCAAGCCGGCATGCCCATGCTGCGCGACTACGACGACCTGCTGCCGCATCACCCCGACGAATCGTATCCCCTCGTATTTGAGGCCGCAGAAGAGGTGGCAGCCATGACCGATTACCGCTTTTACCGGCATTTCGGCACGGATTTTTTCCAGCAGTTTGGTGAACAGGAATGGACTGTGATGGACGAATTTGGCAAAGCCGTTCGGCCACAAGGGCACAAAATAGGCGGGTATGCCTACTTCACTCAGGATGACCCCCGCCGAAAGGAAGACCCCATGCTGCTCCTGTTCCAACTCGACTCCGACCAACTCATGGACCTCATGTGGGGCGACATGGGCGTCGGCCATTTCTTTATCCGGGAAAAGGATCTGGTTGCCCTGGATTTTTCAAGGGTATTGTACGATTGGGATTGTTTGTAGGTGTTTCTTGTCGTTGGCCATGAATTACACACCGGCCTCCTGATCTGTTTTGCATATGCTGTTTGGCCGGATTTTCAAATCCGGCGTATACATGGAGCATGCCTGGTTGTTCCGGAATTTCCTGCAAGATCAAATGGCGGTCCAGGTCAAAATATCGCACGACGATCAGTGACCAACGACGCAACAGTCTTCCCGATTTCGCTCCCCAAGGGGTGCAACACACCCCGGATTCCGAGTTGTCTGGCCGCTTCAATATTGACTTCCAGATCGTCGAAAAAGACGGTTTCTTCCGCTACAAGTTCGGCATCGGCCAGCACATACTCATAAATTTCCCGATCGGGTTTGCGCAGGCGGATGAGGTGAGAATAGTAGACCGCGTCAAAATGGCGGGTCAGAAAATCGTCCATTCCGTGTTGCCGCAGCATATACGCATCGATCCAGTTGGCGTGCAGGTCGTTGATGTTGCTGAGCAGGATCACCTGATAGCGCTGGCGCAATTGGAGCAGCATGTCAAAGCGGTGTTTCGGCATGTCGATAAAAATAGAGTTCCAGGCTGCGACGACCTGTTCTTCACTCAGAAGCGGGTCGGTGGCGGTGCGCAGGGTAGTCACGAACTCTTCCGTGCTGATACCGCCGGTTTCATACAATTCAAAGAATCGGGTGCGGCGTAATTTTTCGTTGACTGCGTCGAAATTTTTTCCGAAAAGTTGCCGAAAATGGCGCTCAATGGCGGGCAGGTCGAGGTCGAACAAGACGTTGCCGAAGTCGAAGATAATGTTCTTTACAGGTGTCATAGGGGCGCAAAATTGAAAGTTTTCTGCAAAAAAGCGCAGCAAATATGGCCTTTGTATATCGCCACTGCCGATGGAACATGTACCTTTGCAGCGCTTTATCCAAACTCATAACCATTATACATGGCTCGCGTAGAACTTGTTATGCCCAAAATGGGCGAAAGCATCATGGAGGCCACCATCCTCACATGGCGCAAAAAACCCGGCGACCGCGTCGAACTCGATGAACCCGTGCTCGACATCGCCACCGACAAAGTAGACAGCGAGGTACCCTCGCCCGTTGCGGGCGTGCTGGTGGAAATACTCTTCCAGGAAAACGACGTGGTACCCATCAATAAAACCATTGCCATCATTGAAACGGAATCGACGGGCGACCAGCCTGCCGCTTCGCCGGCCGTCAGTCAACCGGCACCCGTTAACGGCAAGCAGGAAGCGCCGGTAGAGGTGCCCTATGTCCCGGCTTCCGAACCCGCCGGTGGCCGTCAGCAACTGAGCGCACAGTCGGGCGGACGCTTTTACTCCCCGCTGGTACGCACCATCGCCAGGGAAGAAAAGATCAGCCAGGCGGAACTCGATCGCATTCCGGGCTCGGGCCAGGAAGGGCGCGTGACGAAAAAAGACATGCTCGAATACGTGGCCAAACGCCATGCAGCACCCGCCAATGGCAATGGCAACCAACAGGCAACAGCGCCTGTTGCACCGCAAGCCGTCACCACGCAGCGCCCGGCCGCTACCAGTGCAGACGGCAATGTGGAGATCGTGGAAATGGACCGCATGCGCAAACTCATCGCCGACCACATGGTGATGAGCAAGCACACCAGTCCGCACGTCACTTCTTTTGTCGAGGCCGATGTGACCAATATGGTCAACTGGCGCAACAAGGTCAAAGACGCGTTTAAAAAGAAATACGGCGAGAATATTACTTTCACACCCTTGTTCGTAGAAGCCGTCACGCGCGCGTTGCGCGACTATCCGATGGTCAACGTATCGGTAGACGGCACCCGTATTCTGGTTAAAAAAGACATCAATATTGGTATGGCAGCGGCGCTGCCCAGCGGCAACCTCATCGTGCCGGTTATCCGCAACGCCGATTATCTCAACCTCGTGGGACTGACCAAGCAGGTGAACGATCTCGCCGCCCGCGCCCGCCAAAACCAGCTCAAACCCGAGGAGATACAAGGCGGCACCTTCACCCTCACCAATGTCGGCACCTTTGGCAACGTGATGGGCACGCCCATCATCAACCAGCCCCAGGTAGCCATCATGGCAACCGGTGCCATTCGCAAAAAACCCGCCGTACTCGAAACGGAATACGGCGATGTGATCGCGATCCGCCAGATGATGTTTCTCTCGCTTTCCTACGACCACCGCGTCGTAGACGGCATGCTCGGCGGCTCGTTCCTGCGCCGCGTGGCAGACTACCTGGAGCAGTTTGACGCAGACCGCGATATTTGATCGCAGCACAACACAGGCAGCCAGGTATTCTTACGACTGACAGGAGCAGCATCGCTCCCGAATCAGGGCAGGGTCAATGTGCCGGGTTCGCTGCCGTCATCAATTTGCTGGAGTGGAACGCCCCGTACTGGTTTTCCACATCGAGTTGATAGGCGTAAGTCCCAACCGGTATGCCGAGTTCCCGGGTGTTGACCACGAACTGGTGCTCGCCCACGCCAAGATTATCCTGTGTCATTTCAGCCAGCATTTTGCCTTGAAGGTCGAACAGCCGGAGTTTGACATTTGCTGCGTTGTTCAATTTGAAGGGCACTGTGGTTTCGCCTGAGTACGGGTTCGGGAAGTTCTGGCCGAGGGTAAACTGGCCGCCGGTTTGCGGTTCAAGTTCAGCCAATGCAGATACACCGGCGCCCTGTATCGCCACTTCCAGGTAGGCGTCGTAACCGCCGGTATCATTGTTCGGGGTCAGCGTCGCCAACTGGTATTCGTAGCCGTCGGAAAAAATATTATCCGTATTGAAGGTCAGGGGATCGGCGCCTTTGGTGTAGAGGGTCGGATTGTCGGCATAAAGCGCGTTTTTAAGGGCAAGCGGAAAGGTAAGTTGGGAAATGGCGGCGTAAACCGGGCTGACATACACCTGGAAATGGATGTGGCAGATACGGCCGGTGTACCATCCGGGAAAAATCGTCGTGAAGGTCACTTCGCCGTTTGCATCGGCTATTTGATAGCCCCGCAGGTAGGTCAGGCCTGCCTGGCCCTGGTTGCCCGACTGGCTGTATCCGGAGTACAGGCCATCTTTGTCGCAATGCCAGATATTGACCCGGACGTTCGGCACGGGCAGGCAATTCTCCAGCCCGAAAATTTTCAGTTTCAGGTTCAGTTGCACGCCGGGTTTGTTTTCCCGGACGTCCTGCCTGAAATAGAAGGTATTGGCAGTCAGGTCAAGTGGAAAGGGGCCGGCTGTTTCACTCGGGATCAGGGTACAGATCGGGCCGCCGGTCGCCAGGTTGCGGAGTTGTTTTTTTCCTGTTGATGCGGCGAGTGCCGTTTGGCCAGCCGGGAGCGCGGCAGCAACACCCGCGAAACTGATGCTTTTCAGAAAGTCTTTTCTTTTCATGCAAAGAGGTTTTTGATCATAACCGATAAAAGCCCCAACGAGTAATGACCCCTTCGGGTTGCGTACAGATCGCAAACCATAGATTGAAAACCATGATATGCCTTCAAGCGGCATCAACTGGCGCCTATTTATCCATGTCTGTACTGACAGGCAGGCGTTGATCTTTGTACGATTTCACCTCCAGTATGTCTGCCGGCAGGTAGAACCCTGCTGTATCAAGCGCCTGAAGCGTTTTCCCGATGGCTTCATTTTTCAGTTTGATGCCGGAAACTTTCTCGTCAAAGGTATCGATCCAGAAATAGACGGTCAGGTTCAGGGTGCTTGCAGTCAGGTCAGTAATGGCAAAAGACGGGGCTTTTTCGCCCTTGAGCACACCCGGCACACTGTTCACCGTATCGAGCATGACCTGCATGGCCCGGGTGTAGTCGGAGCCGTAATCCAGCCCTACCGTAAAATCGAGGCGTAAAAAGCCGTCGATCGTATAGTTCACCACAGGATTTTTCACAACCATGGCATTGGGGATATAGATATCCTTGCCGTCGAAGGTTTTGATTTGGGTGTCGCGCAGGTTCAGCGTCACGACCGTACCCTTGATGCCGCTCAGTTCCACCGTGTCGCCAACGCGAAAGGGCCGGTTGAAGGCAAGCACGATCCCGGCCAGGAAATTTTCGCCGATATCCTTGAACGCGAAACCAATGATAAAGGCGCCGAGGCCGGCCGTACTTAAAAGTCCGACGGCCATGCCGCCAAGACCTACGATCTGCAACGACACCAGTATGGCGAGAATGATAATCAGGGTGCCGATCAGGCGGGCGATGAACCTGGCCAGCAGCGGATCGTCCATGCGGGCCGTGAGCCGGCGCTGGGAGAAACGCCGGGAGCTGCGGGCCAGCAAAAACAGTATTGCAAAAAGGATCAGCGCAATGAAGAGTTTGGGCAACAGCGCCACAAAACTGTCGTAATAGTCGTGGATGTTGCTCCAGAGATCAGTCAAAAGGGTATCCATAGTTCAAGTGTGTTTGAACTTACAACGGGTTCATCCGGAGCATGTTCATTGATGGTCGTATTTCTCCCGGGAAGTTTTGAATGCGCAGGAAAATCGCTATACATTTGAGCGTGTGGTGCTTTTTCAACAAGCCTTGTCACCCTGCCCAGCCATACACTACCCGGGATCAGTATGAGTGTGCGTGTTTCTCCGATGGCGAGACACTTGCACTGCTACTGGCTTCTGACAGATAAGGCATACCTAATCTATTGGAAATGAGCGTATTTAATATAATAAAGCAGAAATTAATAGCCAGATATGACGCAATAGACAATACAAATGTCAAGAAAAACTTCCTAAACGCACTTCCATTCTGGCTGGGTTCATTCATAACCGGAATCACGGCTGTCGTGTACGCGAAATTGTTTTCGTGGGCCGAGTCATGCACGAAATATATTTTTATCCACGCCGGCTGGCTATTCTTTCTCATCACGCCGTTCACGTTTATCATTGCATGGCGTCTGGTTACCAGGTATGCGCCCTATTCGCGCGGCAGCGGCATCCCGCAGGTGAGCGCTGCTATTGAATTATCCAACCCGAAGACCAACCATAAGGTCAACAAACTGCTGGGGTTCAAGGTCATTCTTATCAAGATATTTTCAAGCCTGATCCTGATTTTTGGTGGTGGCGCTATTGGACGCGAAGGCCCGACCATTCAGATATCTGCCTCGATTTTCAAGAAAATAAACGACTTTTTGCCGGAATGGTATCCCAGGATATCCAAACGGAACATGATCATTACCGGAGCGGCGGCAGGCCTTGCATCCGCATTTAATACGCCGCTGGGCGGGATCGTTTTTGCCATTGAAGAGCTCACCAAAACGCATTTTAATTTTTTCAAGTCGGCGCTGATCACCGGAGTCATCATTGCAGGTCTTACCGCTTTGAACTTCCTGGGCCCCTATCTCTATATCGGCTATCCGCAACTCAACCATATTTCATTCTGGATCATTCTGGCAATAATTCCCGTGGCAATGATCACCGGAATTGCGGCCAGTGGAATGGGGAAGATTATTCTGTACATTTTAAAGAAAAAGAGCATCCTGAAAAACAATTACCAACGACTGGCATATGCCGGCGTTTGTGGTTTGATCATCGCATCGCTGGCCTTTTTCGTCGATGGCCGGATATTCGGATCGGGCAAGGAAATCATATTGATGTCGCTGTTTTCCGGCGACAAATACGTAGAATGGTACGTACCCCTGCTCCGGATCATCGGCCCTATCCTGTCCTTTTCGGTGGGCGCTTCGGGGGGTATTTTTGCCCCTTCGCTTTCAGCGGGCGCCAGTATCGGAGCCCTGATCTCCGGCTGGCTGGAACTTTCAGGCACAGATACCAACCTGATTGTCCTGTGCGGCATGGTGGGCTTTCTCACCGGAATTACGCGCAGCCCCTTTACCTCTTCCATACTGGTGATCGAAATGACCAACAGCCACAATATCATCTTTCACCTGATGCTGACGGCGCTGCTTGCCAACCTGATCTCGAACAGTATAAGCAAACACTCCTTTTACGAATATCTGAAAGACCAGTATCTGCGGGAGGTCGGCAAGGAATATGCGCCGGTACCGCAACAGGCCAGAGCCTGATATCACCCATACCAAACCGGTCGCAGCCCCAGGGGTTTGTTTCCGCAGCAAATCTGCTATACATTTGAGCAGCCGGGCAGGTTTTCCGGTGACATACAAAGCATTATACCGATCTACTCATGAATTTAAAAATCCTGGACCCGTTCAGGTTGCTGCACGAAAAAGAAGAGTTCAGTGTTGTGAAGAGCAACATTGAAAAGGACTGCGTGTTCCGCGGCACCAACCTCTGGATTCTTATTTTTGCCATTCTTATTGCATCGCTGGGACTGAATATGAACTCCACGGCGGTCGTCATCGGTGCGATGCTTATCTCGCCACTCATGGGCCCGATTCTGGGTGTGGGCGTCGGTGTGGCCCTGAACGACCTGCCCCTGATCCGCAAAGCCTCCTTCAATTACGGATTTGCCCTGGTTGTCGGCTTATTGACCTCAACCCTCTATTTTCTGCTGTCGCCAATAGATGACGCGCATTCCGAGATACTGGCGCGTACGTTACCGACGATTTACGACGTTTTGATCGCATTTTTCGGCGGATTTGCAGGTATTATCGCCATTTCAAGCAAACAAAAAGGCAATGTGATTGCCGGCGCGGCCATTGCCACAGCGCTCATGCCCCCCCTTTGTACGGCGGGCTACGGGCTGGCAACGCTGCAGTGGCAGTATTTCCTGGGCGCCTTCTATCTCTACCTGATCAACAGTGTGTTTATTGCCGTTGCAACCATTATCACGGCTTATCTGCTCAAGTTCCCGGTAAAGAAATACACCGACCATACGATCGAAAAGCGGGAGAAAGGCATCATATGGGCAATTATTATCCTCACCCTGATTCCAAGTCTGTATTTGGGATACGACATTGTACAGCAAAGAAAATTCAATGACAAGTCGGAACAATTCATCGAATCAGAAGCCTTATTGCCCAATGATTACCTGCTTAAAAAGGAAATCGATGCCAAGAACAAAACGATCACCCTCACCTTCGGGGGAAAAGAAATTAAGGAGGAGGAGATCAATGACCTGAAAAGCAAACTGAAATATTACGGTCTGGAAGGAATTGACCTGGAAATAAAACAAGGATTTGCCTTCCTCGAAGCACCGAAAAGGAACGAGGAGCCGGTAACCCAGATGGGGCTTGCCCTGAAGAAAACAGAGGATGACAGAAAACTGCTGAAATCAAAACTGGATAGTATCCAAAACCAGAAATCGATAGGCATTCAGCTCTTTCAGGAACTGAAAACGCAATATCCCGACCTAAGGAGCGCGGTTATCCAGCCCGTCCTGGGCAATACCGATACCCTGAAAACACCCGAGACTGTTTTCCTGGTCCTGCTGGACCTGGAAAATGGTCTGGAAAAAGACGCACAGGTAAAACTGGAAAACTGGTTGAAGGTGCGACTGCGCAAGGAAACGATCAGACTCGTTATACTGCCGAATACGGACAAGCAACGCAATACGCGGCGATGATTGAAAACAAATGGCTGGAAATTGCCCTTTATCCGGGCTGTATCCAGGGCTTTTTTCTGAGTTATCTCCTTTGGAAAAACCAGCGGGCCAATCGCGAAGCCATACGCTATTTCAATGCCCTGCTGCTGACGGTTTCCATACTGATGCTGCTGCGCGTCACCTACCAGCCCGCATTTTTCAAACGTTTCGCAGAGATCATCCTGCTCCCCGATGTGATCCTGTTTCTAACCGGCCCTTTCATTTATCTCTTTACAAGGGCATTGCTGCGGCTGCATCCACTACGCGGGCAGCATTTGTACCCGCATTTTATTCCCGCTGTCGTTCATGTATTGGTCGTTAATTCGTTCCTTGGACTCCATCTCAAAGGCGTATTGCACTACCTCACCCTGCGCCAGGTATTTACCGGTTTTCTTTTCATTGAGGCTGCTGCCATGCTTAGCCTGGGCATCTATGTCGGTCTGAGCCTGCGCACCTGGTTGCGCTATCGGGAGGCGTTTTTCCAGAAATACGCAGCGCCTTTTATGGGTCGTTTTTTGCAACCGTTTTTTATCGTTTGTTTTGTGCTGCTCGCGTTCTGGGCGGCCGGCTTTGCGCACAAAGTGCTGGTTGGTTATACCGACTATTCGATATACACCCTGTTTTGGGTGCTTCTGGTAGCCGCCATATATTTTCTGGCCTACAAGATATGGTCCACGCCGGCCCTGCTTGAACTACCGATGGCACTGGATGACGAACCGGATACGGCGTCTGCAGAAGCGATTCCCGGGACAGCCGTTGCGGCACTTCGGCAGTATATGGAGCGGGAAAAGCCTTACCTCGATCCGGAAATCAAAATCGGTGATCTCGCAGATGCCCTGGACCTGCCCAAGCACCAGTTGTCGCGAATCATCAACCAGGGTTTCGACAAGAATTTTTTCGATTTTATCAACGGGTACCGGGTGCAGGAATTCATCAGTGCACGAAATGATGCCCGCCAGCAACACCTCAATACCCTGGGTCTGGCCTACCAGTCGGGATTTAACTCCAAATCTGCCTTCAACCGTGCCTTCCGCAAGGAGACAGGGCAAAGCCCGCGCGATTACTTTGCAAACGGGCAGGATGATTCATCTTGACTCTCCCGACATGATCTATTTGATTTATGCCCAGATATTCAACATGAAGAATACTCTTTAAATCCCGTAAATACTGTCAAAACACACCTGTCGATCCTGACATTAGAAGCAAAATCCTGTCCGCTCAAAAACTGACGAGATATGAAAATATACAACTGGGGAATCATCGGACCGGGCAGAATCGCCCGAAAATTTGCAGAAGACCTGCGGCGCCTGCCCAATGCGCGCCTGCACGCTGTGGCTTCCACTTCAATCGACCGCGCCCGGGCTTTTGCTGCCGAGTTCGGCGCCAGTTATTCCTATGGGCGCTACGACGACATCGTGCATTGCCCCGGCCTCGATGTAATCTATATCGCCACACCGCATGTGCTGCACTGCGAAAACACACTGCTTTGCCTCGAGCACGGCATCCCGGTATTATGCGAAAAACCCTTTGCCATGAATACCGCCGAAGCCCGGCTCATGGTGAATGCCGCGCACAAAAACCGCACTTTCCTCATGGAGGCCCTCTGGACGCGCTTTATCCCGGCGGTGGCCCATGCCTTCGACCTGGTGGAAAACGGCGCGATCGGGGAACTCCATACCGTCAAATCAGATTTTGGCTACAGCATGCCTTTTGATCCGGCATCGCGGGTGTTCAACAAGGCGCTCGGTGGCGGCTCGTTGCTCGACATCGGTATTTATCCTGCCCTGCTCTCCCTGTTTATGTTCGGCAAGCCCGCCGCTGAAGACATCCAGGCGGCAGCCACCTTCACTCCGACGGATGTGGATGAGAGCTGTGCATTCATGTTTCAATACCCCGGAAACCGGCTTGCGATCAACCACAGTACCATCGCGGCCAACACACCGGTAGAGGCCTGGCTGCACGGACGGGAAGGCTCCATTTACCTGCACCCGCGCTGGCACCACACGCAAAAACTAACGCTCTCCAGGTACGAATTCCGGCAGGAAACCAAACGCGATATCGAAATGCCTTATGAAGGCTGGGGTTACGCCTATGAAGCCGAACACGTGATGCAATGCCTTGATAACGAATTGCTTGAAAGCGACAAGGTGCCGCTTTATTTCACGCTGGACCTGATAGAAACGCTGGATACGGTGCGGGAAAAAGTGGGTTTGGTTTATTGAGGGGTTGCGCAGGTTGCGGGTTACGGGTTTCGGGTTGCGCAGGTTACGGGTTGCGGGTTGCGGGTTGCGCAGGTTACGGGTTACGCAGGTTGCGGGTTGCGGGTTACGCAGGTTACGGGTTACGCAGGTTACGGGTTTCGGGTTACGGGTTACGGGTTGCGGGTTACGGGTTACGGGTTGCGGGTTAATCTGCTCAAACCTGTGATTTGAAACCCGCCTGATGATATAGAAAGATTGGTAGTGGGTATAGAGGTTTTGTGTACCCGTAACCTGCGCAACCCGAAACCTGCATAACCCGCAACCTGCGCAACCCGCAACCTGCGTAACCCGCAACCTTTCCCCCCTCTTCAAACCTCCTGCCTCAACACCTCTAACGGCGGTTTCCGCACCACTTCCCGGCTGTTGAGCAGCCCGATAATGACCGTCAGCGACGTAATGACGAGGAAAGTTGTGAGCAGGGGCCACCATTCCGGTTCGAAGGGTATGTGGAACGCAAATTCCGCCAGCGCCCAGGCGCCTGCGACGGACAATCCCACCCCGGCCAGGCAGGCCAGAGCGCCGAGCAGAAAATATTCCAGCGCATTGATGGCAAGTATCTGGCGGCGGCTGGCGCCGAGGGTGCGCAGCAGCACGCTTTCGCGGATGCGGGCGAATTTGCCCTGGTAGATCGAACTGATAAGCACCAACAGGCCTGTCAGGATGCTGAACAGGGCCATGAAGCGGATCACAAACGACACTTTGCCAAGCACCTCATCCACCGATTTGAGGATCTGCGTCAGGTCGATGGCTGACACGCCGGGAAAGCGCCGCACGAGTTCCGACTGAAATTGGGCCGACTGCTCTGCGTTGCCGACACGTGATATAACTACGTGGAATTGTGGCGCTTTTTCCAGCACCCCCGTCGGGAATACTACCAGAAAGTTGGTTTGAACGCGATTGAAATCCACTTTTCGGATGCTGCCGACTTCTGTTTCTAGCCGGGCGCCCTGCACATTGAATACGATTTTGGTGCCGATTTTTGCGTTCATGCCGCGTTGCAACCCGTCGGAAATGGACACCTTGATCGGTTCGCCGGGCACGTGTTTGCCTTCCCATACGCCATCCACAATTTCTTCGGTATCGATCAGGGTATCGCGGAAGGTGACGCGGTACTCGCGGTCCCACACCCAGCCGCGTATCCGGCCCGAGTCGTCGGGTTCATCGCGTCGCGGCGGTTTTTCGGCATCCCGGGGGCGGTTGTTCAGGGTGTCGGCTTCGTATTGCGCTTTGGTGATGCCGTCGATGGACTCGACGCGGGTGGTCACCACCGCGACCTGCTGCATCAGCGGCATGTCGTGTGCGCGTACCAGTGCAGCCACGCTGTCGCGGTCGCGGGTCTGGATATCGAACAGGATCATATTGGGCTGATTGCCGCTACCCGAGAACTCGACCTGCTTCAGCAGCAGGTTCTGGATCAGAAAAAGGGTGGAGAGCAACATGGTGCCCAGTCCGATCGTCACGACAAGCAGCACCGTCTGGTTCTCGGGGCGAAACAGGTTGGCGATACCCTGCCGTGCAACGTAGCTCCATTTTTTTGGAAAAAACCGGCGCAATAAAAAAGTCAGCAGCCAGGCTACCCCCCAAAGGATGAGGAATGCCGCCGCAATGCCGCCCATAAAATAAAGGGTCTCTTTCCAGTCCTTGATCAGCCACCAGGTGAACCCGAAAATAGCGGCAAGGATAAGTGCATATACTCCCCAGCGGAGGGGCCGGCTGGAACTTTCATTTTCACCGAATGACGCGCGCAAGGTGCGCAGCGGCGATGTTTTCAGGATTCCCGATAGCGGCAGCAAGGCAAACAGGATCGCTACCGAGAGCCCCAGGGCGACCCCTTGTGCCATGGCCGACCAGGATAGATCGGTGCTCACGTTGTCGATAGGCAACAGGTCGCGTACTACCCAGGGCAGAAACTTCTGAATCAGGGAACCAAGTGCGGCGCCCGCCAATGCGCCGAGCATGCCTATACCGGCCACTTGTACGAGGTAAACGAAAAACGCCTTCCGGCCGCTTGCGCCCAGGCAGCGCAGAATGGCCACGGTCGGCAATTTGTCTTTGATATAGATATGAACGGCGCCGGCCACACCGATACAGCCCAGCAGCAGAGCGATAAATCCGACGAGGTTGAGAAAGGTGCCGAAGTTGCCGAATGCCTTTCCAATACTGCGCTTGCGCTCCTCCACCGTGTCCCAGCCGAGACCCGCCTTTTCGAACTGTTTTTCGAGGGGCTTCATCAGCGCATCGGGATCGGTGCCTGCGGGCATTTTGTAAAAATACTGGTAATCCACGCGGCTGCCGCGCTGAATAAGCCCCGTGCTATCGAGCCAGGCGGCGGGAATAAATACTACCGGGGCAATGCTGGATGCAATGCCTGCGCGGCCGGGCGACGAAAGCAGGTCGCCTTCGATGGCAAAGGTGACATTGCCGACCTGTATGCTGTCGCCGGGGCGGATATTGAACTGGAGCATCAGCGCATGATCCACCAGTGCGGCTTTACCGCTTCGAAATGTTTTCCAGGAATTTTCCGGGTTGCTCTTCCATTTTCCATAGAAGGGATAATCGCCTTCCAGTGCCCTGATTTGGGAAAGCCGGGTGCCGCCGTTGCCGGGAAAACGCACCATGCTCATGAAATTGATCACGTCGGAACGCTCGGTTCCGGGCATGTTGAACTGCTGCAGCACGGAATCGGGCGCTTCCTGATTGGCATCGACCAGCAGGTCGGCGCCGAGCAGGGTTTTGGCCTCCCGGTCGATATCGCCGGTCAGGTTGACCGAAAAGGAACGAACGGCGGTGAGTGCGGCGATACCGACTGTGATCGCGGAAATAAACAGGAAGAGGCGGGCGCGGTTGCGGCGACTGTCGCGCCAGGCCATTTTAAGGATAAAATTCATGGGCTGCTGTGGAGGCTCTGCTTTAAACAAACAGGCGCCAAAATTCCCCGAAGAAACAAAATATGAGGCCCGTCGTTGAGCCGCGGGTGTCTTTTTTCGATCAATCGTACCGGAACGCGGCTTATCCTGCCCAAATGGCGGATGGAAAAAGTTTCTGATCGGGGCGGTTTACCGGCCGGCATCCTGCTCCAGGCGCATCGCGGGGCTTCCGTCTGCTCTGCCGCCCTGTTGTTTCAGGGCGTGTAAAGCGATCGATTTTGCGGCTTTGATCGGGATAGCCACGCACTTTTTTTCCATGTAACCGAGCATTTTCAGCACCAGTTCCTGTGCGGCGGGGTCGAGTTGCGCAAAGTCCTTGGCATACACCTCCTGTACGGCACGCTCTTTTACGGCACGCACTTCATCAGGGATGTAAGCGAGTGAGCGCTCTACCTGACGCTCATGCCAAAGGGCGCGGTATTCGTAGAGCCGACGGGTGATGATGGCCTCCGCTTTCGTTTTTTCGTGTTCGCGGTGGCTGCGGTTTTGCTCTGCGGTCTCGCGCAGGGCTTCTATTTCAATAAAATTTACAGCGTGTTCAGCGAGAATACGTTTGTCCACATTATTGGGCACGGAAAGGTCGACTACCGTTTTACGGGTTTTGTCGCCGGCAACCAGGCTGCGGTAGACATGGGGTGTGACAACCGGCTCGGTCGCCCCGGTGCAGACAACCAGTGCATCAAAACCTTCCGACCAGTATTCGAGCACATCGAGCGGAAATGCGCGGCCATGGTCAAATGCGCCGGCCAATGCGGCCGCCTTTTCCGGGGTGCGGTTAAGTATGGTTACGTGATGAAAGCCCTTTTTTGCCAAAAACCGGGCAAACAAGGCATTGGTTTGTCCGGCGCCGACCATCAGGATGCGGGCGTCTTTGGAGCTAACCGTTTTTTGCATTTCAGAAAACGCCAGCGCCACAACAGACAGGGCTTTTTCGCCGATGGCCGTTGTGCTGTATATTTCCTTGGCCGTTTCGATCGAAAAACGCATCAACAGCCGGATATGATCGCCCGTCAGGCCGAGGGCGTGGCTGTGGTCGTAGGCTTCGCGCAACTGGCGAATGATCTCCCTTTCGCCCACTACCAGACTGTCGAGCGAGCCGCCCACCTCAAACAGGTGCCGGATGGCTTCGGCGCCGTGCAACAAGCGCAACTGACCGGCGAGTGGAGCGGCCTCTGACGCCGGCATGTCGGGCCGGATAATGTCCAGAACACGGGATTTGATGGTTTCTTCGACGGGCGACTGGTCGTAAAACAGGTACATCACCCGGTTGCAGGTCGCGAGGTAAAACAATTCGTTCCAGCCGAGGCTGGCCTTCAGGGCTCCGAGTACCGGCTCCGTTTGGTCGGCGGGCACAATAACCCGGCCGATGGTTTCCAGGGGAGCATCGCGATGTGTCAGGGTGAGTACGTGATAACCGTCAAGCATGGTCTTGAATAAGGCAGCGTTTTCAATTCAACAGAACAAATGTAGATGCGCGGATGCGCGCTACTGTCACGCTTTTGTAAACGGGTTCGCGACAGCGGTATTTGGAAAAGTTCTAAGGAAATTGGACGTACAAAGTAACGGATGGGTTGCAATGGAAGAATGCGGCAGCCCGGCGGGAAATAAAAAACCCCGACTCATTACAGCCGGGGCAACAACTAAAAAATTAAGCTATGAAAACAAAAACTTCTTATGTCGAGATTTGGTTGACGGTGCAAGTGTAAAAAGAAAATGCCGCTCTTGCAAGGCGGCATTTTCTTTTTGTTTTATTCTGTCGTGTCTCTGCCACCAATTAGCATTTCCTGGTACTCTTTCAATTCCTCCCATTTGCCTTCGGCGGCAAATTTTGCCTGGGAGGCCCAGGTGCTCGGGTCGTGTATCTGGTAACGCGGACCGGCGGCGTCGAGAATCTCTTTGATGCGCTCGACAGGTGCTGCTGCAAGTGCTTCCCAGGTGTCGATACCGCCTTCTTTCAGCAGGGTTTCGATTTTCGGACCGATGCCTTCCACCACCTTCAGGTCGTCGAGTTTCGGGCCTTTTTCTTTCTTCGGTGCTGCGGCTTTCTTCTCAGCGACCTTTGCGGGTGCTGCGGTTTCAACCACTTCAGCAACCGGTGCAACGGGCGTTTCTTCTGCTACAGGTGCTGTTGCTTCCTTTTTGGCAGCCGGCTTTTTATCCGGTTTTGCCTCAGGCAGGTCTTTTACGCCCGAAGAGATCTTTTTGGGTTTGGTGACAACCGGCGGTTCCGGAACAACCTCCATCGGCGTGATGCTGATGAAGCTGCGGTCTTTTCTGCCGCGCTTGAACGTCACGATACCGTCGATAGCAGCGTGAAGCGTGTGGTCGCGCCCCATGTAAACGTTTTCGCCTGCATGGTACTTGGTACCGCGCTGGCGGATCAATATGTTGCCGGCAATGGCGTGTTCGCCGCCGAATAATTTTACACCGAGCCGTTTACTTTTACTGTCGCGGCCGTTATCTGAACTACCTACACCTTTTTTGTGTGCCATGACTCAAATCAGTTGTGAGTTGAATGTGAATTGTGAGTGGTTAATATCAGCCCGCGATGGACTCAATCTTGATCTTGGTGAATGACTGGCGGTGGCCGTTTTTCTTGCGGTACCCCTTGCGGCGTTTTTTGTGAAATACGATGACTTTATCGCCTTTCACATGGCCGAGTACGCTGGCCCGAATGCCTGCGCCTTTGATATTGGGCGTGCCAATGGTCACTTTGCCGTCGTTCTCGATGAGATGCACGGCGTCGAAGGAAACCTTCTCTCCTTCATTAGCTGCCAGCCGGTGGACGAAGATCTGCTGACCTTCCTCAACTTTAAATTGTTGACCGGCGATGGAAACAATTGCGAACATGTTGATAATCAAAAATTTGGTGAAAAAGATATGCCTTTCTTTAAAAAGGCGGGCAAAGGTACAATACGAAAGGTGAAAATCCAAACAAGGGTTGGGATTTCGTTATAGCGACATTGCCTTCATTGTTGTTATTGTTGTCATTGTTGCTTTGGCGGCTTGAATGTCGGGTTGCTTGGTAGGAAATGGAAAGTTGGTTGGTAGAAAATCCTACCTAGTTTTGCAGCCCTATTCATCCCAATGACAATAATGACGAAAACACCACCCATGCTTAAATTCAAACTCACCATAGAATACGACGGCTCCAGGTATGCAGGCTGGCAAATACAGAAAAACGACCGTTCCGTACAGGGCGAATTGCTGGCTGCTGCAATAAAAGTATTTGGTACCGAGCAGATTGAGGTGTACGGGGCCGGCCGCACCGACGCGGGCGTACATGCGCGGGGGCAGGTGGCGCACATCGCCGTGCAGGATACCAGACTCACGCCTGAACAGTTGCAAATGCGCCTGAACGACGAATTGCCGCACGATATCAACATACTGCGGTCGGAAAAAGCGCATCCGAAATTTCACGCCCGGCACGACGCGGTAAGCCGGAGTTATGTCTACCAGATATCAAAACGCCGCGACGCTTTCGGTAAAAAGTACGTGTGGTGGATACGCGACCGGCTTGACCTGGCCGCCATGCGCGATGCCGGCAGCCGTTTGGTCGGATTTCATGATTTTCGCTCCTTCGGCGATGTGGAAAAGGATGGCCAAAGCACCCTTGTCGACCTGACCCGCCTCGATATTCAGGATGCGGGCGATCGCATATTTATCCATATCAGCGGATCACATTTTTTGTGGAAAATGGTGCGGCGTGTCGCAGGTGTGCTGGTGGAGGTCGGGCGAGGGCGCATGAGCCCTGATACGGTAGAGGGCTTTCTCGACGAGCCTTCCCGCGAGCCGGCGAAGTTTACGGCGCCACCGGCGGGCTTGTTCCTGGAACGGGTGGAGTATTGATCACAAGGCCAATACCCGCGCTTTTTCTCCGGCCTGCTTCGACGCGGCATACTGCTCCGCCGTTTCTCCTATGGTATGGACGATGGGCCGGTATTTGAATCCGGGCATGGAAAGCGATTTCTCGTTGGCATAGTAAAACGACGACACGCTCGACCGCGCGCTTTCTTTGGTGGCCACAGGCTCCAGGCCGAGTATCTTTTCTTTGAGCCATTCCACACGCCAGGCTACTTCCGCCAGCAGGGGAGTGACTTTTATAGAGGGCGCCGGAACGCCCAACGCGGTAGATATCTGGTCGAATAATTCCCGAAAAGGCATATTCTGCGCATTCAGGATGTAGCGCTCGCCTTCCACATCGCTTTCGAGGAGCAGCAGCATGAACTGTGCAACATCACGCACATCCACAAAGCCCGAGCGTCCTACAGGCCAGAATTTCAGGCCTTTGTCGATCTGTGTGAAAAAACGCGGCGATCCTGCATCCCAAAAGCCGCTGCCGAGAATAACGGAAGGGTTCACGATGGCAACCGGCAGCCCTTCAGCGCGTCCGCGCCATACCTCCTGTTCGCTGAGGTATTTGCTTATGGCGTAACGGCTGTTGTCTTTGCTGGTTATCCATTTCGAGTTTTCGTCCAGGTTTGGCCGCTCTTTTGAGCGCCCGAATGCCGCGATGCTGCTTACATGCACGAACTTTTGCACCCCCGCTTCGAGCGCGAGGTTGACCAGGTTGGCTGTCCCGTTCACATTGATGCTGGTAAGTCGCTCCGCATCACGGGGATGGAAGGAACTGATTGCAGCACAGTGCATGATATGTGTGACACCGGGCATGGCATCCTCTAGCGAAACGATATCCGTTACGTCGCCCGACACCCATTCCACCTGATCTGCTACGGAGGCCACCATATCCATCGGGCTGGAGTCGCGGCGAAGGGCACGGACGCGATAGCCGTTTTTTACCAGAAGCCGGATGAGGTAGGAACCGAGGAAACCGGTGCCGCCGGTAACCAGTATGAGCGATGCGTTTTTGCTGGCCATTATTTCTTGAGTGTCAGGGTATATTCCGCTACGGCTTTGATCTCTTCCGGCGAAAGGACTTCATTGAAGGGAGTCATTAGTTTTTTGCCGTTGGTAATGATATTGAGGCGTTCTTCAAGCGTAAGCGCACTGACGCTGAGGTCTTTTGCGCCGTTCAGGCCGAGTTTGCCGTCGGCGCCGTGACAAACCACGCAATACTGCCTGAAAACAGCCATGCCATCGGGGGGGGTGGGAGGGGTCGCAGCCCGCGCTGCCGCAGCCTTTTGGTTGATCTGTTCTTCAACCGAGCCACAGGAGATAATGAGCAGCGCAAGAGCGCCGGTAACAAGGACAAATATGTGTCGTATATGCATATAAAATGGTCATCCGGCCATTTCAAGACCGGGGTTGGACTAAAAAAACGCCAAAGTTGCGGCAGTGTTCTCATTTTCGGGCAAATACATGAAAACCGCACTGTAACGGGCCGACAGTCACCGCACTATCCGAAAAGGTAGGGGGCAATAAAAATTTGTTGCGCCAGACCCAAATGCCAATGTAACAAATAGCGAATAGTGGTATATTTGTCTTCTAGGATTTTGCGCAATCATCCGTTCGCCGAATTTAATTTCAATTCTCATAACCCGGGAACCCCGAATCAAACTTATCTCCCGAGATTTATCTCAATAATTGTTCATAGTGTTTGTTTTTTGTTTTGTCCCTGTTAAGTAGCAATATTTAACAGGGTTTTTGGTGTCTTTTCCCCCTTGCTGAAGAAGAAAATTATTAAAATATAAAAAAATATTACCTGTTTGAGGAAATTTTTTCTTTTTGGCACACGTTTGGCCTTTCAAATTGTAGCTTCATACAATAGAAACGGTTTAGTGAAAAAGCCCGGGGCAAACGTGCCACCGGGCTTCTTTTTTTTGGGGAACTCCGGTAGCCGTTCATTGGACGGGTTCAGCCGGTGTTATACGCCCCCTACCGCAAC
>CALMBD010000326.1 GCA_937861115.1 uncultured Bacteroidota bacterium | reverse complement strand
ACAAACATTTGACTTCTCCGAAGTCATTTTAAAAATTCGGGATGACTCATGTTATGCCGGGTTTTATCCGTAAAGTGAAGCGCCGAAGTGTTGATTGCGGATCAATACGCCCGTTCGTCGCTGTTTTCCATAAAATTCATGAAGGCTCGATTGACCACCCGGTTGCCGCCGTGGGTAGGATAACGCCCGGAAAAATACCAGTCGCCCGAATTGTGCGGACATGCCTGGTGCAACCCTTCAAGGGGCTGGAACATCACCTGCAGATCGGGCTTGATGTCTTTGGGCCGCACGATTTCGGCGATCTTGCGACTGACCTGGCAGTATTCGAACCGGTCGTACAGCGGAATCACCTCGTTCCTGACCATTTCCACCGGCAGGTGTTCGGATGCCTTGCAGCGGTCGTAGGCTTCTTTCAGCAAATGTTCCTGTCCCGTTTCCTTCAATAATTCGATGAGCGCCGCAAAGGCTGCGAAGTCCTTCATCTTCGACATGTCGATGCCGTAGCAATCCGGATAACGTATCTGGGGTGCGCTGGACAGCACGATGATCTTTTTCGGGCGCAGGCGGGCGGTGATGCTCACAATGCTGTCGCGCAGGGTGGTGCCGCGCACAATGGAGTCGTCGAGCAGCACGAGGGTGTCTTTGTCGTCGTGGACGAGTCCGTAGGTCACGTCGTACACATAGCCGACCATATTGTTGCGGGCTTTGGTATCGGCGATGAAGGTGCGTTGCTTTTCGTCTTTGTGTACAAGTTTTTCCACCCGCGGGCGGACGGCAAGTATTTCGGCTATTTTCTCCGGTGTGATTTTTTTGCCCGCTTTCAGAATCTGCTCCTGTTTCCACAGGTTCAGTTCCTTTTCCAGGCCTTCCGCCAGTCCGTAAAAGGCCGCTTCGGCTGTATTGGGAATGTAGGAAAATACCGTGTTTTTCAGATCGAAATTGACCGCTTCCAGCACCGGGCGGGCGAGTTGTTCGCCGAGTTTTTTCCGCTCCATGTAAATTTCGCGGTCGTTGCCGCGGCTGAAATAGATGCGTTCGAAAGAGCAGGCGCGCCGTTCGCTGGGTTCGCTGATCTGGAGTTCATCTACCTTGCCGTTGTACTTGATCACAAGCGCATGGCCGGGTTTCACCTCCTTTACATTTTTGTACCGGATATTAAAGACCGACTGGATGGCGGGCCGTTCCGAGGCCGCTACGACGATCTCGTCGTCCTGGTACCAATATGCAGGCCGGATACCGTTGGGGTCGCGGATCAGGAACGCGTCGCCGTGACCGATCAGGCCACCGAGCACATAGCCGCCGTCGAACTTGCGGGTCGCCCTTTTGAGCAGCCGCTGTATATCGAGGTTGTCGAAAATGAGTTGGTTGATATCCTGGTTGGAGTAGCCGTCCGGCTTGAACCAGGTATGCAGGCGCTGCACCTCATCGTCGAGGAAATGGCCCATTTTTTCCAGTACTGTTACCGTATCGCTTTTTTCCTTGGGGTACTGGCCCAGATCGATTAATTCGCGGAACAGTTCGTCGACGTTGGTCATGTTGAAGTTGCCGGCAAGGAGCAGGTTGCGGTTGATCCAGTTGTTGCGGCGGTGGAAAGGGTGTACGCGTTCGATACTGTTGTCGCCGTGTGTGCCGTAGCGCAGGTGGCCCATCAGCACCTCGCCCATGTAGGGCATATTGGCGCGCAGCCAGGCCGGGTCGTTGCGCTGCTCCGGCGTGACGTTGTTCAGCCGCGCCCAAACCATGGAAAAAAGATCGTCGAGGTAATTCGTGGCGTTGCTTCGTTTCCGGCTGATGTAGCGGGTGCCCGGCTCGGGGTTTAGTTTGATCGTGGCGATGCCTGCGCCGTCCTGACCGCGGTTGCGCATTTTAAGCATCAGGAGTTGCAGTTTTTGCAGCCCGTAGAAGGCTGTGCCGTATTTTTTGTGGTAAAAATCGAGCGGTTTGAGCAATCGCACTAACGCGATGCCACATTCATGCTTGATCGGGTCGCTCATCGAGAGGGAATAATGATATTTGGAAAAAACGCCGCATTCGGTATGTGCCGCAAAGGTACGGCACTGCTACCGGAAAGCCAACCAAACAACAATCTGTTGCAGGGGTTTTAATAACGGCCCGCGTTAGGAATTCTTTTGCTTTTCAACTGCCGGAAATGTCCGTTCTTGTGCGCTTTTACAGCAGAGACACAACGAATGCTAGCCAAAATTTTCCTTGAACTCACCGAATACCCGTGGTTCCGCCGCCTGGCCTGGAAACCCATTTACAACCACCTCGCCAAACGTTTTCCTTTCGATAACTGGGTGTTCATGAACTACGGTTTCGAGCCCGACGAGCCTTCGATGCGCCCCGAACTGTCGGAAGCCGACGAGCCCGACCGCTATCCGCTTCAACTGTACTATTTCCTCGCCAGCCAGGTCGACGTGGAGGGTAAATCCATGCTTGAAGTCGGCAGCGGTCGCGGCGGCGGCGCTTCCAGCATCGCCCGTTACCTGAAGCCAAAGGAGATCGTGGGTATGGACATTGCAGACAATGCGGTGGCGTTTGCCAGCAAACGCCACAACAGCCCGAACCTGCGCTACGTTACCGGAAACGCCGAAAAAATACCGTTCGGCGATGAGCAGTTCGACGTCGTCATCAATGTCGAGTCGAGCCATGCCTACGGCTCGGTGGCCAACTTTTTTGCGGAAGTAAAGCGTGTGCTGCGCCCCGGCGGCTATTTTCTCATTACCGATATGCGCGACCCCAAGAACATACCCGGTTTTGAAGAAACGCTGCTATCGGCCGGTATGTCGCTCGTGTCGCAAAAGGTGATTTCTCCCAACGTCGTGCGGGCCATCGAACTCGAAGACGACATGAAGCGCGCACGAATCCGCAAGCAGGTGCCGGCGCGTTATGTCAAGTTTATCGAAGAATTCGGCGGCGTGAAAGGCTCGCAGATCGACAAGGATCTGCGCTCGGGGGCCCTGGTGTATTTCTGGTATGTGCTGAAAAAGTAAGTCCGTTTGAGGTACTGTGGTACTTCAAAGGCCGGGATTATTCATCCTTTTTCTGCTTCTTGAACTTTCCGTCCTTCCAGGCCTTGAAAAACTGTCCCCAGGCCAGAGGGCTGAAAATATTCATAGGGGGTGTCTGACCGATGTACACGTATTCGCGGGATTGCTGACGCAGGTAGAAGTTGGCGCTTTCGCGTCCGCCATAGGGTACGATATCGGGATTCTTGCGCGCCTCGGTGAGGTATTCGTTGGCGAGGTTTTCAGCCGCGCGGCGTTGGAGTTCGGGGGTAACATCCATTTTCAGGAACTCGATCTTGAAATGTTCCTTGGACGGCCAGGGGAAAATGACCGTCTCGGGCAGGTTGATCGTGTCCTGGGTCATGAGTTGCACAATAGAATACTGGTCCTGGGTAAGCGTATCAGGCACAGTGATGGTGACATTTTCCAGGCCGATACAGGTAAAGCGCACCTTGTCGCCCTTCTCCACCACCAGCGTAAAAAAGCCGCGGTAGTCGGAGTAGGTTCCCCTGTTTTTGTTGGGCAGGTACACCGTTGCATAAGGTACGGGCCGCAGGTTGCCATTTTCCTCGGTGAGCAACATGCCTGAGAACTGGATGAGCAGCGATTTGGGTTTTTCCGCCTTCTTTTCCTGGTCTTGTTGTGCGCCTGCTGCGAGCCACAGGAAGGAAAATATGATCAATACAAAAGTTTGTTTCACGCGTTGAGCTGTTTAATGCTGGCAAAATACATCTTCCGGCAAGCAAGCCGGCTGTTGGACAAAGATACGCCGGAGAAACGTTTCATGCAGCCATTTCGTCCGGGCAGGGTCATTCAGGTTAACGCAAGTTTAACAGTCCGGGTTTAAAAAAAGACACTCGGTTGCCGTTTGCCATCTATGGTCTGCCGTAAATTGTTACTTTTGCGGCCATTTTTCGTTTTAGTTTAAAAAAAACACTTCTCTACACACGATGTTTCGCAAAACACCACTCTGTCTTTTACTGGCGCTGTTGATCGGCATCACAGCGGCTTCAGCCCAGGCACAGCCTAAATACGGACACATGAATCTCGGCAACCTGCTGGAATCCATGCCCGAAACCAAGAAAGCCAACGAAATGCTGAAGGTTTTTGCCGATTCGCTCTCGGCAAAAGACGAGGCTATGACAAAGGCATTTCAGGAGGCTTATGCCCAGCTCGAAAAGGAATATAACGCCGGGCAACTTACCCCTGTACAGGCTCAGCAGCGGCAAGCCGAACTCCAAAAGCAACAGGAAGATATTCAAAAATTCGAGCAGGAGGCCCAGCAATCCGTCGCCGCCAAGCGCGAAGAACTGCTGAAGCCTATTCTGACAAAAGTTGAAGATGCTGTAAAGGCTGTCGCCAAAGAAAATGGCTATCTTATGATTTTCGACACCAGCTCGGGTGCGATGCTTTTCGCTAACGAGACCGATGATGTGGTGGCGCTGGTGAAGAAAAAACTGGGGCTGTAAGGCGTTGTTCGTCAATAGCGTCATTCGTCATTGGCGATGCCTTTTGGGGGAATTTGGTACGGGGTCATCGGGTGGAAACCGCCTGATGACCCCGTTTTTATCGCATTCCCCCGGTCGATAACGACGAATGACGATAATGACGAATGACGATAATGACGCTATTGACGAATGACGAATGGCGATATTTATTAGTTTTGCGCTTCCTTTTGACCTTGACTTATACACAACGAAAATGAATTCCTCTTTCAAGACGATCAATAATATTACCGGATGGCTGGTATTTGGTGTGGCTGCGGTAGTGCTTGGCGCAGCGGCCGAGCCGACGGGCAGCCTCTGGGACTGCGGCGAGTTTATATCCGGCGCCTACAAACTTCAGGTGGTGCACCCTCCGGGCGCACCGATATTTTTGCTGGTCGGGCGCCTGTTCACCTGGGTCGCCGGCATGGTGTCGAGCGATCCGGCCAATATTGCCTACTCGGTCAACCTCTTGTCTGCCCTGTGTACGGCAGGCGCGGCCATGTTTATCTGCTGGAGTACGACCATACTGGGTCGACTGGCCCTGTTGGGTCGGGGTGGCGAGCCGGAAGGCGGTCAGGCGATTGCCATTGCCGGCGCCGGTCTGGTAGCCGGTCTGGTAACGGCCTTCACGACCTCCGTCTGGTTTTCGGCAGTCGAAGGCGAGGTGTACGCCATGTCTACTTTTTTTACCGCCATGACGTTGTGGGCTACGCTCAAATGGTACAACCTGCCTGATACGGCAGAGGCCGACCGCTGGCTGGTGTTCGCGTTTTATTCAATTGCCTTGTCAATCGGCGTCCACCTGCTCAGTCTGCTCACGCTGCCTGCGCTGGCCATGTTCTACTATTTCAAAAAGGCCAAACAACCGACAGTGAGCGGTACGCTGGTAGCGGCTATGATCGGGGTGGTGTTTATTGTTGCCATCCAGAAACTGATCATAGCCGGTATTCCGACCTTCTGGGCGTTTTTTGACAAAATGCTGGTCAATAGTTTCGGTATGCCGTTTTATACCGGCATCATTCCGGTACTGCTGATCTTCGGCGGGGCGATATGGTTCGGGCTGCGCCACGCGCAGCGAACCGGGAACGGCTTGCTGCAACGCCTGGTAGTAGCCATGGGCGTAGTGGTCATTGCCTACTTTTCATACGGTATTGTGATCATCAGGGCCCAGGCGAATACGCCGATCAATATGAACGATCCTTCCGACCCGGTACGCCTGTTGCCGTACCTCAACCGGGAGCAATATGGCGAACGGCCCTTGTTGCGCGGCCCGAACTTCGACGCCAAACCGGCAGGGATCAAATCGGAAGAACGGTACGGTCGTGTAGGCGACCACTATGAGGTGGTGGACGAAAAGGTAGATTACGAATACGCTTCTTCCGACCAGACACTGTTTCCCCGCATGGGCGATCCTTCGCAGGGGCGCCCGGCATTATACCGGCGCTGGATCGACAAGCCTTCCGGCGCGCCGACGCTTGGCGACAATATTGAGTTTTTCTGGAAATACCAGTTGGGCTGGATGTACTGGAGGTATTTTATGTGGAACTTCTCCGGACGCCAAAACGGCGATCAGGGGTATTTCGCCTCCGATCCGACTGCAGGCAACTGGATCACCGGATTCGACTTTATCGACCAGCGCAGGCTGGGCAACCAGGCGGATCTGCCCGAGTTCCAAAAATACAACCAGGCGCGGAACAAGTACTACATGATCCCCTTCCTGCTCGGACTGTTCGGACTGTTTTTCCACTACCGTATGCGACCCCGGGAGTTTTCGGCGATCATGGCGCTTTTCATCATTACCGGTATCGGGATTATCGTATATTCCAACCAGCCACCCAACGAGCCGCGCGAACGCGACTATGTGCTCGCTGCTTCCTTCTTTACCTATGCTATCTGGATCGGCATGAGTGTGCTGGTATTGTACGACCTCTTTACCAGTAAATTGCGGCTGCCCGGAGTAGCCGGCGGCGCGGTATCCACCCTGCTTGCGCTGAGCGCTCCCCTGCTGATGGTAACCCAAAACTGGGACGATCACAGTCGCTCCGACCACTATGCCAGCCGCGACTATGCCAGCAATTTCCTGAACTCCTGCGCGCCAAACGCGATCATTTTCACCTATGGCGACAACGACACCTACCCGCTCTGGTACTGTCAGGAAGTAGAGGGCATCCGGACGGATGTGCGTGTGGTGAACCTTTCCCTGATCGCTGTAGACTGGTATATCAACCAGTTGCGCCGTGCAGTGAACGATTCGCCGGCTATTGAAATGAGCATCCCGGAAGATAAAATACGCGGCTACAAACGCGTGCAGATACCTTACTACGCGCCGAATGGCGAGCGGGAAATGACCCTGCAGCAGGTGATTCAGTTTATCGGAGAAGACCACCGCCTGCAAACACAAGGCGGCCGCGACTTGGAAAGTTACCTGCCCACACACAAAATTGTTATTCCGGTGGACAAACAGGCCGCACTGGCCAACAAGATCATCAGCCCGGCCGACTCCGGTATCGTGGATACCATTCGCTTTGACCTGGGTGAAGACAAGGATTACCTGATCAAAGACGAGCTGGCTATTCTCGATATCGTCAACTCAAACATCTGGAAACGTCCGATCTACTGGGCCGTTACTTGTCGGGAAGACAAGATATTGGGACTGCAGGACTACCTGCAACTGGAGGGCCTTGGGCTGCGCCTGGTGCCGCGGCGTACGCCGAGCAGCACCGATGCCTACGGGATCATTGGCAGTGGCGGTGTCGACACCGACGCGGCGTACAACAATATCATGGAGAAATGGCGCTGGGGCAATTTTGACCAAAAACGCCTGTTTGTAGACCGCTCCTATATGCCGAGCCTGCAAACCATGCGCGTCTCCATTATCCGTATTGCTCGACAATTGGTTGTCGAAGGCAAGAAGGATAAGGCTATCTCGCTTGTCGACAAGTATTTCGAGGTATTCCCTCAATACAACTTCCCCTACGATCAGTTTTCGGCCTTCCTGGCCGATATTTATTTCCGTTCGGGCGCCAATGACAAAGCCGCCCAGAAGGCCAGGGAAATTGCCAAAACCGTTGCAGAGCAGTTGCGTTATTACGATTCACTGTCGCCCGATTTTCAGCGCGGCTACCGGCAGGATCGCGATTTTGCCATGAACACCGCCCAGGTGCTGATGCGCATGGCCGCCGATCTGAAAGACGACAGCCTGTCAAAGGACCTGGATCAGATTCTTGGCGCTTATTTGCCCACCAGACCTCAGGCGCCGGCATTGCCCGGCATGGAGGAACTGCCGCAGTAAACAGACAATCATCAATCATACAAGGGTTTCTCTCATAAGGGAAACCCTTTTTTATGCACGTTATGCAACACCTCAATTTTGAAGTAAAAGCCCGCACGAACAATCATGCAGTAATCCGGAAATGGCTGATGGACAACGGCGCAGACATGCGTGGTATCGACGTGCAAACAGATACCTATTTCAACCTGCCGGAAGACCGCGGCCGCCTCAAACTGCGACAGGGCAATATCGAACACAACCTGATCCACTACCACCGTTCGGATAACGCGGAAGCGCGGGTGTCGGACGTGGCGTTGTCGCCCGTTACGGACACCGGCGCATTGAAAAACCTGTTGACCCGTGCCTTGGGTGTCAAAGTGGAGGTGCTTAAAAAACGGGAGATATACTATATCGAAAACGTGAAATTCCACCTCGACGAACTGGAAGGATTGGGATATTTTGTTGAAATAGAAGCCATTGCAACCAACGTGGAAATGCCGGTGGAATACCTGGAGTCGCAATGCCGGCATTATATGCAGGCATTCATGATCCGGCCGGAAGACATTATGGCCGATTCCTATAGCGATATGCTGCTTCAGCAATAAATAGCGGGAGCCTGTGTCAAAATGCAACCGGCTGAAGAATCCTGCAACTCTGCGTACATTTGCGCCGAAATATGGGACGTATTGTTGCCATCGACTTTGGACTGAAACGCACCGGAATTGCCGTTACCGACCCGCTGAAGATCATCGCTTCGGGGCTTTCGACTGTTCCTACTGCAGAAGTGCTCCGTTTTTTGCAACAATACTGCGTACAGGAGGAGGTAGAGAGTTTTGTGGTAGGGTTGCCCCTGCATCCGGACGGAAACCCGGCACAGATCGCGTCGCAGGCGGATGATTTTGCCCGGAAACTCGGCGAACTTTTTCCCGGAAAGCCGGTTTTCAGACAGGATGAACGGTATACATCGTCCGATGCCAAAAGGATCATCCTCGCCAGCGGGGTTAAAAAACAAAAACGAAGAGATAAGGCACTGGTAGACAAAATTGCGGCTGCCCTTATCCTGGAACAGTATATGATGGAGCACCATTGGTAATAGATGTTGCATGTTACATCTACACACCAGGCTCCAAAACTAAAAACTTCAATCCAGCATGATATTGCCAATTTACGCATACGGTCAGCCCGTTTTAAAAAAAGTAGCGTCGGTTATAACGCCCGACTATCCGGAACTGAAGCGGCTGATCGATGATATGTGGGAGACCATGTACCATGCCGACGGGGTCGGCCTTGCTGCACCGCAGATCGGTTTGCCCATACGCCTTTTTGTAATAGATACCCTTCAAATTGAAAGCGAGGAAGATGCGGGGTCCAAAGGAACGGGCTTCAAAAAGGTATTCATCAATGCCCGGAAGGTGGAAGAGACCGGCAAACCCTGGGCTTATGAAGAAGGCTGCCTGAGCATTCCCAAGATCCGGGGCGATGTGGAACGGCCGGATACCATCCGTCTGCACTATATGGACGAAAATTTTGTCGAGCACGAAGAAACTTTCGACAGCGTCAATGCGCGCGTGATTCAGCATGAATACGACCACATAGAGGGCATCCTTTTTACCGAAAGACTCAAGCCACTCAAAAAGCGCCTGATCCAGCGAAAACTGGAGGATATCCGGATAGGAAAGGTGCATACCGACTACAAAATGAAATTTTCCATCATGCGCTAAATTTTTAGCGGGAAGCGAACTAATAGCCGCCGCACGGTGTTCGATCGTGCGGCGGCTATTTTTATTTGGTTTGTACTATTTTTTTATGCCAATCGTGGAATATTGTTTGACGTTTGTCGAAAAGCGCTGTGTACTGCGGAAACGATTTGTGCAAAAAACGTTTCCTGCGTTTACATTTGCGTCATGTTTACTGAACAGCAGGGTAAATGGCTCAAGCGGGTGGAAGAAATGTTTTTCCGCTATGGCATTAAAAGCGTGACAATGGATGACGTGTCGCGCGAGTTGGGTATTTCCAAAAAAACACTGTACCAGTTTGTGGAAAACAAAAACGACCTGGTGCTGAAAGTCATAGAACGCCACATCGAGGAAGAAAAAACCAACAGCGCCTGTATGCGCGATGATGCGGAAGATGCACTGGAGGAAATGTTCGACGTGATCCAGCACGTGAATGAGGAAATGGGGCAAATGAAGTCCAACATTGTGTACGATATGCAAAAATACCACCGGGAGGCCTGGGAAAAAGTACAGGAGTATCAGCATGGTTTTTTGTATTCCATCGTGCGGCAAAACCTGGAACGGGGAATAAGGGAAGGGTTGTATCGCGATAATTTCAACATAGATGTTGTAGCTAAAATTCACGTGGCGGAGTCTATTATGCTGTTTGATGAAATCTTGTTTCCCAGGGCAAACTATCCCCTCGGGGCTTTGTTTCGCGAATTCCTGTTGTACTACCTCCACGGCATCGTTTCTGAAAAAGGATTACAAAAACTGAAAGCAAAACTCTCCTGATATGTACCCAATTCATGCACACAAACTACCCGCATTCCTCGCATTGCTCCTTCTTTCCGGGAGTGTGTCGGGGCAATCAACGGCCATGAACTTGTCCGATTGCATCGGCTATGCGCTCGACAACCACCCCAGTATTAA
>CALMBD010000325.1 GCA_937861115.1 uncultured Bacteroidota bacterium | reverse complement strand
GGGAGGGGGGACACGTTGCCCCTGGGCAAGGAAAATTCGTTAACTGAAGCGGCACGCTCTACGTCCCCCCTCCCCTCGGGGGAGGGGTCGGGGGTGGGGTTGCCTCTCAGCAAAAGTTCCCTTTTCTCCTTGCCCGCCTCCGCCCATTCCAGCAAACTCCTGTACATGCCCGTGAAGCCCATATCCATAAAATCGGCTTCCAGGCACCAGTACCCTTCGGTGCTGAAGGGTTTCAGGTTGTGTTGCCGGTATCGGAGTTGTACGGTTACGTGTTCGGGGCCGAGTTCGGTGATGGTGCATTTGATGACCTGGTGCTGCAGCACATTGTCTGAAGGCTCCTGTGCGGGATAGAGTACGGCGATATCGCCCGGCCGGAAGTTGGCCAGGGGGTTGGTGTCGGCTGTTTTTCGGAAAACAATGCCGGGTTCGGGCTGGTCGGCGCGGTTTTCGGCGAGTTCCAGGTGGCTCAGGATGCCGAATGCCTGTTGTTTTTCGAAAAAACTGCTGCGCCAGAGCGCGGCGTGGCTCCGGGTGTTTTCAGCGCCTTCCTCACCATTTTTGGCCAGCCAGTGTTCGCGGGCGATAAAGCCCGTGAAGGCGTTGAAATATTTTTTTTCGGTTTCCGACAAGGCGCCGTATGCCGTCTCGAAGCGGCCGAAATCGCGTTGCATGAACCCTGCGCCCCTGGCGGCGCGCAGGCGGCTGAAGAGCGGGATATCTACGTCGCCGGGTTTGATCGCTGCCAGCAGGCGTTCGATGGCGACGAGCTGGTTGCGCAGTTGAAGCGCTTCCCATTGTTCGGGCGCGACGGTAGGCGCGAAGCGCAGGTGGTCGATATCGATCCCGGAATACAGGATGTACTTGGCCGGATCGGTATGTGCGCCGTAGACGGAACGCACCAGCAGGTCGTAGAGAAGGGTCTGGGTAAAGTGGCTGCGCTGTATGCCGTAACTGTTCGGCTTGAAGGGTGTACCGCTTTTGAGTTCGACGATGGCGCTTTTTTCCGCTGTGCGGTAAAAAAGGTCGAGGCGGCCCTGTATGCCATAGCGTTCGCTGAAAAATGCAGGCTCCAGAAAACTGTTTTCCGGCTCGATACCCTGGCGGGACAGTGCCCCGGCGGTCATGTTTTTCAGGTTTAGAAAATGCTTTTGGGCCTTTCCGGACACGGTTTTCACTTGTGCATCCGTCATGGACGCGTATATCAGGGGATAAAGCCGGAAGGTTTCGCGGAAAACGGTCGACCACTCGGCGTCGGGTTCGTTGAGCAGCCGGTCGAGAAAATAGTTGGCGATATTTCCCAGTAAAATGGCATCGGTGGTGTCGTAAGGCAGAAATTTTTTGACTAAATAGGCGTACGGCTCCGGACCGGTATCCTTGAAACATTCGGCTATGGCCGACACGTCGACCAGGTAATCGGGCTCCACTACAATTATCCTGGGGCGGTACTCCCCGTTATCTGCAATATCCACGTCGAGCAGGTTGAGCGCTACCGGGAAACCAAACACCTGGCGGATTACCCGGATGGTCGGCATGAAATTCTCGTTCCGGTCGGACAGGCCATAGCGCACCCGGACGGACTGCCCGGGGTTTTCTTCGTCGAGTGCAAGCAGGGTGTTTTCGTCGGGCAGGTCTTCCGTCGCCACCACACGTATCGCAGCAGCGAAGGTAAGCGTACCGGCGGGTTCGTCCGGTTCGGCGACCATTTCCGGGCCGCCCCAGCATTCCATGACATCCGGAGGGATGGCCGCGCCGGTGAGTACCAGCACCAGTTCCGACACCGCGCGCAGACCGAGCAGGACGGTTGGTGTATTGGCGGGCTGGCCGGCACGAATCCATTTTGTCGCCAGTCGAAACCGGTGTACCCGCCGCAGCACATCGGGTTGAATGTGGAACAGGTGACCGGCATAACTGATCCGGGCAAAAAGGGTACTGAAGGCGATCTGTTCTTTGCGGGTCGCCTCCAGAAATATACGCTCCATCAGCGCGGCCAATGCAACAACCTGCTCGTCCGGTGTATGCTGGGCGCCGATTCGTACCAGTTCACGGTAGAGTAGTGGAGCGGATTCTGTTGGGAGCATGGCGGCAAAGGTAGGGCGCCTACCGCGCCCACAAATTATACTTCAAAATGCAATAAATCGCGCGAAAACCGTCTTTTGCGCCGATTTTTTTGCCTTCGGCATAGGTGCGGCCGTAATAGGAAATACCTACCTCGTAGATACGAACACCCGGTATTCGGCTCATCTTGGCCGTCACCTCCGGCTCGAAGCCAAACCGTTTCTCTTTCAGTTCAAGGCCTTTCAGAAGGTCGGCGCGGAACATTTTGTAGCACGTTTCCATATCCGTGAGGTTCAGGTTGGTGAACACATTGGAGATAGAGGTCAGGAATTTGTTGCCGATGCTGTGCCAGAAAAACAGGATGCGGTGCGGTCGGCCGCCCATGAAGCGCGAGCCGTACACCACGTCGGCGTAGCCGTCGAGTATGGGCTTTAGCAGGATGTTGTATTCGGCGGGGTCGTATTCCAGGTCGGCGTCCTGGATAATGATGTATTCGCCGCCGGCATGTTGTATGCCGGTATGGAGGGCGGCGCCTTTGCCTTTATTCACATCGTGCTGAAGATAACGGATATTTAAATGCGGATTTGTCGCCATATAGCGCTTTATCGCACCCTCCGTGTCATCTTTGGAACAATCATTGGTAATAATAATTTCTTTTTGTATGCCGCCGGTGAGTGTTACGGCATTGATTTTGTCCAGGATGAGGTGAATGGTGCGCTCTTCGTTGTAGGCGGGGATGACGATGGAAAGGGTTTTGTTCATGAGTTGCAAGTCGGGTTCCACAAAAGGCGAAGGTACGCCGGGTTTTCAAATTTGCCGGAAATGCCGGAAATGTACCGCTCCGAAATTTTAACCAAAAATACTTGCTCCGGCGAAAACTTATTTCGGGTCGATCTCGTTAGTCCTTTGAAATCAATTGCTTAACCCATTTTTTATAATCATTAGTAAAACTGTTTTGATCATGGCATATCGTATCAGCAAACTCCGCCGCTTGTGGCGGAAATCTCCCCGATTGGCGGTAGCGTTCCTTCGCCGGAAAATAAAACGGCACGCCAGGCACATCATGCCGGTGGACGAGTGGAACAAAAACTGGCTCGGAGAAGAAATGCGGCCCTATAACAGCCTGCACAATTAGCAGATAGCAGCGCAACGAGGCTTATCCATATATTGTTGAAATGGTTTTCCGCTTCAACTACCGCCCCATCGACGCTTCTGTTAAGAACCCTCCCGAAAGAGAGGGTTTTTTGTTTTTAAAAACTACTTGCCAGAATTTCATGTTTAAGCGCTAATCTTGTGACTTCGACCAATAACGGGTTGTTTCTTACCATGCTTTACATGAAAAATCTCCTCCCTATCTCTCTTTTCTTTGTATTTGCCCTGGCTTCCTGCGGCAAATCAGCCGATAAGGAAAACGGCGCGCCACCGCCCAAGACAAACTACAGCGTCACGACCATTGAAGGGTTTATAGTGAAGCCCAGCGCGCTGTCTGAAAGCGTAACGGCAAGCGGCACGCTTATCCCCGCCGAAGAAACGGAACTCCACCCGGAGGCTTCCGGTCGCGTCGTGGCCATCAATCTGCCCGAAGGCCGCAAGGTGCGCAAGGGCGAACTCTTGCTGAAGGTATTTGATGAAGACCTGAAAACCCAGTTGAGCAAGCTGGAAACACAATTGAAACAAGCCGAGATTACGGAGCAGCGCCTCGGCGACCTGCTGAAGGTAAAAGGCGTGAGCCAGCAGGAGTACGATTTGGCCGTGTTGCAGGTGCAGACCCTGAAAAGCGAGATGGAACTCGTCCGCATCAACATCGGCAAAACCGAGTTGCGCGCGCCGTACGACGGCACGATCGGTCTGCGCAAGATCAGCCCTGGGGCTTATGTGACGCCTGCCGCCGCAGTAGCAACCATCCGCGCTACGCAATCACTCAAACTCGATTTTGCCGTACCGGAAAAATACAGCGCCCAACTGCGCACGGGTCAGACGGTTCAGTTTACCGTCAGCGGCAGCGAAAAAGCCTATAGCGCTACCGTTCAGGCGACCGAGCAAAGCATATCGGCCGATACGCGCAACCTGGTCGTGCGCGCGCTGGTGCGCGACGCGCGCGACCTGCTGCCGGGTTCTTTTGCGGAAGTCAGCCTGTCGCTGGGCAACAACCTGCGCGCATTGATGATCCCCAGTCAGTGCATCATTCCCCAGGCGCGGGATAAAAAAGTGATCGTCAGCGCAAAAGGAAAGGCCAACTTCGTCACGATAAAAACGGGCGTCCGGCAGGCTGGCATGGTTGAAATCACCGACGGGCTTGCGATAGGCGATACCATTGCGACCACGGGGATTCTTTTCCTTCGGCCCGATACACCGATGCGGTTTTCAAAAGTAGAGTGATGG
>CALMBD010000324.1 GCA_937861115.1 uncultured Bacteroidota bacterium | reverse complement strand
TCTGTACGCGACCACCACACCCACCCGTCTGACGCGATAGCGTCTGTACGGGACCGCCACACACACCCGTCTGACGCGACAGCGTCTGTACGGGACCGCCACACACACACCCGCCTGACGCGACAGCGTCTGTACGGGAAAGTCCCCCTCCGTACAGACGCTGTCGCGTCAGACGGGGGGCATAAGCACCTTCTGGCGTATCGGTATTTTTACAGACTTTTGCCGATCATCAATCTCCGGTTTCCATGAAGAATTTTGCCCGCCACACTTTTTTTACCAGTATCGTATTTGTCCTGAGCACCGCAGCACTCGTTGCCCAGCAGCGCCCAACCCCTATTCATGTTGCACCCGATGCGCCCGAATGGATGCACATGATGGAAGGCGACAACCCGAATGTTTTCGAGATACAGCGGGTGTATTCGGCGTATTTTGAAACGCATCCTTTTGAAAAAAACAGTTACACCCAGTACTTCAAACGCTGGATGCACTGGGCCCGGGCTTTTACCCAAGCAGACGGCAGTATACAGGAACCTTCCATCGATGAATTGGAGCAAAAAGAAATAATGGTGCGCGCTTTGCGGCACGCCGATGCACCGGCGTGGCAGCCCGGGGGCGGGGGCATGGCCGGCAACTGGACATTTCTGGGGCCCAAACAGACTTTCGATACCGATGGCAATACCGAAGTAACCTGGCAAACCAACATATATTCCCTCGATATTGCACCCTCCGACCCGAACGTGCTTTATGCAGGTGGAGAAGCCGGCGGCCTGTGGAAGACTGTCGATAAGGGCCTGCACTGGGAACTACTCACCAGGGACGTGCTCCACGACGCCTTCGGGGCCGTTAAAGTGCACCCAACCGACCCCAACACGGTATATGCCGGCACAAGGGGCAAGATCATTAAAAGCACGGATGGCGGCGTATCCTGGGTCACCGTGTATTCCGAAAACAACCTGTGGGTCAATGCATTGGCCATTAGCCCCGGCAATCCCGACATCGTGTTTGCCGCTGCCGATCAGGGCATGATACGCACGGTAAACGGGGGCATGAACTGGAGCAAAATCCATCCGCAACAAACATGGACGGTGCAATTCAAACCCGGCGACCCAAACGTCGTGTTTGCCGTACGGAAAAACGGCGCCGGCGCCGTTTTTTTGCTTTCCACCGATGGCGGTATGGTCTTTTCACCCTCGAATACCGGCTGGTGGACGCCGGGGCAGGGCGAATCTGTGACGGGTGCCTTGGTAGCCGTTTGCCCCTCCAAGCCGGATAAGGTATACGTTTACCTATGTGGCAGCGGCGACAACCTGAAGGGTTACGTGGGCGTGTTCGTCAGCCAGAACAGCGGCGCGTCGTGGGCCAATACACACCCGCAAAATGCCGTGGGCAACAGCCCGACCGCGTACAGCATACCCGCGCATACCAATCTGATGTCCAGCAGTGGTACTTCTTCCGGCTTCGATCAGGGGTTTTACGACATGGCGATCGTGGTAAATCCTAACAACGACAACCAACTCATCGCAGGAGGAACCTCCTGGTTCAAAAGTGTGAACGGCGGCGCGACCTGGACAGCGCTCGGCTCTTACGTCGGCGGACTGCCCTGGAGCCACCCCGATATCCAGGCCCTGGCGGCTACCGGCAGCGACCTGTGGATCGCATCGGACGGTGGCTTGAATTATTCCACTGATTTTGCCCAGAGCATAGAAGCACGCATGAACGGCATTTCAGGCTCTGACATGTGGGGCTTCGATTCGGGCTGGAATGAGGATGTACTCGTGGGCGGTCGCTATCACAACGGCAACACGGCCTGGCACGAGTCGTTTCCCGAAGGGAAGTTTTACCGTATGGGCGGGGCTGAGTCAGCCACGGGTTATGTAAACCCCGGCGATGCCCGCAAGACTTATTTCTCTGACATTGGCGGGTACCGCCTTAAAGGCGGATTTGGAGATGGAATCAGCGGGTTTCCGGTCGGACTGTTCCCCAATGAGAGCTATGCCTATTATTCCAACTCGGAAATGGCCTTCGATCCACGCTGCTGGAATCATGTATATATTGGTTTTGAAAACAAACTCTGGAAAAGTACCGACGGCGGTACTTCCTATTCTGCCCTGCACACCTTTCCCGGTAATGCCGACAACAAGGTGTACGAAATCGAGGTCTGCCGGGCCAATCCCGACGTGCTCTATTGCTCCCAGTGGGACGGCACGGACGATGCCATGTGGCGCTCCGGCGACGGCGGAATAACCTGGGTTCAACTGACCAAACTTCCCCTGCCCAACAACAACGACCGCATAAAAATGGCCGTCAGCGCCGAAGACGAAAACCTGCTCTGGGTAGCCGTCACGTACGGGTCCAACGGCAAAAAAATATACAAAAGCATCGACGGCGGGCAGAGTTGGATCAATCTCACCACTGCCATCCTGAACGGCATCCGCATCACCAATATCATGGTCCAGTACGGCACCAACGGCGGCATTTACCTCGGCACCGATGCCGGCGTTTTTTACCGCAACAACAGTTTGGCCGACTGGCAGCCGTACAGCGACGGATTGCCTATTTCGGCTGAAACCAACCGCCTCAAACCTTTTTACAAGAACGGCAAGGTTCGCAATGGCTGCTGGGGTTTCGGCGTTTGGGAGGCCGACCTGTACGAGCCGTCGCAAACCGTCGCCCAGGCCATGTGCAGCGCCCTTGAAAGCGGCTGTGCGCGCGATACCATCTACTTCGACGACTACTCCGTAGTAGACCACAACGGCGCTTCCTGGACCTGGCAGTTCCCCGGTGCGGCCTTCGTCAGCGGCGCCAATGCGCGCAACCCTAAAGTCCTGTTCGGCCAGCCGGGCGACTACCAGGCTATCATGAGCCTTTCCACGCCACAGGGTGTTTTTACCGACACCCTCTCGATCCGGGTAAAAAACGACTGTACTGCCGACAGTATACCGGGTATTGCTGCTCGTTTGGGTGGCAACGACAGTGAAGGGTATGTAGCGCTGCCGGCACTTGGCGTCGCTACCAACCATTTGACCATTACCGCCTGGGTTAAGCCCGACGGTGAGCAACCCGATTACAGTCCGATTTATATGCACGACGGCGTATCGGCGGGCTTTAATTTTCTGCCGGGCAACAATCAATTGGGCTACCACTGGCCTGCAGGCGCCTGGTGGTGGGAAAGCGGCCTGTTCGTTCCATCAGGCGAATGGAGTCATGTAGCCATGGTCGTGGAACCTTCCGGCGTAACCCTGTACTTAAACGGTATTGCGTCGAAGCACAATTTTGTGGCCGCACCCGTAGATTTCAGTTCCGCCGCCCGGCTTGGCAACTACAAAGGCTGGGGTGGTCGTTATATGAAAGGCGACCTCGACGAAGTTTGCATATACAACCGCGCGCTGACGCAGGAAGAAATACGCGAAAAGATGCACTTGCGGAAAATTCCCGATGAAGAGACCGACCTGCTGGCTTATTACCAGTTCAATGAGCCCGGCGGCAACAGGGTGTTCGACCGCTCGGCAAGCAGCCACGGAAGCCTGACGGGCAGCGCCACGCGTATTGCCTCGACAGTGGCCATCGGGCCCGGCGCGAGTGCCCGAAACTTTGCCGACTCGCCCGGCGCCACCACTTTCCCGGGCACCGGCATGACCATGAAATTCGCTGATCTTGCTCCCATTCCCACACAAGAGATCTGTGTGACCAGGATCAATCTGCTGCCAGATGTATCGCCGGCGGGCGACACCGTCAGTCGCGCATACTGGGTGGCGCGTCATTTTTCAACCAATCCCTCGATTCAGGGACTCCTCGAAATCAACCTTGACCAAATCGGGCTCGCCCCCGCCAACCAGCCGGCCAAAGCGTACAAACTCTGGCATCGGGCGCCAAATGGCGAAGGCCCGGTGTGGGCACAGATCGATTCGGCAGCAACGGTGAACAGTGGCCCCGAAGGCTCGGTCACATTTTTCAATACCCAGTCCGATTTCGGGCAGTTTATCCTCACCCTGCCCAAAGATTCGCTGCTCACCGGCGTCGATAATCCGGATATAGTCGATGGAAAGTTGCCCGAAGTGCGGGTTTATCCAAATGCGGTGGCCTCCGGCGGCAAGGTGTCCGTATACACGGAAAACCTGCGGGGAAGCTTGGTATTCAGACTGTTTGATGCAAAAGGCAATCAGATTAAGAGGCTTCGTTTTGAGGGAAGTACGAGTTTCGACACCGGCGCGCTGGCGACCGGCGCATACTTTTACCGGGTAGAGTCTGAACAATGGATGACCGTCGGCGTGTTGCTGGTGGAACAGTGAGTCATTACCTGACCGGGGACAGTACCGGATTTTTATGTCTTTCCCGTATGAGACCAGTAATTTCGCCGCTATGAAAGTCGCCGGTTTCACCTTTATCCGCAATGCTGTCCGCTACGACTACCCGGTGGCAGAGGCCATCCGGTCGATCCTGCCGGTATGCGATTATTTTGTTGTAGCAGTGGGGAAATCTGACGACGGCACCCTCGAACTCGTGCGCAGTATCGGCGACCCCAAAATCCATATCGTGGAAACAGAATGGAACGATTCGCTCCGGGAAGGCGGCCAGGTACTGGCAGAAGAAACCAATAAAGCCTTCGACGCGATACCGCCCGAATACGACTGGTGTTTCTACATCCAGGCCGATGAGTGTGTGCATGAGGCAGACCTGCCGGCCATCAGGGCGGGTATGGAGCGCTGGCTTCACGATCCGCAAACGGAAGGCCTGTTGTTCGATTACCGGCACTTTTACGGCTCCTACGATTATATCGGCGTCAGCCGGCGCTGGTACCGCAGGGAGGTACGCATTGTTCGAAACGACAAGCGCATACGCTCGTACAGGGATGCGCAGGGTTTTAGGCGCAACCCCATCCCCGACTCCTCCCCCGAGGGGAGGGGGGACGCGCTACCCGGAACAACACGCACTACGTCCCCCCTCCCCTCGGGGGAGGAGTCGGGGGTGGGGTTGCGAAAACTCCGCGTACGCCGCCTTCCCGCCTGCATTTACCACTACGGCTGGGTAAAAAATCCGGCCGCGCAACAGCGGAAACAACAGGGGTTCAACCGCCTCTGGCATTCCGACGATGTCGTCGAACAAATGGTCGGCGACAAGGCGGTATATCATTACGACGGCGCCGAGCCGCTCGAACGCTTCACCGGAAAACATCCGGCAGTCATGGCGCCTCGCATACAGGCCATGAACTGGCAGTTCAGCGGCGACCCGACGCAGACCAGCTGGTCGTTAAAAGACCGGTTGTCGAACTGGATCGAAAAACTTAGCGGCTGGAGGCCGGGCGAATACCGGAACTATGTACTCTTGAGCGACGAGCAGTCGTAAACAGCGACCTATAGATTGCTTTTGTCGAGTACCTGAATGACTGATTGTGCGGTTCGCAGGGTAGGTTCCATCTGGGCGGCCTGGGTTTGACCTGCGAAAAGTGCCTGTTCGCAGGTATGCCATACGGAGAGCAGGTCCTGTATCGTGCCGGAAGCGACCCCTCGTTCGCTCAACATTTTTTGTACCGTTTGCTGGGTCATGTGGGCAGGTGTGAGGGCCAGCCGGCTGGCCAGGTATGCCTGCAGGAACTTAAACAGTTCGTCATAAAAAGCGCGCGGATCGCCACCGCGCATCAACTGGCTCACCTGCGCAAAACGATCGGCGGAGATTCTTGATGAGGGACGCTGCTGCCGGGCAGGGCGGGGCGGCTGCGGGGCGACTCTTTTCTTCTTTTTCAACAGCACATAAATGCCGTACCCCAGCAAAGGCATGGCCAGTATACCCCATAAGGCAGGCGACTGGAGCCAATCGAACATTTTTTCAAGAAAACCGGGCTCGGGCGCCACAACCGGCGGCGAAACGGCAACCGTATCCACCGGCGTAGTGATGCCATAATTTTTACCGGCCGTAATACGGACGACGGGAAGGCTGTCGGCGCGAAGCAGGCTAAACCTGTTGCTGTCTGTATCAAAATAGGAAAGTTCGGGCGCAAGGCGGTATTCGCCCGGCTCTTTGGGAAGGATGATGTACTCCAGCACTTTGGTATGGACCACCTCTTCGCCATTTTCGTATTCCTCTTCCTCCTTTATCTTGGGATCGAAAGATTCCAGGCCGGCGGGCAAAGACAGTTTGGGCGGTGCAAAACGCTTGGCGTCGCCGTTGCCGCGCACCGAAAGAGTGATTGAAAAAGCGTCGTCGGTCGACAAGGAATCCCGGTCAAGCTGTACCGACCAATCGTACCGGCCGACACCTCCGGTGAATTTTTCGGGCACCGGGGCAGGTAACGGCTTAACTTTCAAGGCTATGGGCTGGGTCTGGAAGAGCACCGGTTTAGGGATAAGAAAAGAACCGAACCGGCCGGGCTGTTCCACCCCGATGCGTACTTTGGCCGGGCCAACCGTCAATTCGCCCGCCTCCAGCGGAAACAGCGCTTCTTCGTGCAACACCTTAACAGCATAGCGTTTCCCCCGGATAGTCTGATACGTCACGCGGGTATCAAAACGGCGTTTTTCCTTGGAGTAAAAGCCTTCAAAGTCAGGCAATTCGATGATATCGGCGCCTTCAATAGAGAGTTGGGTATACAGTTTGATGCGCCAGGTGACCTGCTGGCCGGGATAGGCGTTTTCGCGGTCCAGTTCGCCGGCGATAAAAAGATTGTCGGTAGCGCCGGGCGGCACATTGACGTTGGACCTGTCGCGCGCCGGAACAACCTTGATCGACAGCGTATTGGTTGTCAGTGCTTTACCACTCACCGTGATGCTGGCCGCGCCAATATTGAAATTGCCGGTGCGTTTGGGCTCCAGTTCAAAGGACCAGCTCTGACGCGTTGTGGAGCGGCCGTTGATGATGGTCATGCCCCGCATTTCCGAGGGCCCGCTGACGACCTTGAAGTCGCTAAAATCCGGGGCGACAAATCTGGCGCCCTGGGCATCTTTCAGGGTAAACGATACTTCGAAAGCACTGCCCAGCACCACTTCCCTGGTGTCCGTCTCCGCCTCAAATGTCTGAGCGGGCAATATCGCGGGAGCGAACTGCAGCAATACCGTGGCTACCCATGCTAAAACACAGGTGCGATATTTTCGGCATGGTGGCAGCTTGCGATCCATCAGATAGCGTCGATATAGTACTGGCGGAAAAGGCGGTTCAAAGTTACACTGCACTTTTTGAAATGCCTTTCAATTTTGTCTGGGCTTGTATTTGGCCATTTCCATAAACTGTTGGGCATCGGTAATCTTTATCAATTCCTGCATGGTCGTTTTCGGGTACCGTTTCATATATGCCACAACGATCTGCCAGCCAATCCAATTGCCAATCTCGCCGGGTGCTTCCTGGAAAACCACCGGCGCATTGGGGCTGGGGCTCACCAGTTTGCGCAATTTCCGGGCATCGGTCGAGTACAACAGGTTTTGATCAAGCAGGCGCGCCCACACCGCCTGTTCGTTGGCATAACTGCCCTCCATTTGTTCGCGGGTGTAGCCCATTTTCATGCTGTCGGGTATTTCGGGCAGCAGGCAGTCAACAATATAAAGCGATTTGCCGTTCTGCACCATCTGATCGAGCAGCCGCTCGCCCATCGGCGTATCGTTCAAATTCTGGGCCAGCGCCTTGGCCAGGCGAACGGTGATATAATCCTTTGTGAACTGCCGGCGGATATACGCCGGCTCGGTATTGGGATTGGCAAAATACGCGGGATAGTTTTCGCCTAAAAACATGTCCAGTCCTATCCCGCAAAGGCTGTCGCCCGCAGTAAATGCGTCTGTAGCAAATTCCGAAATGATCGCAACAACCTCGGGAACAGGTTTTTGTGGAAAATAATATTTATAATACCTGAACATCTGGGTGAGATCGCGGTCGAGCCAGCGCAGGTCGCCGTACACCTGCTGCACCGTATCATATACCTGCCTGATCTGGGGCGCCTGTAGAAACCCCCGGACGGCCTCCAAAGGTGTTTCCTTCGGATTTGTCTGGTCGTGGATGATGTTGACCGCAAAAAGCGGGAACATCTCCGGATACTCCTGTGCCAGGCGTTGAATGCCGGCTTCCAGGTTGCCGGTGTCGAGGGCAAAGAAGTCGCGGTCGAACCGCCTGACCTTTATTTCCACATCGATACCGGAAACATCGGGCACGTCGCGGCGCCTGCCGTCGCTACAAGTGCTCAGGAGGCCGCACACGAGTATTAATAATATTAAAACCGCGACGTTATTTCTGTTTAATGTTAAACTCCTGAAAAAAACTGCGATTTTAGCCGCGGGATTTGTTAGACTCATAGCTTAAAATTGCTGCACATTATGCGCCGTTTTATAAAATCCTGATTTTAGAACTGCAAAACAACTACTGATCATGAAAAAAATTGCTTCCATTTTTTGCTTTTTATTCCTTGTATCGAACCTCGCTTCGGCACAAGACGCCCCGGGCTTCCGCTTTGGCTTTCAGGCCAGTCCCACCTGGTCGTGGATGCGTACCAACGACAAAAAACTGGAAGGGGTAGGATCAAACTGGGGTTTGAAACTCGGCGCACTGGGTGAATATTATTTTGCGCCGAATTATGCCTTCATCACCGGTCTGGGCTTTGGATTCAACCAGGGGGGTAACATTCAGGTAGGTTATGAAATGGCCTCTTTGTGGGACAACTCAAATCTGAGTGAAGAACGGTTCAAAGTTGTGGAACGTGATGCAAAACTACACTATCGGCTCAATTATGTGGAAATTCCCTTCGGCCTCAAAATGCGCGGAGGCTCCAATGAAGACGCCCGGTTCAAGTTCTATGCGGAAGTGCCCGTATTTACCATCGGCTTCGTGAGCCGTGCCCAGGGCGACATCCGCGGCAGTCAGGATAAAAATACCGAAGACGAAGACATCCGCGACGACGTAAAAGGACTTTCGCTGTCGTGGGGCCTTGGTGGCGGCATAGAGTACGAGTTAGCCTCAAGCGCCACCCTCGTGACCGGCATAACGTTCCAGCAGCAATTCACGGATGTAACCGGGAAAGGAATGGTCCAGAAGGCCGCAGGCGAGCCGTTCGTCACGGAAAAGGCAAAAGGCACTATCGGCCTGATCTCTATTAAAACGAGTGTATTCTTCTGATCGACAGGAGTAACGTAGTGATGGCACATGGAAAATGGCCCCCTGTTTCCCGCGGGAAACAGGGGGCCATTTTCCATGTGCCATCACTAC
>CALMBD010000323.1 GCA_937861115.1 uncultured Bacteroidota bacterium | reverse complement strand
CACATACGGAGCCCCACACCAAAGATTCCACACCGTCCACCGTCCACCGTCCACCGTCCACCGTCCACCGTCCACCGTCTCCCGTCCACCGTACTTCTCCGCGCCCGGTACTGCACGACCTGGACTCCCTGCCCGACCCTGCCTGGGACCTGGTGGATATGGATTCGTACAAACGGATATGGATGCAGCGCCACGGCTATTTTTCCCTGAACCTCGCCACTACGCGCGGTTGTCCTTTTAAGTGTAACTGGTGCGCCAAACCCATTTACGGCAACCGCTACAATTCTCGCAGCCCGGAACGTGTGGCTGCCGAGATCGAAATGCTAACCGCACGATACGGCGTCACCCATTTCTGGATGGCCGATGATATTTTCGGCCTGAAGCCCGGCTGGGTGCAGCGCTTCCGGGATATCGTGCTGGAAAAGCAATTGAAGTTTGAATACAAAATTCAAAGCCGGGTCGACCTGCTGCTGAAAGAAGATACGATCGATGCCCTCGTCGATTCCGGGCTCCGGGAGGTATGGGTCGGCGCTGAAAGCGGTTCGCAGAAAATACTCGACGCCATGGACAAGGGAACTACCCTCGAACAGATCAGGCAATCGACCCGGCTGTTGAAAAAGAAAGGCGTTGCGGTCTGTTTTTTCCTCCAGTTCGGTTACCTGGGTGAGACCAGCGAGGATATTTCGGCCACGATAGCCATGGTAGAGGACTTGCTCCCGGACGATATCGGCATTTCAGTCAGTTATCCCTTGCCCGGAACCGGGTTTTATGAAAAGGTCAAAGACCTCCTCGGCCAAAAACAGAACTGGGAAGTCTCCGACGACCTCGCCATGATGTACCCCGCCACTTTTTCACCGGCCTATTACCGGCGTCTGCACCGGTTGGTACACAAACGCTTCAGGCTCCGGCAGGGCAGGGAGGAGTGGAAAAAATTGCTGCGCATGGAGCAGGCCGACCCTGTTAGGGCGTTAAAATGGCTGTACTATGCACCGGCAGCCGTTGCAGACGAATGGCGGCTGCAACGGCTTGCCTGAAAACCGGCACTGATGGAACAGCACAACCGGCAAAAAACTGCGCCTTTCGATGCCGTGGCGCGCGATTACGACGCGGTGTTCACACACTCGGCGACGGGGCGTTTGCTGCGCGAACGGGTCTGGGCATTGATGACCAAAACACTGAATCCTAAAATCGGCCTTCATGCGCTGGAACTCAACTGCGGAACGGGCGAAGATGCCGTCTGGCTGGCCGGATCAGGATGGAAGGTGCTCGCGACCGATATTTCCCCGGAGATGATAGCCGCAACGCGGAAAAAAGTCGGGGCCGCAGGACTGGAGGACAACATATCAACAGCCGTCCGCGCCATTGAAGACCCAATGCCGGCAGCCTATTTCGATCTGATCCTGTCCAATTTCGGTGGCCTCAACTGCCTCGCTCCCGATGCCTTGCGGCGGCTGAACGATGCTCTTTTGCCCCTGCTCAGCGTCGAAGGCCGTTTTATTGCCGTAGTAATGAGCCGTTTCTGTTTCTGGGAAATGCTGTTTTTCCTGTGGAAACGAAAACCCCGCGAAGCATTCCGCCGTTTTCAGCAAGGTCCTGTGATTGCCGCGCTCAGTCCGGATATGGCCGTGCCAACCTGGTATTACTCCCCTGAACAGTTCCGGCAGATGTTTCCCGGTTTTCAGGTGCAAATGCTGCAACCGGTCGGATTTTGGCTGCCTCCATCCTACCTGAATGTTTTTTTTGAAAAACACCCGCGTTTTCTGCGTGTGCTTCATTGGCTGGAACAATACTGCACAGCCGGTTGGCTGGCTCCTTCAGGCGATCATTTCTATATTTGCCTGACAAAAAAATGAACACGCTCCTCACCCACGGCTATTTTCTTAGGGAAGACCCGAAAGAACAACTCATCATGAAGCCATATCCGCCGCTGGGTCTGTTGTGTCTGTCGGCCTGGCTCGATAAACATGGCGTGGAAAACGAGGTGTTCGACACGACGTTTTCTTCAAAAGAGGACCTGCATCAATATCTGCTGGAGCACCGGCCGCGCATACTGGCCCTGTATACCAACCTGATGACAAAAATTAACGTGATCGGGATCATGCGTTTTGTCAGAAGCCGGGTCGAGCTCCGTCACTGCCTGATCGTACTTGGCGGCCCCGATGTGACGCACAACCTTGAAGGTTATCTGGCTGCCGGCGCCGACCTGATTGCAATAGGAGAGGGCGAGCAAACCATGCTGGAAATTGCATTGACGGTGGACGGGAAACGGTGGACGGGAGACGGCGGAGAAAATAGAGATGATCTGATATTGACCTCTATGAGCCATATCACTGGCATTGCGTTCCGGTTGCCCGATGGCACCGTATTCAAAACGGCGCCCCGGGAAAAGTTGCGCGATATCGACCGGTTGCCTTTCCCCAACCGCCATAAAATCGACCTGCACCAATACCTGGATGCCTGGAAACGCGCACATGGCCACAGCGCCGTGAGCATCAGTACGCAACGCGGGTGCCCCTACACCTGCCGCTGGTGCAGCACAGCCGTGTACGGGCAAAGTTACCGGCGGCGAAGCCCGGAGCACGTAGTTGACGAGATTGTGCATTTACAGCAGCATTACGACTTCGACCTGATCTGGTTTGTCGACGATGTGTTTACCATCAGCCACAAATGGCTCGGTGCGTTTCGCGACGAGCTCCAAAAACGACAGGTGGACATTCGTTTCGAATGTATTACCCGGGCCGACCGGATGAACCGGGAGGTGATCAGTATTCTAAAGGATTGCGGCTGCTTCCGTGTCTGGATTGGCGCGGAAAGCGGCTCCCAGCAGATCATCGACGCCATGGACAGACGGGTCGATGTGGCGCAGGTGCGCGCCATGATCCAGTCGACCCGGCGCGCCGGGATGCAGGCAGGCACGTTTATTATGCTCGGCTATCCGGGGGAAACGGAGCGCGATATCCTGGAAACGGCACGCCATCTCCGGGAGGCCGACCCCGATTTGTTTACCATAACAGTTGCCTATCCCATCAAAGGCACAGGCCTGTACGATCAGGTAGAGGCACAAATGGCTTCGACTGCCCTGCCTCCCTGGGCCGAACACACCGATCGCGATATCGATTTCCCGCGCACCTATCCCCGTCGTTATTACGACTACGCGGTACGCTGGACGGTCAATTCCGTGCACTGGCACAAAACCCAAAACACCGGCAGGCGCTTGTCAGTCGCCGGGCTGAAATTTCTGGTCAAAATATGGGTTGCGAGAGCAGGCATGGTGTGGTGGCGCGTTAAAGGCGCCTACCGGTCCGGCTCTTCAAAGTTCATCTTAAAACCGATCCGCTGATTGGGCTCCGGCGCATCATCGTCGTAGTCTTCCCAGGCGGTGATATCGGCAATGAAAGTCTCCAGGTGTCGCAGGAAATACGGCTCCTTCAATTCTTCGGGCCGGTAAATCGCAATGGTCTTTGGGGGTTGCGGCTGGCCGTATTTTTCGATAAAGGGGAAATTGATCAACACGAGAATCTTTCCGTTGAACAACTGCTGGTACACCAGCGAGCCATTCTGCTTGATCAGGTCGCGGCGCAAATCGCCGCCAACGGGTTCCCCCAGGCCGCTTTCCGAATGACCCAGGCTGAAGACCACCGCTTCCAGGTTTTCGATGTCGCTGCGTTCTTCGATCTCTGCATCAAGACCGGTCGCTTTTGCCAGTAAACCCAGTTGTTCGACTATAATTTTTCTTAGGCTCGCGCTCCATACTTCGCGGTAGCGTTGGGTATTACCCAGCACCTCTTTGTAGCGATCTACCTTGCGCTGGAGGTTAACAGTGTCTGATTCAGTTGCCATGCAGATAAATATATGGTACAGGATAAAGGTATAAAAACGCGGCATTCCTGCCCCTTATTCTTTCCGTCACAACTTTACCTCTCTGCCGGTTATATATGTAACGGCAGGCCGTTATGATGATAAAAGACGTGAGCCATGCCCGGTACCGGAAATGGCTCATCGTCAGTGGCATGCAAAAGAAAAATTATTATCTCAATTACCGCACAAACAACAGTTCGCGGTACTTCACCAGCGGCCAGTACTGGTCGTCGACAAATGTTTCGAGGTCGTCCACCGCTTCGCGGATTTTATCCATTTGCGGCCGCACTTTATGGCACAGGATATCGGCCTCTTCGCGAATATTATCTGCTTCGTGGGCTTTTTCAAGCGCTTTGTGCAGTTTTTCAAGTCCTTCGCGGATATCGCTCACATTGCGCACCACCCGCTTCAGGGTATCTTTCTGGTAACCGATGGCGTCGTCCATACCGATCTCTTTCATCGCACCGATATTGTCGGCGAGTTCGGTTTGGTACCGCACAACAGCCGGCATGACCATCGAGTGTACGATTTCTTCAAGCGATTTGGCCTCAATGCTGAGTTTGGTGCAATAAGAGTGCAACTGAACGGCATAAAAGGCTTCCAGTTCCACCCTGTTCATCACGCGCGATTTGCCGTAGAAATCGACGGCCAGTTTGCTGTCCAGCACATCCAGCGCTTCCGGGGTAGCCGCAAAATTGTTCAGGCCGCGCTTAGCCGCTTCTGCCTTCCATTCGTCGGAGTAGTTGTTGCCCTCGAACAGGATGGGTTTTGATTTGCGGATAAGGCTTTTCAGCACCGTAAGTATGGCGACTTCCTGTTTGGTGCCTTTGGCGGTCAGTTTATCCACCTCGGCCTTGAACTCAACCAGTTGCAAACCCATCATGGTGTTCATCACCGTCATCGGGCCGGCGCAGTTCTGGCTGGAGCCTACCGCGCGTATCTCGAATTTATTGCCGGTGAAAGCGAAGGGAGAGGTGCGGTTGCGGTCGGTATTATCGAGTTCCAGGTTCGGAAGTTTTGCAATAAGATCGAGCGCGCGTTTTACTTCTTCGATATCCGAGTTTTTGCCTTTCACGATCTGGTCGAGCAGTTTCGTCATGGCCTCGCCGATAAATACCGAAATAATGGCCGGCGGCGCCTCGTTGGCGCCGAGGCGGTGGTCGTTGCCCGCATGGGCGATGCTCGAACGCAAAATATCGGCGTACTTGTGCACCGCTGCGATGGTGTTGACAAAAAAGGTAAGGAAGCGCAGGTTGACCTTGCGGCCCGGCGACAACAGGTTGACACCGGTATTGGTACCCATGCTCCAGTTATTGTGCTTACCCGAACCGTTGATGCCTGCAAAGGGCTTTTCATGCAGCAACACGCGCAGTTTGTGGCGACGTGCGACGCGCTCCATCAGGTCCATGAGCAACTGGTTGTGGTCGACGGCTACGTTGATCTCCTCAAATACCGGCGCTACTTCGTATTGTGCCGGGGCTACCTCATTGTGGCGGGTACGTACCGGGATACCCAGTTTGTGGCTTTCCGTTTCCAGGTCGCGCATAAATGCGTAGACTCGCTCCGGAATGGAGCCGAAATAGTGGTCTTCCAACTGCTGGTGCTTGGCTGCGGGGCGACCCAGCAGGGTCCTGCCCGTCATCACCAGGTCCGGACGCGCACTGAACAGGGCTTCATCCACCACAAAATATTCCTGTTCCCAGCCGAGGGTAGCGCTTACCTTATTGACTTCCTTGTCGAACATCTGGCATACCGGCACGGCGGCTCTGTCTAGAAAAGCCTGCGAGCGCAGCAGTGGCAGTTTGAAATCCTGTGCCTCTCCGCCATAGGTGACAAAAATGGTGGGAATACAAAGCGTTTTACCGTCGCCGACTTCCAGTATAAATGCCGGACTGCTCGGGTCCCATACCGTATAGCCGCGGGCCTCAAAAGTGCTGCGCATACCTCCGGAAGGAAACGACGAGCCGTCGGGCTCTTGCTGAACCAATGCCGAGCCGGTAAATTCCTCGATTACGCGACCGTCGTGGGTCAGGGTAAAAAACGAATCGTGCTTTTCGGCCGTTTTGCCGGTGAGCGGCTGGAACCAGTGGGCAAAGTGCGTGCACCCCTTTTCTTCCGACCACTTTTTCATGCCCTTGGCAACTTCCTCAGCCACTTCAAGCGTCAGTTTTTGACCGCTTTGAACGGCCGCTTTTACGCTCAGATAGGCATTTTCCGTGAGGTACTTTTTCATTGCCTCGTCATTAAAGACGTTTTCACCGAAGTAGGAGGCAATACTTTCCACAGTGCCTTCGGTGAATTCTACGGGAAAGGGCTCCATCCGGTTTTCTACAGTTTGGAGCGCATTAAAACGAGAGAGAGACATATCGAATGTATGGTGAATGAATGAGCAATAGATTGAGTATCAGTTTAATAAAACAGGCAGAACCCGGCTGGTGAAAGCTGGACCCATGGATAATGAACGCGGACAACCGAACGGTGCGAACCGCTCAGACGGAAAAAAGATTAACAGGCGCGGGGCGCCGTTGTCGTGTGTCAGTAAAGTAAAAACAAAGGGCAAAATTTGGTTGGGAAGCGGGGCGTCTCCTCCATGTGCCGGACAGGGCCGGCATATTATGTATTGCAGAAGAGGAGAAGGTGGTGAGCAGCATTACTCCTGAAGAGGTATCGCTTTTTCGGCGGCAAAGATACGGATTATTTATAGAAAACTAAAGCGGCCGCGTTTTTCCCATAAAAAAAGCCCCCCTCCTGCTATTAGGAGAGAGGCCATCCCAAAAACCGATTTTAAAGTATGTTAAAATCGATTTCCAGCGATTTATCAAAATAAATTACTTCGTCTGAATCATCTTCTTCGTGGCTGCGTCCGTAGCAGTTTCCAG
>CALMBD010000322.1 GCA_937861115.1 uncultured Bacteroidota bacterium | reverse complement strand
GTTGATTTTCGCCCGGTGGCCGAGTGGACCGGCTCTATCGACGACCCCGAGGTGTATCGCCTCGACGTGAGCGGCGTCTGGAAATGTTCGTTCAAAGGCCAGGGGGCGGCAAGCGCCGCTTCGGGAGGATCGGTGCAAAACCTCCAGTACAATGCCGCGACCAATACCACCACTTTCGACTTTGTGGTGGCATCCAACAGCAACGGGTTGTTCCTGATCAATCTCGCCAATACGCGCCGGACGCCGGCCGATCCCCTGAATTCGGGCTTTACGGATTTCAAAATGCTGCGCCCGGGGTATACCGACGACAGTGCGCTGTTTTATCCGCCGTTCCTGCAACTGTTCGATTCCATCCGGTTTTCGGCCATCCGGTATATGGTTTTCACCGAAGCCAACGGCAGCGACCCGACCTATCCCGCCGCAACGGAATGGACCGACCGCAAACTGCCCACCGACGCTGCGCAAACGGCCGTGCCGACCATCGGCAAAAGGGTAGGGGGCTGTTGGGAGCATGTGATCGATCTGGCCAACCGCACGCAAACGGATGCGTGGATCAATGTGCCGATTTCTGCCTCGGCGGATTACGTCACCCAACTGGCCACCATGCTGAAAAACGGGATCGACCCCAATCTCAACATCTATGTGGAAAGCAGCAACGAGGTGTGGAACACGGCGCCCGGTTTCGAGCAAAGCCAGTACAACAAGGCCCAGGCCGCGGCCCTGGGCATCGGCGAGCAGGAAAACCACGCCCGGCGGGCAGTGGAACTGGCGCAACTGTTCGGGGCGGTGTTCGGTCCCGGCGCCTTGAACGGCCGTATCCGGGTTGTGCTGTGCAGCCACCAGCCCATGCTGAAATGGTGGGTCGAGCCCATGCTGCAATACATCCAGACCCATTTCGGGCCTCCATCGAATTACCTCTACGCCATTGGTTGCCAGACCTATTTCTCCGGCGGCGCCCAAAACGGCGAGAGTGTCGCCCAGATTTTAAACGACTGCCACACAAGCATCACAGGCCAGATCACCGACATGGGCATCAACGAGGCCGGGCGCACGCAATGGATCGCCAGGGCCAACGCCTGGAACCTGCCGGGCGGCTTTGTATCGTATGAAGGCGGCCCCGACCACGGCGGCGGCAGCACGGTCAACATCGGCAACCGCATCCTCGCCGAGCGCAGCGCGGGCATGTGCGATGAAATGCGCTACAACCTCGACGACGCGTTCCTCCAGTTAGGCGGCAACCTCGCCATGCAGTTCACGCTAACCAGCGGCTACAACCGCTATGGCTGCTGGGGACTCACCGACGACGTAAACTACCCGCATCGCAATTTTAAATTCGCCTGCCTGCAAGACCTGCTGAACGAGGTATCGACAGACGTGGAAGCACCTGCGGACGAATCCGCCCCGGATTTTTCGGTTTTTCCAAACCCTTCGAAGGGCAGTTTCACCCTGGCCTTTTCCCTGAAAAATACCGCCCTGTGCGCTGCGGAATTGTACAATGCCACAGGTAAAAGAATACGCGTGATCTTTTCGGAAAAACCCTTCCCTGCGGGCGAAAACCGTATAGATACAGCGGAAGGAGCCGTGCTTGCCGGGGGGCTGTATTTTGTAAAACTGAGCGTTGCGGGAGATACTTTTTGGAAGCGGATGGTGGTGGTGCGCTAAGGGGGGGCTTTCTCGATTCAACACCCGGTTGCAGAAGATGTCACGCTACCAAACCCAGTCGCTCTTTGGCTTTTGCAAGCATCAAAGGTTTGACGTCTGTCATCTGTTTTACCTCCTTGTAGGGCAAACGAATCACAATGTGACGACCTTTTTCATCAATCCAGTCATTTACCTCACGCTCGTCTTTTGTACACAAAAAGGTAATGGCTACGCTGTCAATATGTCGAAACTGCTCCAATATGTATAAGGTGTCGATTTTGTCGGCAATATCTTCCTCTACTACTTTGAGTACTTTCATGGTGATTATTTTTTACAAATATACAGGGTGGTGTTAATCTTGCAAAAGCCTTCTGGAAGCGGGTATTGCTGCGCTGAGTTTTTTTGAGTAGAGAGGAGCCACCCGTTCCATGCGCATGCAACCAAATTACAAGACTTTGAACCCAAAACGCAAGTGCCGCGCCGGAGCGGCGCCGGATATTTGCAGCAGCCATGGAAGGTGAAAGCCCGCCTGAAATCAAAAAAATACAAGGTATGAATCGAAAAATTTTAATCGCCGACGATGAAGTTCATATTCGAATGTTGCTCGGCCAGACCCTTGAAGACCTTGTCGACGAAAACGAGGTGGAGTTGTTCTTTGCCGACAATGGCGAAACGACGCTTGAACTTATTCAGAGCGAGCAACCCCGGCTGGTGATCCTGGATGTGATGATGCCTAAAATGAATGGCATGGAAGTATGCGACCGGGTAAAAAACGACCTGGGACTTCAGGATGTGTTTATTGTGCTGCTCACGGCAAAAGGGCAGGAGGTAGATCGAAAAAAAGGCAGTGAGGTTGGCGCAAACCAATACATGACCAAGCCTTTCGACCCCGACCGTTTGCTGGGCCTGGCCAGGGAGGTGCTGGCATTGTAAGTTGAACCTTGCGGCGTTCCACCCGGGCGCAACAAATCTATTAAACCGGACAGATGAATTGATGAAGCGATCCAAACTTTTGCACCGGATACTGAGTAACAAGGAAGGGTCGGGTATGCTTCTGAACTACCTGAGCACCAGCCTGAACCTGTCGGTCTGCATCGAAGATATCGACGGCGTCGTGTTATTGGGCGCCCGGTCCCAAACGCACAGTGAAAAAGTCCCGGTTGTGCTCGACGGCGAAATTGTGGCCTGGATGAGCGGCGACCCAATGGTCGCGACACTGGCCGCCTGGCTCAACGCGGAGCTGGTGCGTGCGTCCGGCCAGCAAAAACTCGGTAACGAGGTACTGCATTTGTACCGGGAGATCAATCTGATTTACAACTTTTCGGAAAAACTCGCCGACACAATCGAGCCCGACACCATTGCCCGCATGGCACTGGAAGAAGCCGGGCGACTGCTGCCGTTTAACCAGGGTGTGGTGATCCTGTGGGACGAGCAACACTTGCGTTTCGATATCCTGGCGACATCTGGCATCCCGCTGATGCAAAAATCCGATCTTTTCCGGGAAGAGTCTTTTATCCGTAAAATAGCGGCTTCCGACCATACTGCCATCGCGCACGACCTGACAAATATTGACGACAAGCCGCACCTGCGGGCGCTGATGTATGCGGCACTTAAGGTAAAAAACAGATCGGTCGGCTCGATTATCCTGGCGAGCAACGAGCAGGTCAATTACACCGCCGCCGATTTGAAACTGCTCACCACACTGGCATTGCAATCCGCTTCTGCCATTGAAAGCGCCTTGTTGTACGAAAAAACGGTGCAGGAGGCCCTGGACCGCGAGGAAGCGATCAGGCGTATTCACGAGGTGACCAACAAGTTTGTGCCGCACGAATTTCTCCGCGCCCTGGGCCGCAACTCGCTCACCGATTTGCGGCTCGGCGACCATGTGGAGCGCACCGTGACGGTAATGTTTACCGATGTCAGAGACTACACCACCCTGGCCGAACAAATGTCGCCCGAAGAAAACTTTCGCTTCGTGAACGAACTCAACGGCATGATCGGCCCCCTGGTGCGGAAAAACAACGGTTTTGTCAACCAGTACCTGGGCGATGGCGTCATGGCTATTTTTCCCGGCCGCGCCGAGGATGCCCTGAAGGCCGCCGTCGCCATTCAAAAAAGTATTCAACAGTTCAACAAGGACCGGAAAAGCCTGCACCAACAACCGGTGAAGATCGGTATCGGCATGCATACCGGTTCGCTGATCATGGGCATCATCGGCGACCGGGAGCGCATGGATGCAGCCACTATTTCGGACACCGTGAATACTGCCGCCCGCATCGAGGGCCTGACAAAGTTCTACCACGCCTCCATTCTTTTGAGCAAGGAGACCCTGGAGCAGATCAGCACGCCCGACAGTTTCGCGTTGCGTTACCTGGGTAAGGTTCGGGTAAAGGGAAAACAAACCCTGGTGCACATACACGAGTGTTTTGACGGCGATGCGGCCCAGAACCGGCAGGGTAAGCAGGCCGCCCGGGAGGTTTTTTCCAGGGCTATTTCCCTTTATTTTGCCAAAGACTTCCCGGCCGCCACGCTCGCTTTTCAGGAGGCCTTGCTGTTGCACACCGGGGACGAAACCGTCCAGTATTTTTTAGAAAAATCCAAACAATACATGTTTTCGGGCGTACCGGACGACTGGGCCGGCGTGGAGGAAATCGCAAGCATATGAGAAATATCCGCTGTTTGTTGATGCGTATCAAATCCGGATATTTTTTTGCCGGATGGTTTGCACTCGGGTTCATTCAATCTGCGGGGGGCCAACAACTTCTGGTTGAACGGCTTTCTTCTGAAAAGGGGCTTTCGCAGAACATGATATTGGCCCTTTGTCAGGACAGTAAGGGTTTTATCTGGGCAGGCACTAAAGACGGACTGAACCGATTTGATGGTTACCACTTTCAGGTGTACCGATTTGATCCTTTCGATACACTTTCCATTTCCGATAATTATATCCGGTCTATTTTGGAGGACCGTGAAGGGCGCATGTGGGTTAACACGGCTAACGGCCTTAACCTCTTTGACCGTGCCAGGGAAATCTTTTACCGGGTGCCCGCTACGCTGGTGCCTGCCAGCTATTCATTGTCCCAAGACAGTCAGGGAAATTTATGGTTGACCGGCCTTGGCCGTGGACTGATTAAAATTGAATTGCCTCCGGGGAGCCGGAATCTGGAGGGCCTTCGGGTGCGGATATTTATGCCGGATGCCATATCGGACAGTACCGGCGTAAAGTCAGAAAACCTTTATTGGCCCTCCATGGATGAATCGGGGGTCTGGTGGACAATTCACTACCCATCCATTCCGGCAGAGCGGTTTTACCTGAATAAGGACCAGCAGACCTACCGTTCCAGCAGGGACTTTTCCGATGTGCCCTATCCCAATTTCCGCAGGATACTGGAAGGCCCGAGCAATTGTTTTATTGCCCTGGGAAAAGGCTTGAATAACGAAATCTGGATCGGCGCCGGAGACAGCCTGCTGAGGTGGGATTCCCGCCTGGGCCGGTTTGACTGTTACCGGATTTTCCATACATCTGATCAATTTCTTCGGGACAACAGATGGCCTATGGCTACAGTCTTTTTAGAAGACCATAGAAACCGCTTATGGATGGGCGGGGCTATACCGCACCGTATTCTCGACCTGAAAACCGGGGCCATTGCCGACTATTCCCAACTGCCGGAATCGGACCCGTTGTACTATGGCATTGGCGCCATGCTCGAAGATCAGGGTGGCGTAATCTGGTTGGGCACCCGGGGCAATGGGCTGATGAAATACAACGACAATGCCCGCCGTTTTGCAAACCCGGACAACGATCCCGGTTTGTGGGAAGGCGCCAGTCTGCGGGGTATTGGAAAAACGTCGGATGGAAGGATATGGGTGGGAACAACCGATATCAATATTTTATGGCTGGAAAAGCAAAAGAATACTATCAGGAAGGTCTTGCCACAAAAATTGAATGCCATTACAAACCGGGGCACCGCATACTGTTTTTATCAGAGCGAACCCGATGTGTTGTGGATCGGTACGGAAACCAATTTTATCAAGTTGACCAACTGCCGTTCGGATAATCCGGATGCTGTTGAAATTCTGATCGATTCATCTTTGGCGAAGCAGAAAGTTCACCATTATCCGGCAAAAATTATTTCAGACGACAATGGCGGTATGTGGTTGGCCTGCGTGGACGCGCTTCGGCATTATAACCCGGCAACCGGCAACTTTAAGACCTACCCGTTTTTCAACGGCGATCTGGATAAGATCCAATCCAACTTGTTTCCCACTGTTTTTAAAGACCACCAGGGAATTATATGGGTGGGACTGAGTGAAGGACTCTGGCGTTTTGATCCGGCTACGAGTACCTTCCGGAAATACCGGAATGATCCGAATAATCCAACCAGTATCAGCTATAACCTGGTCAAAACCATAGCGCCGGATCCACGCGAACCTGAACACTATCTTTGGATTGGCACCGGCGGCGGGGGGCTCAACCGCTTTGATATGAAAACCGGCGTTTTTGAAAAATTCACGGAAAAAGACGGCTTGCCTGATATGGTCATCTATGCCATACTGCCCGATGACGCAGGCAATTTATGGATGAGCACCAATAAGGGGATAAGCGCTTTTAATCCACAGGACCGGAGTTTTCGGAATTTCGATACGTCCGATGGCTTGCAAGACCTGGAATTCAACTCCAATTCTTATTTCAAAGCACCTGACGGGCAACTTTTTTTCGGTGGCATCAAAGGGCTCAATGCCTTTTATCCCGACCGTATGCTGAAAACCAATAACCATGTCCCGCAAATCGTCATCACTGATTTTAAGATTGCCAATAAATCTGTTTCTATTAAAGAGCCTGGTTCGGTATTGAAATCAGCCATCCCGTATACTCAAAAAATTGTACTGCCCCATGATGTCAAGATAATCTCGTTTGAATTTGCCGCGCTCGATTATGCTGATCCTGCCAAAAACCGGTTCGCCTGTAAAATGGAAGGGTTCGACGCCGACTGGCAGTATCTGGGCGTCATCCATTCTGCCACCTACACCAACCTTGACCCTGGCACCTATACCTTTCGGGTCATAGGTTCGAACAACGACGGCGTCTGGAATGAAACGGGGACGTCCGTTCAAATTGTTATTCTTCCACCCTGGTGGGCAACCTGGTGGGCCTACCTGCTTTACCTGCTTGGTATTGCCGGGGTTGTTTACGCTTTTCTCCAGTTACAAATGAAACGCAACCGCGATCGCGCGGAGGCCGGCCGGCTGAAAGAATTGAATGAGGCTAAAAGCATCTTCCTGTCCACGGTAAGCCACGAACTGCGCACTCCGCTCACCTCCATCATGGGATTTTCAAAGATTATTAAAAAACGCATGGCTGAGCGTATCCTGCCGGCGACCGATCTGGAAGACCCCAAAGTGGAACGAGCAGCACACCAGGTAATGGATAATCTCGACATTGTTGTCAGCGAAAGCGAACGCCTGACGAACCTTATCAACGATGTGCTCGACCTGGCTAAAATAGAAGCAGGTAAGGTGATTTGGCAGTACGGGCAGGTGGACATCGGTGAAGTCATCGAACGGGCTATTAGTGCCACAACCACCTTGTTTGATCCACATAATGTGAAGGTGGAAAAAGATGTGGCGCTACAACTGCCAACTGTATATGGTGATCGCGATCGCCTGATACAAGTAGTGGTTAATCTGTTGTCCAACGCTGCCAAGTTTACACAGAAAGGCCGGGTGCGGTGCGTTGTCCGTATGCAGCAAAACCAGATCGTGGTCCAAATATCGGATAGCGGGATCGGCATAGCGGCAAAGGACCTGCAGCACATCTTCGAAAAGTTCAAACAGGTGGGCGACGACACCTTGACCGACAAACCCACAGGGACCGGATTGGGCTTGCCCATTTGCAGGGAAATAGTAGAGCATCACGGCGGCCGTATCTGGGTGGAAAGCGAAGCAGGGACAGGCAGTGTGTTTTCCTTTTCTTTACCGGTAACCAAGGCGAATTAATCCTCCTGAATTGACCATGAACCGTGTTTGGCAAATATTTCCAAAAAGTACAACAGGGTGGCTGATCTGGGCAATGACCTGCATGCACTTACCTGCAGTTGCACAGGAAATAAAGTTCGAACACTTCGGTACCCGGCAGGGAATGCCGTCCATGCACCTCCTTTGTCTTTTACAGGACCATCGGGGGCTTCTCTGGATCGGTACAACCGATGGTCTGGTCATGTACGACGGCATCCGTTTCAACGTGTTTCAACACAATCCGGCGGACAGCACCAGCATCCCCGATAATTTTGTCCGGCGCCTGTATGAAGACCGTTCCGGCACCCTTTGGGCCGCGACAACGAACGGCGGACTGCTCCGTTTTAACCGGGAAAGCCAAAATTTTACGGCGTACAAATCCGATCCGGACGACCCTGGCGCATTGCAATCCAATGATATCACCGCCATTTATGAAGACAGGCAGGATAACCTTTGGATCGGTACCCGCAAAGGGCTGCACCGGCTGGACCGGTCGAGCGGTAAAATATTCCGGATGCCGGATGCTCCGGCGTTTAACGCAGCAACCACACGTATACTGGAAGACAGCCGGGGCCGGTTTTGGATCGGCACCAACACCGGATTGTTTCAATGGATACATACCGGCAAGGCTGGAAAGGATACGCTCATTAATTATTCGGATAGCCTGACGTACAAAGGGGTTTATTCCCTGTTTGAAGACTCGCATCAAAACATCTGGATCGGCACTTACTTCAACGGCGTGAACTGCCTTGAAAACGCGACCCATACATTCCGGCGGTACCCTCCGGACCCCAAAAATCCCCGCACGATCAGCCATAAATCGGTGACCAGTTTTTTTGAAGCGGCCGACGGTCGCATCTGGATGGGTACCAACGGCGGCGTCTCCGTTTTCGATCCCCGGACGCAGCAGTTTACAAGGCATCCGCACGACCCCGACGACCCGCGCAGCCTGAGCAGCAATTTTATCAATGATGTTTTTGCCGACCGCTCCGGTATAGTCTGGGTGGCCACATTCGGCGGCGGCCTCAACAAGCACAACCCTTTTACCGCTCCGTTTCGCCATTTTTACAGTTTGCCCAACAATCCGGCCAGCCTTAGCTTCAACCAGGTGACCTCCTTTCATGAAGACAGCCGGGGCCGCATTTGGGTCGGCACTTCCAATGGCCTGAACAAGTTCGACAATAAGGCGGGTACTTTCGAGCGGTACTATTATGTCAATGGAAAAATTGCGGATGTCAATGCCAACGAAATCAATGCCATCGAGGAAGATCAGCAGGGTTTGTTCTGGATCGGCACCTACAACGGCCTAAAACAATTTGACCCGCAAACCGGCCGCTATCTCCCCTGGGAAAGGAAGTTCCCCAATTCACCGATACACAAGCAAAAATGGGTCGTCGATTTGCATTGGCAGCCCCCGGGCATACTCTGGACCGGTCTGAACGGAGCGCCGACGCTGGCTTCTTTCGATACGCGCTCCGGCGCCTGGCAGGCAGACTATTTACAGGGAGCCCAGGGCGTACTGTCATTGATATTATTATCGGACCACGACTGGCTTTGGATGGGCACCGAAAAGGGGCTGGTCCGGCTGGATACAAAAACCAAAGCAGTCCAAACCTTTAAACACGAGCCTGAAAATCCGCAAAGCCTCGACAATTCCGAGATAAATTGTCTGTACCTGGATAAAAACCAGACCCTGTGGGTCGGGACAGTAGATGGCCTTAATGCCATGCGGAAGGGGACTACGGGGTTCGTTCATTACGGCGCCAGGGAAGGCCTGTTGCCGGGCGCCGTGAACGGAATTCTGGAAGACGATGCCGGCAACCTGTGGATCAGCGGCTCTAAAGGCCTTTCCAGGTTCAATCCCGAGCGAGGCACCTGCCGTAACTATAATTACCTGGACGGGCTCCAGGATGATATCTTCAACCCGGGGGCTTATCTGAAAAGCCGGACGGGCGAATTGTACTTTGGCGGGGTCAATGGATTTAATGTGTTCAGGCCGGAGGCTGTTTCCGACGACACTATTCCGCCGCCGGTTATCATCACCGGTTTTCGCCTGCTGCGGGAGGAAGAGGCGTCGCAGTCCGATGCGTTGAACCGCCCCGTGCCCGCCGGAAGGGAGATCACGCTGGACTGGGTGGACAAGGTTTTTGTTTTCGGCTTTGCTGCGCTAAGTTTCAACATGCCGGAGAAAAACCAGTATGCCATTAAAATGGAAGGGTTCGACGAAAACTGGCGCTATATCGGCAACCGCCATGAAGCAACCTACACCAATCTGAGCCCCGGCCACTATACATTTCGGGTAAAAGCAGCCAATAAAGACGGCTACTGGAACGAAGAAGGCGCTTCCGTTCGGGTCATTATTCTGGCGCCCTGGTGGCGTACCTGGTGGGCCTACCTGGGGTATGTTTTGGCTATCGGCGGTCTTTTGTATTTCATGCAAAGAAAGGAATTGCAAAAACAACAATTGCAACACAGCCTGCAAATGGAGCAGGCAGAAGCCCTTCGCCTGAAAGAATTGAACGATGCTAAAAGTATCTTTTTGTCCACGGTGAGCCACGAATTGCGCACGCCGCTGACCTCCATCATGGGCTTTTCCAAAATTATCAAAAAACGCCTTGAAGACCGGATCTTACCCTTTACCGACTTGACCGACCCCAAACAATCGAAGGCGGCAGAGCAGGTACTGGACAACCTGGGTATCGTTGTTTCGGAAAGCGAACGCCTGACCAACCTCATCAACGACGTGCTCGACCTGGCCAAAATCGAAGCCGGCAAGGTGGTGTGGCAATATGGCCCGGTCGAAATGGAGGAGGTCATCCGGCGCGCAATAGACGCCACGTCCACCCTTTTTGAACAGAAAGGGCTCGAAATAATAAAATCGGTGGAACCGGATTTGCCGGCGATACAGGGCGATAACGACCGCCTGATACAGGTCGTGGTAAACCTGTTGTCGAATGCCATCAAGTTCACCGACAGCGGCAGTGTACGCTGCAGCGCCCGCCTGGATCAAGACCGGATCGTGGTAAGTATTGCGGACACCGGTATCGGGATTGCGGAAAAAGACCTCGTGCATATTTTTGAAAAATTCAAACAGGTGGGCGACGATACCCTGACCGACAAGCCCGGTGGCACCGGCCTGGGGCTGCCGATCTGCAAGGAGATCATTGAGCATCATGGCGGACACATTTGGGTGGAAAGTGTATGGAACGAAGGCAGTGTGTTTTCTTTTTCACTGCCGTTGACAACCGAAGAAATTAAACATTCATAAATCGAACGATGAAACAGGCCCGGCAACTACTGTTTTCCTGTTTGGCCACCTGGCTGGTCTGGGCGGTGTGTCCTGTTTCGGCACAGAGCGTCAAGTTCACGCATTTGAACGCGTGGCAGGAGCATCCGGATCAGGAGCCGCAAACCTTGCCCTTCGAATGCCTCTCTTCCGAACTCGGGCTCTCCCAAAACATGATCACCTGCCTGATGCAGGACGACAAAGGATTCCTCTGGGTAGGCACCAAAGACGGCCTCAACCGCTTCGACGGCTACCGCTTCATCGTATATCGCCACAACCCGTTCGACTCCACCTCCATTTCCAATAATTACATCAACGACCTGGTGCAGGACCGGCAGGGCAGGGTATGGGTCAGTACCTACAAAGGGCTGAATCTGTTCGACCGGGAACAGGAGACTTTCCAGCATATTTTTCCGGATGCCGCCCACGGGCGCGACCTGAGTTCGGAAAAAATTCTTTCCCTGATGGTGGACCAACAGGGCCTTATCTGGTTGAATACGGACGACTACGCCCTGCACGTGCTGGAAATGCCCGCTACCTCCCGGAATGCCGCCGATTTGAAGATTAAACGCATCAAACAGTTGAAAAATGAAGCGGATAGCCTGGTGAATGTGGTGTCGGCCAAACTGTTTCAGGATAAAAACGGGATATACTGGATGCTTTCGCCCAATGGCCTGTTCCGGATCACCGCATCCGCCGATAAAAAGTCGTATGCCATCAGCAAAAAGTTTCCGGAAGTGAAAGACCCGGCCTGGCGAAAAACACTGGAAACCCTGGATGAGGCGCAAAACCGTTTTTTCAGGATGGGCCGGGGAAAAAACGGCAGCATCTGGATCGTATGCGCCGATAAAATCGGACAATGGGATGCCGGCGCCGGCGCGTGGCACTGTTACCCGCTCGTGCCGGACCCCAATACGGACAGCCATTTCAGTTGGGATAAAAAAGACATGCAGTTCAGTTGGAACGAAGTATTCGAACTCCTGGAAGATGCCCACGGAGAAGTGTGGATCAGTTTCATCACCGGTTTGATGAACTTCAACCCTGCCAACGGCAAGCACCTCATTTTTACTTCGGGAAACAATCCGGACAATCCGGTTCATTCCGGAACAGGGCCTTTACTGGAAGATCAGGGGAAAGTGATGTGGATCGGGACAAAAGGTCACGGACTGCTCAAACTAAACCGAAACGCCGAGCGGTTTGCCAGAAAAATGCCCGATCGAAGGATGAATCTACTGTACCGGGGAGAGAGCCTGCGCGCCATTTGCAAAACGTCGAACGGTCAAATATGGGTGTCGCCCTCCGGCATGTGTTTGTATTCCTTTGATCCGGTGTCGAATACCATCCGGCCGGTGCAGACGACGGACATAAGGCTCCGGAAAGAATCCGTGCTGACCATTTTCGAGGGCGCCCCGGGCACGCTGTGGCTGGGCGGCTCCATCGGGCTGCTCAAAATAACCGGCTGGGACAAAGGGGATGCCCGCATTGCCGGACAATACCTGCCGAATCCCGGGTCCGACAGGCCGAAGTTTAATTATGTCTGGAAAGTCATTGCCGGGAAAGACGGGGCATTGTGGGCGGTCACTTCCACCAACCTGTGCCGTTTTGATCCTGCCGGTGAAAAATTTACCTGTTTCCCCTATTTGCCCGAAAAGAACCTCACGATCCTGAACAATGAATTTCCGACCCTTTTTCAGGATAACACAGGCATTTTGTGGATCGGTACCAGCGAAGGGTTGTTGCGCTTCGACCCGGCGGCTCCGGGCTTCCGGCATTTTCAGAACGACCCGAAAAACCCGGCCAGCCTGAGTCAGAACACCGTCAAGTCCATTATGGCCGATCCCGCCGAGCCGGGGCGCTACCTCTGGATCGGAACCGGCGGCGGCGGCCTGAGCCGTTTTGACCGGGAAAAAGAAACGTTTGAAAACTTTACGGAAAAAGACGGTCTGCCCGATATGGTGGTATATGCCATCCTGCCCGATGCGTCCGGCAACCTGTGGATGAGTACCAATAAAGGCCTGTCGGTGTACAACCCGAAAAACCACCGCTTCCGGAACTTCAATGAAAAAGACGGGTTGCAAAACCTGGAATTCAACTCTGCTTCCTATTTCCGGAGCAACGACGGGCAACTGTTTTTCGGCGGCATCAGGGGCTTCAATGCCTTTTATCCGCAGGATATGCTGGCGATCAATGCACATGTCCCGCCGGTGGTGTTCATCGACTTTAAACTGTCCAATAAATCGGTATCCCTGAAAACGGAAAAATCGCCGTTGACCAAAGCGATTCCCTGGGCAGAAGAAATCGTGTTGGGATATGAAGACAAGTCCCTGTCTTTTGAGTTTGCCGCCCTCGACTTCGCCGACCCCTCCCAAAACCGGTTTGCCTATAAAATGGAAGGGTTTGACGAAGACTGGCAAGAGGCAGGCACTTCCAATACGGCCACCTACACCAATCTCCCGCACGGCACGTATGATTTCCGGGTGCGGGGCGCCAACAACGACGGCCTGTGGAATGAACAGGGGGCGTCGCTGCGCATCGTGGTTTTGCCGCCCTGGTGGCGCACCTGGTGGGCCTATTTCGGCTATGCCATGGTCGTCGGAGGGTTTTTGTATTTTATCAGGAGAAAAGAAAAACAGGAGCAAAAACTGCAATACCGCCTCCAGATGGAACAGGCCGAGGCCCTTCGCCTCAAAGAATTGAACGAGGCCAAAAGTGTTTTCCTTTCCACGGTAAGCCATGAACTGCGCACGCCGCTGACCTCCATCATGGGCTTTTCCAAGATCATCAAAAAACGCCTGACGGAACGCATCCTGCCCAACACCAATCTCAAAGACCCGAAAGTCGAACACGCCGCCGCGCAGGTGATGGATAACCTCGAAATTGTCGTCAGCGAAAGCGAGCGCCTTACCCACCTGATCAACGAAGTACTCGACCTGGCCAAAATCGACGCCGGGAAGGTGGAGTGGCAGCACGGCCCCGTCGAGATAGATGCCGTTATCGAAAGGGCGATTGCTTCCACCGCCGTGCTTTTTGATCATAAAGATCTCAGACTGGTAAAAACGGTGGACGAACACCTGCCCGTCGTATACGGCGATAAGGACCGGCTGATTCAGGTGCTGGTCAACCTGTTGTCCAATGCGGCGAAGTTTACGGAGAAAGGCGGCGTGCAGTGCAGCGCGCGCTTGCGCCAGAACGAGATCGAGGTGCGCATAGCCGATACGGGGATCGGTATTGCACAAAAAGACCTGGATCAGATATTCGATAAATTTAAACAGGTGGGCGACGATACGCTGACCGACAAACCCCAGGGCACCGGCCTGGGCCTGCCTATTTGCAAGGAGATCGTCGGGCATCACGGCGGACGGATCTGGGTGGAAAGCGAAATCGGAAAAGGAAGTACCTTCTGTTTTACATTGCTGGTGCAGCAAAACAGCGAACTGATATGAGTAAAACCAGTCTGAAATCGATGCTGGCCAGGAGCCCTGAAATCCGGCGGCGGCTGGAACAGGACCTGCTGTATGGAAGCGCGCGGTTCTGGCTGGAAGATATCGATGGACAAAAGTTGTTTGGCGTGCAGCATGGCCAAAACCCCGGCCGATACCCCGTTCAGGCCGATGGCGCCTTGCTGGGCTATGTGTACAGTTCCGACGATGCCGCGTTTATTGCGGACTGGCTCAGCCTTTGGGCCGGGCAGGAGATGGAAAAGAAAAAACTCGGCGCGGAAGTGCTGCACCTGTACCGGGAAATCAACCTGATCTTCAATTTCTCCGGACTGCTTGCTTCCGCTGTGGGCATCGACGCCATTGCCCAACTGGCCATCCGGGAGGCCGGGCACCTGATCCCGTTTCAACAGGGTGCCGTCGTTTTCCTGAAAGAACCGGATGCCCCGGCGGAAGTATTCGCCCGCACCGGCGATACGGGTTTCCCCGCACCGAAGCAACTGCAAGCGGACGGCTTTTACCGGCAAATCAGCGGCAGCGGGGCTTCGGAAATCCTGCGCCTGCCGGCAGCGGAGGCGGGTGAAAACGAAGAAAAGTGGCTCATGTACGCGAGCCTCAAGGTCAGGCATCACATCCTGGGCGCCATGTTCCTGCTCCGAAACGGCGGGCCGGAGTTCACGGCGGCCGAACTGAAACTGCTCACTACCCTGGCCGTGCAGTCCGCCGCTGCCATGGAAAGTTCCCTGCTGTATGAAAAAGCGACGCAAAAGGCGCTCAGGCAGCAGCGGGAGAAACTGATGTTCGACCTTGCGCTGAAAAACCCGTTTTTCAAAAAGGTGATGGCCGTTATCGAGTCGAATATCGGCGATCCCGACTTCAATGTCGAACGCCTGAGCAGGGCCGTGAACCTGTCGCCCTCCCAGCTCCAGCGCAAAGTGATGGCGCTTGCCGCCCGCCCGCCCCTGCAGGTGATTCGCGACCTGAGGCTTCAAAAGGCAAAGGACCTGCTGCGGCATTCCGACCTGAGCATCGCCGAAATCGCCTGGCAAACCGGGTTCAACGATCCCTCCTACTTTACCCGCCTGTTCACCAGGGAAATGCACAAAACGCCCTCGGACTGGAAACTTGATCCGCCCAAGGAATAGGATTGCGGCATTTGTCCTATACTTCGCGATATATGTCCTACACAGATGGGGCCCGGCGCCTGCACCTTTGTTTTATCAAAAACGAAGCGTACGCGCACATCTTTCCATCATAGAACAGGACTTGCAAAATGAAAACTGCCCGATTTTTTTACCCGTTGTTTCTTATCCTTTTTTGCGCAGCAACCCTGGCAGCCCAGCAACAGACTGCCTCGACGCCGAAGCCATCTGTTTTCGAGGCGCTGACCACGACGGAAGGCGTTGCCCTGACCCTGGAAACAGACATGGTAACCTGTAAGAACAACCGCAAAACAGACCAGTATTTTCCGGGCGTCCTGACGAGCGTCGACGGCCGCAGTTATAAGGTGGACGTCAAAACGCGCGGCAAATTCCGGCGTAAAATGAGTGAGATCCCGCCGCTGAAAATCAAATTCTCCAAAAAGGAACTGAACAGGTTTGGCCTCGACACCATGAACGAAATAAAACTGGTGCTCCCGTTTTCTTTCGACAAAAAGAGCGAAGACCTGCTCATCCGGGAATACATTGCCTACCGGATGTGGGAGTCGCTGTCGCCCTACAGCGTCCGGGCACGCCTCGTGCAACTCACCATGAAAGACGTGCATCTCGGCACACAGCAACTCATCTATTGCATCCTGCTGGAGGACAAGGAAGAAACGCTGGCGCGTATGAACGGCGTGCTGGATGAAACGTACGACATGGGCCTGGATCAGTTTGATGGCGAGCAACTCGCGCTCACGAGTCTGTTTGAATACATGATCGGCAATACCGACTGGGATTTGAAGGGTTTTCGGAATGTTCGGCTGGTTCGTATTGCCGGCCGGGAGCAGGTGATTCCGATTCCGTATGATTTTGACTTTTCCGGCCTCGTCAATGCGCCCTATGCCACCCCGTCTTTTGAATCGGGCAAGGCAAACGTTCGCCAGCGCTTCTTCATGGTCAACGGGCTCGGACAGGCAGATTTCACGGCCGCGGTCACGAAGATGCAGGCCGCCCGGGCCGATCTGCTGGCCTTGTGCGACTCCCCGCTCCTGTCCAAAAAGTCTGTCACATACATGCACAAGTACCTGAACAATTTCTATGACAATATGCCTACCTGCAGCGACGTGCAGTGCATGACTGAAAAAGCAACGGAGACGGTCTGGAACGGTTCGAAGAAATAACAGGGATTGAATGTTTGAAGCCCCAAATGGTTATTAGAAAGCCCGGGCCGGAACATTGTTTTGGAAGAAAAACAGTGGTTTCCGGCGGGGCTTTGTAGTTTTGGCAGTATGAGAGCGTGTTCGGGAATTTATTTCTGGCCTCCAGGTGGCAAATTTTATTTTATACTGCGTTAAATTTTTCGCCGGATTGCCCGCATACGGCTGCAAAATTTGCCTTATCTAAAATAAAATCTGCTCACTTTCGCCTCAGAATAAATTCCCGAACACGCTCTAAATCCGATCGCCGGGTAACCTTGTTTACTGCCCAACCATGCGCCAGACGTTTTCTGTTCCCAGTCTGAAAAATCTCATTGTCCGTGATCCGGAAATGGCGGACCTGTTGCGGGATATCCCGGGGACGAACGGCAATGCGCCTTTCTGGATTGAGCAGGAAACGGGTGCGCTGTTGTTCGGCGCCCCCACTGCCGAACCGGCCGGCGTTTATGACGTGGAAGTGGATGGTGTGTTGTTGGGCCGGGTATGCGGCGGTCCTCCGGCGGCCTACATCGCCCGGGTGCTGACCCGGGTGGCCCGGCAGGAATCCGAAAAGAAAAAACTGGGCGCCGAGGTATTGCACCTGTACCGGGAAATAAACCTGATCTACAATTTTTCCGAGAAACTGATCTCGGCAGTCAGCACCGACGCCGTGGCCGATATGGCGCTGGAAGAAGCCGGCCGGCTGATCCCCTTTTCGGCAGGGGCAGTAATGCTTCGGGAAGACGAAAACGGCGTTCCGGAGGTACTGGCCCAAACAGGCGATTTTTCGTGTCCGCCGCTCGACCTGCTCCGGGCAGGTCATTTGTACCAGGACCACACCCTCTGCGAGCATTCCGATATCGTACACTTTTCCGATGACCGCAACGGCGCCCGGGCCCTGCTATACACCCCCTTGCGGGTCAGGAACCGGACTTTCGGGGCCGTCCTGTTGTCGAGCCGCCAGCCGGTCCAATACACCGCCGCCGATTTGAAACTCCTTACCACCCTGACACTCCAGGCGGCCACCGCCATGGAAAGCGCCACGCAACAGGAAGCCGCCGCCGCAAAAGCCTACACCGCACAGCAGGAACGCTTCGAAGACCTGTTTATCCGGGACCTGAAAGCCAAACTGGAGTCCAACCTCTCCGACGAAAACTTCGCCTTGCCGGAACTGTGCCGGGCCATCGGCATCAGCCGTTCCCAGTTGTTTCGAAAAATGAAAACCCTGGTCAACGATGCGCCCTCGCGGTTTATCCGCGCCTACCGGCTGCAACGGGCAAAACAACTGCTGGAAACCACCGATCTACAGGTATCGGAAATCGCTTACCGGGTCGGCTATAAAGACCCGGCCTATTTCAGCCATTCGTTCCAGGAGGAGTTTGGGGTGACGCCGGGGGCGGTGCGGCGGGTGGAGGGTGAATGAGTTGTTGTGACTTGTCCTGAAATAGGTTGCAGACCTCCCTGCTTGCGCCGGGCGTGTCTTATCTGTGGGATTTGGCCCTAACTTTCAAATGGTATCTGGCGGTTTGTTTTCAGGTTGTTTTCGAATTAGTGGAGGCAAAGCCTCAGAGATAGTGAACACCGGGCACAGCCCGGCGCGAGCAGGGGAAAAAGTGTTTGAAAACCGAATACAACCACTCGCAAAAGGGTGGCCTTTTGTGTCGTGGAACAAATAATAACAAAGCAGTGTTTTGACCAAAGAATAGGAATACAACTTGTTATGAATCAAGACGAAGCGTTTGTAAAAGAGTTTCTGTTGCATTCTGGATGGGAAGAAGAGTCTTTAGTCCCTCAGCCTAAAGGGCAAAGAACTCCTGACTTTGCAATAAATGGAGAGATAGCGGTCGAGGTACGAAGGCTGAGCAAACACTTCCACAATGGCGATAAGGTAGAGCCATTGGAACATACCAACATTCGTATACACCGTTTTCTAACTAACATCTTTGATTCTTTTTTGGTCGATCACTTTGACCGTTCATGTTTTGTTAGTTACACCTTTGAAAGGCCAATTAAACCATCAAAAGAGCTAAGAGAAAAGATTGTTTCAACATTAAGGTCGTACTTGCCGAATCTTGGTCAGAGACAAATCGTTAAAGTGCATAATAACCTAACACTTGAGTTTCTACCAACAGAAACCAAGTTTGATCGACCGTATTTGTGGGGTGCCGCTAGTGATGATAATGGAGGGGGTTTTGTTGTGTCTGATTTATATAAGAATCTTCCGATTGCTGTAAGAGAGAAGGAGGAAAAAGTAAGACAATATTTCCACGAATACGGATCGTGGTGGCTGGCAATTGTTGATTACATTGGATATGGACTTGGTGAACTTGATCTGAGGCAGTTCAATGCAAACCCTCCGATTAAAACCATATTTAACAAAATTATTTTGGTTTCTCCTTGGAACCCAAAGTGGGGGAGTGAAATCAAGATTGAAACAATTGCGCTTACCTAAAGACCTAACTTATGAAACCAAATCTGTGGTTGTATTCTACTCAAAAGGAGATGAGTAGCACCAGCGCATCTCTGATCATTTTTGGTGCTGGAGTATTTAAAAGGGCAAAAGTTGTAAAGGAGTTTGATCGACTAAACCAACTTTACTTTGAGCGAAAGAACGGTGATCCCAAAATTGGCGATCCTATTTTAGAAGAATTTATTTTTGAATACTTGATTGATTGCGTTCGTATCACCATTTTCTTTGAAAATTACATGAAGGCAGAATTGATCCTAAACGGTTTCTGCATTCATCAAATTAAAAAGGACTTGCCAATGTTTGAAACTCTGGCAAAGGATCAGCGCAAAAGACCTATCAAAGTGAAAGAACTACATGACATAGAGGCATTCCAAGTTGACGATAAAGCAAAAACCATCTTACATAATGGCGTAAAGGAAACAACTCTAGGAATGTCCGATTTGATCGGTAGTGCTGAGTATACTAAGCATTATAGGTTCGACAAAACAACTTTAGATTATTTAAGAGAGCTGAACCAGAAAAGGAACAACCTTCATTTTCACGAATCAGTTGAATTTGAGTTGTCGAATCGCTTCCTGGATAAGATAAAAAACCTGAATGCCTTTGTTGACCTTGTGATGGGAACAATGGTAAAGTTTAATGGCAGTTAAGAATTTCCTTATTGGATAAATTGTAATAAACGAGACTTGAACTGACAGTTGGTCAAAAAAGTTCATTGAAATTTAGGGATAAGATTATCAGGAACAGTGAGCATTTCCGAGCCATCCGCCCCTGCTGGAAAGCCCCC
>CALMBD010000321.1 GCA_937861115.1 uncultured Bacteroidota bacterium | reverse complement strand
CTACAAGACGAACTGGGGGATAAAAAAGTCGAAGTTTTTGAGTTGTTTTACCGAGTTTGACCTGCAGATCCATGGCGATCAATCGTGGGAGCGCTGGTTTGGCCATTACCCCGAACTCCGGAAATGCTACCGGCCCAGGGCGGGTGGCGCCCACATTTCAGTGGAACAATTGAATGATATGTACAACGCCACCAAATTTGCACCGGTGGACGCTAATCCCGGTCTCCTGCACGCCATTCACTGGCGTTTTGTGGAGGCACTCTGCTCTGGCGCTTTGCCCATATTAGAATGGCAGCAAAACGTGGTGGAGATTTTCGGCAATGCCGACGTGCCTGCGGTGAAAAATTTTGAGGACGCTCCCGAAATCGTGCGCTATTACCTCCAAAACGAGGATAAGCGCGTCGAGAAGGTGCAGTGGATGCGCAATGTCATGCTAGAAAAATATTCCATCCCGAACAATGCAGATTTCTTATCCAACACCCTATCCCTTAGCTGAGCAAAACTATAGCCCGCCCGAAACAGCGGCAAGCGAATCCGAGCAGGAACCATCCATGCTTCGGAAAGCGCTGCTGTTTCTGGCGCTGGTCATAGTGTCCATTGGCGCCAATTATTTTGTCCCGAAGTTTGTAGGCACCGCATTCTTTATCGGTATTCTCGTGGCCTACTTCCGCTCGAAGGACGAGGCCTTCTGGATGGCTTACTTCCTGACCGTATCCGACGGGTTTTTCGGCTTTTTCGGTCTGTACAAGACCGTAATAGCCGTAATGCCCGGATTGCCGGATGCGGAGGTCGGTATGATCTATATTATTCTGACCTTTTTCAAGGCATACGGCAAGCCGCTCAACTATAAACCCTTTTATACCGATTTCCTGAAGATACTGCTGATCTACATCATATTTCTGCTGGTGCAGGGATACGTGATCGGGGTTTCCATGGAGATCAACGTACAATTCCGGCTCATCAAGTGGATCGTGCCGCTGTTTATGCTGTACTCGGTTCCCCGGCTGTTCACACGAATCGAGCAATACCGGGACCTGTTCCTGTATCTCTTTTGTGTGGCGTTTGTGGCGCTGGGCGCCCAGTTGTACACGATCCTGAATGCGCAGAGCCCCGCCCAGCACATGGGTGTGGTAAAAAAGGCGCGGTATGCCATCAAAATCAAGGCAGGCAAAACGTATCGCGGGTTGTACAACGAGGGCATCCTGCTCATTACCTATTTTGGAGCGTTGTTCTTCCTGGCCTTTAGGCCGGGGAAGTACCTGCCCTCCTGGCTGTGCTTCGCGGTGGTGATGGCAAATTTTGCTTCGGTATTCTTGTCCGCTACGCGGGGCTGGGTAATCTGTTTCACCTTTTCCCTGTTTTTCTCGCTGTTGTTTGTCCTGAAACTGAGTGGCCGGAGACTCATGTCCATCCTGGTCCTGGTGCTTATCTTTCTTTTCACAGCGCGTTCCCTGCCCATTGTGGGGATACAGATAGACAATGCCATCAAACGATTGCTCACGCTTGGAAAACTGGCTGAGGGCGACGAGACGGCAGGCGGCTCCCTGATCCGATTGAGCGTCCGGGGTCCGCGCGTGATGAAAATATGGTCGGAATCGCCGCTTACCGGCTGGGGCTTTTCCAACAGGTTCATGGAAGGCGACGATTTTCACGTGGGCAACCAGAATATCCTGATGCACTCGGGTATTATCGGCTATGCGCTGATGCACCTGTTCTTCATCTACTTTATATTAAAACTATTTATCCGAAGCAATAACCAGGCGCGGGGAAGCCCTTACAAGGGCGCCTTGCTGTTTTTCTGCATCTTTTTCCCTGCGTGGTTCCTGCTACACTCCTCGTCGCAGCAGTTTTTCTCTTACTATCAATTTGTCATAGGTGGCATCATACAAGCTGTATTTTTCAGTATGGGCGCCATGATGTATCAAGATTCTGAAGAACACCAATGGAAATAAGACCAGTACATTACGTCCTTTGGCAAATCGGACCGGGAGGTATGGAACTGGGTGTACGGTATTACTCCGAGTATTTTTACCGGAAGCGCAGGTTGTACACTTATGGTATCCGTCCCACCTGGAAGCAGATTTTCGACGAGTCCAAAATAACCGTCGAGGCTGGAGAAAGCGGCAAGGTGCGGCCATACTGGCAATACTTTCGCTACGTCCGCCAGCATCGCGACGGCATCTTCCACCTGCAAAACGGGGGCCCCGTCCTGCTGGCACTCACCCTGCTGGCGGGCGTGCAGCGCACGATATACCATATTCACGGTACGATCTACTGGAAAAGCGCTATCCAGAAAATCTACCTGAAAGCAGTATGGCTCCTCTCACGCCTTTTGATGATGCGGGGCGAAGTGAGCTTTATTGCCAATTCGCATTACAGTGCCAATATCTTCCGGGACAAGGTGATGCCGGTTTTGCCTCCGGTGGTGTACAACTGTATCGATACCCAAAAATTCACCGCCCTGAAAACACTGCGCACCCAATTGCGGCGCATCGGCTACGCCGGGCGGCTCTGGAACGGCAAAAATGTCGATCTGGTCATCCGGTTGTTTGAAGAAATAGCCGACACCAACCCGGATATTGAACTGCATATCGCCGGCGACGGACCTCTGCGTCCGGAACTGGAAGCGCAAATCAGCAAAAGCCCGTTCGCCGATCGGATCAAATTGCTCGGATATATTCAGAACATCCCGGAGTTCTATGCTTCGATGGATTTGTTCCTTTTTTTGAGCGCATACGAGTCTTATGGCAATGTTATTGCAGAGTCTATTTTGACAGGTCTGCCAACGCTGACGAGCAATGTGCCGGTTTTTGAAGAAATATACGGCCACGAAAAAGACTTTATTCTCGGAGATCCTGCCCATTATGATCAAATAAAAGACAATTTTCTGAGCATTATCCGGGACTTTCCCAGTCTCGCCCAAAAGGCTTTTGCACTCAGCGAATCGGTAGAACAGCAGTGTAACATTGAAAACCACATGCGGCAAATCGAATCATACTATGAAAAACATTAGTCCACCGGTTTTTTACTACCACTCTGTCGCGCCCGAACCCATCGAACAATGGGTATTGCACTTTCTTACCCTGAGACTGCAAAACTTCGAGCACCAGATGGCCTACCTCAAGCGCAACAACTTCAAGGCGCTGTTTATGGACGAATGGCTGGCCATTCGCAGGGGTATCAAAACCAGCGATGGAAATGAATTGTGCCTGACTTTCGACGACGGCCTGCTCGACAACTGGGTTTATGCCTACCCGGTAGCCAAGAAATACGGCATGCGGTTTACCCTGTTCGTATCGCCCGAATGCATAGAGCCCAACGCCGTGGTACGCCCCAACCTGGAAGATGTATGGAGCGGCAAATGCAGCGAATCGGACCTGGAAGGACTGGGGTATTTGTCGTGGGAAGAACTCAAACTGATGCAGGAATCGGGTGTGGTAGATGTACAGTCGCATACCATGACCCACGCCAAATACGTCGTTTCGGAGAAAATCAAAGGCTTTTATTACGGCGGCTTCAAGGGCCTCCATCCCATCCTCAACGCCTATCCGGAAATCAGGGCAACGTATATGAAAGATCCGGCGTTTGAACAACGGCTATCCTTCGGGACACCGCTGTTCGAGGAACAATCGGCTGTTATCGCCAAAAAGCACCGCATCAACCCGGATTTTTTCCGAGAGGCCACTGAAATCGCTGCGGCTTACGATCTTACGGGGACAACAGACAGGCCGGTTTATGAGGCGGCCGTACGCCAACTGGCCGACCGTTTCATGCAGGCGGGCAACCTGCATCTTGACATTGAATCGGATCAGGAATTTCGCGACCGCCTCCAGTACGAGGTCGTGCATTCCAAAAAAACCATCGAGGAGCACCTGGGTAAGCCGGTGCATTTTCTGTGCTGGCCCCACGGCGACAATACCATGGCTGCACATATTCTGGCAAAGGAATCGGGTTATCACGCCACTACTTCAGGCAAGATGACCAAAGAAGCCGTACAGCAAGACCGCATACCGCGTATCGGGGCAGATTTTAACCAGCAGGGCTGGCTCAGCCGGTTAAAGTTGCACTACAAGATAGCGAGCCATTACCGCCGCCAACCCTATCGCAGTCTCTTTGCACTCAACGAGTTCAAGAACAAAATACTCAACTGATAACGACCGATGTTTTTCCTGTTGCAATATAAATACGATGCAGGCTCGACCCTGCAGGTGGAGGCCCTGGACCAGCCCGGCATACCGGACAACCCGAAGCCTAACACCCTTTATTTGCATAAAGGGAAACAACACCTGGTAACGCTTGGCGTACCGGGAGGCAAGTTGTTGTTTTTGGGGGATCCGCTTTTTCCGAAAACCCGTCAAATGCCCAACCTGACGCTGCCGGAAAATGGAAAGATTGACCTGGACGTATTATTCCGGGAAGTAAAAGGCCATTATTGCTGGTTTTACCTGCATCCCGAAGGTTTTTGCTGCGGCACATCATTCGGCGCCATTTACCCGGTGTATTACCACAACGATAATGGGCAAACGAGTATTTGTTCCGCTTCCTTTACCCTGGCTGAACTTACCCAGGCCAGGCCCCATGACAAGCGCAACCTGCTCGAAAGGATACTCTTCAACTATCCTTTTTTCAACTCTACCTGGTGGCAGGATATCAAGGTGCTGGATGCCCACCGCTACCTGCGCCTCGGTGCAAGTGGCACACGTGTGACCGGCGACTTTGAGATCAGCAATTATTTCGGAAGTCCGGAAGACCACTCTTCCGATAGCCTCAGCCGACTGACAGGGTTGTTTGATACGGAACTCCGGCGTTTTTTCCCGGAAGAGCCTTTCGGCATCTCCTTTACCGGCGGCTTCGACGGCCGGACCCTCGTGGCGGGAGCCAAAAATGCAGACCGGCAGTTCTTTACATATAGCTTCGGGCGTCCCGACTCTACCGATGTTTCCATGCCGGCAGTCCAGGCAGCCCGGATTGGCGTCGATTACCAACCCATCCTGCTGGACCAGGCCTATGTAGACAACGAATCACTCCGGTCGGCACGCGCTTTTATGCGGCTGACGGAATACAACGGAAACTACGGAAGGCCGCACTATCACCATGCCGCACAAGCGCTGGCAGCGAAAACAAATTACATTTTTACCGGTAATTTCGGCAGCGAACTGTTCCGGGCGCTCCACATCCCCGGTGTGATGATGAGCGAGGCGCTTATCCGGATTTTTGCGGCAGCAGATGATTCCTGGAAAGACTTTTTGCGCCAGAAAACCCGCAACGTCAACCCTGCGTTTTTTGACGAAGAACTGGAAGCACTGATTGAAGACATCTCGACATATCTCGAGAAAATGAAAGACTGGGAGCCCAACCACCGTTTCTATTACTTCGTTTTTAACGAGATATTCCGCAAATATTTTGGTCCGGAACTGGTCATGCAGAGCCATTACCTCAACAATCGGACCCCCTTCCTGAACCTTCAGTTTTTTCAGGAGCTCAACCGGACAAAGTGGTCGGGCGTTCATGCCCGCCTGTTCGAAAAAGTCAAGAGCAAACGAATGAAAGGGCAGATGTTCTATGCCACCTTCATCCGGAATGCCAACGCCGGGATGTATCATCTGAAAACGAACAAGGGATACAGTCCGGCCGATGTACTGGAAAAAACCAGGCTGCCCCTGCTCCTTTCCAGGGTAGTCCTGCACAAGTATATCTGGAACAAGGAAATAGACGATAACGCTGTACGCGCTTTTTTTGAAAAATACCGCCCGGCATTAGCCGAACACCTTAATCTTGAATCGGTATCGCCTTTCATGAACGACTTCCTGCACCCGGCGGGTCCGGAACGGGCTGGAGAAGCGGGACTGGACCAGCACATCAAGATGTATTCCATTGCAGCCGGCTGGGATGCCGCCGGAAAGGCCGAACTCGTTCCTTTAATCCGTTGAATAAAAACCATTGTACCCCTCGGTACAGAATAAAAGGACACTCCATTTTGAAAACAAATCATTTGATCATCGATTGCTGCATGCCGGACGAGGTATTCTGGGAAGCGTATGCCACGCTTTGGAAAGAAAGCGTTATGCGTTCCGTTTTTCAGGCGCCGAACTATATCAGGATGCTGGGGACGGTATACCGGAATGATATAGCCGTATGCAGGTACAGTACAACGGACGGACAATTGAAAGGAGCGACTTTCTTCAGGAAAGAAGGCCATGCCTACAGATTTCTGAGCGATTTAAAGTCCGACCACAACTTCATTGTATTCCACAACACCATTACAGCCGAAGAGACGGCCGATTTTTTTCACCAGTTCTTTGAAGCGATCAAAAAAAAGAATTGGTCGCTGATCCTCAACAATCACCCCTTTTGGGCGCCCTACATGGATATGCTGGCCGCGGCAGGCCGGGCGAGCGGCCTGTTTTACCTGAACACCAGATACTCGGTTTGCCCTTTGATGCAAGCCGAAACGCCGCAGGCCCTGCTGGATGAAATCCGCCAATCCAGGGAACACCGCACCAAAACAAACCGCCTCATGAATGAGCAAAAAGCCGTTCTCGAGATATTTTACGGAGATGAGTACCTGGATGAATGGCTGGAACAGTTTTGTAAACTCCATATCGAGCGATGGGAAAACACAGCCTACCCCTCGAAATACAAAGATCCGGAGCAAAAGGTATTTCTCCGGGAGTGCATTCTGGCGTGGATAAAGGATGAAGTGATCGCCCGGTTTTCCATTAGCCTCGGCGGAAAACGGATTGCATTTGTGATCGGGTTTATGGAAGAGCAGACACTTATCCACCATTCCACGTCATACGATGCAACGTATTACAAGATCAGCCCTGGCAAAGTGCTGACCATGCTGATCATACAATGGATGGCGGAACGCGGGCTGAATCGGCTCGATTTTGGAGAAGGGGCAGAGGAATACAAGTATGCCTACGCCAACACCAACCAGGAACTGGGACGGATTTTTATCTCCCCGGTCCGAAACCTGCCGTTTATCCTGAAAGCCAAATACAAGGATATGTCCAGAAAACACCTGAAAAGCCACCCTAAACTCAAGAATATATACCATAACAGGATTTGGCCGGCGGGCCAAAAATTAAAAGCCGCCATATTATCCCTGGCGCCTATAGATCTCGATATATTTTAATCAATCCAAATCTTTTAATACCCCTCTAAATACGCCTCTGATGATTGAACTCTCTGTTACACACGATTACCCCGACCAGTTGTTTTGGGACAGCTATTCGGAGCTTTGGCAGAACAGTATTCACCCATCTCCTTTTCAATCGCCCAGTTTCCTTCGGTATCTCGCCGGTGCGAATGCTGAGGAGCTCGTTCTATGCAGTTTTTTCGATAACGGGAATCTGGTCGCGGCCACATTTTTCAGAAATGACAACGGGACACTTGTTTTTCTGAGTGATATCAAATCGGATTATAACTTCTTTACCATCCACAACAACTGTGATAAAAAGGCAATTCAATCTATTTTCAGGATATTCCTGGATGCCGTTAAAAAGAACGACTGGTCACTGAAGTTGAACTATCAACCGTCGTGGGCATCCTATATGGATGCATTCGCCGAGACCGGAAAGCAAAGCGAGGTATTTTGGGAACTATCCAAACATTCGGTGTGCCCTGCGCTGGTATGCAAGACACCGAAGGAAGTACTGGATCGGTTCAACAAGATGAAAAACATGCGGTATTATGTGAACCGCCTGAAAAAGCAGCAATCCGCCGAATTCGAGGTATTTTCCGATGATACCGACCTGGATACCTGGACGGAAGAGTTTTGCGCGTGCCACACCAAACGCTGGACCGGTACCCCCACCCCATCCAAATACGACAATCCCAAATTTATTGCCCTGGCCAAAAACTGCTTCCGTGCGTGGGCCGAAGACGGGTTGCTGCACCGCTTCTCAATCCGTGTCGGATCAGAACGGATTGCCTTTAATATTGCACTCTACCAGGAAAATGCCCTGGTCGGACACTCGCAGGCATATGACCCGGATTATGGAAAATACAGCCCAGGCAAAGCATTAATGTACTTTATCGGGCAATGGATGTGCGAAAATCATATCCCCAAGATTGATTTCGGCAAAGGAGGCGAATCCTATAAGGCCGATATGACCAATGTGGATTATGAGCTGAACAAAATCTTCATTTCCAGTTATTCAAATATTGGTTTCATCATAAAATCAAAACTGGAAAAAACAGCGCGGTCCAACAGCAACCTGATCAGGATATACCGGGGAAAGTTGAAGCCGACCCTGCAACAGGCAAGGTTATGGGTAAAAATGGAGCAAAGCAGGCCGCCTAACCCGGTTTCCCTGACCAAAGAAGCAATCATAAACTGTCTTTTTGTTGTGGTAAATCCTTCCGTCACCGACGAGTTTTTATCAGCACTGGAATACATCGGGTTGTAACCCATGCGGCGCTTTTATGCCTCAACCAACATCACTGTCCATAGCATATCTTATGAAAAAACTCAGGCTGGCTATATTAAAAACCGATATTGACGAAGACTACCGTCGCTGGGAAACAGTATGCGCGGAGATGAGCGACCTGGTGGAATGGGAATCAATCGACATCGACCATGCCGACTGGTTCGAGCGTGTAGCCAACGGCGCCTTCGACGGGTTACTGGCGATGCCGCCGGGCGTTACCAACGCCTACAAGAGCATGTACGATGAGCGTGTGAATATCCTCAACACTGTTTGCGGCATTCCCGTATACCCGTCCATGGAGGAAATACAGGTATACGAAAACAAAAAATACCTCTCGTACTGGCTTGCCGCCAATAAAATACCACACCCTGCTACAAAGGTGTTTTATCTGGAAGAGGAAGCCCTGGCCTTCGTTGAACAGGCCGCACTTCCTCTTGTCGGCAAAACCAACGTCGGCGCCTCCGGCAGGGGCGTCACCGTGTTAAAGACACGAGCCGCTGCGCTCGACTATGTCCGGAACACCTTTTCCGGCAAAGGCTCTGCGAGAAGCACCGGCCCGAACCTGCAGAAAAAAGGCCTGCTCGTTCGCGCCCTGAAAAAAATGATGCGGCCGCAGGAGTTCATGGCCAAACTAAACCAATACAAGGTGGAGCGGTCGGAAATCCAAAAGGATTATGTGATCCTCCAGGAGTATATCGAACATTCCTATGAATGGCGATGTGTGCGCATCGGCGATTCCTTTTTTGCCCATAAAAAAATGGTCAAGGGTGAAAAGGCCAGTGGAAGCCTGATCAAAGGGTATGAAAACCCGCCCTTTCCCCTGCTCGATTTTGTCATGCGGGTCACCGATAAACGGCATTTCCTGTCTCAATCCGTCGACATCTTCGAATCTGCAGACGGGCGTTATCTCGTCAACGAAATGCAATGCACCTTCGGACAGTCAGATCCCTATCAAATGCTGGTCGACGGCGTGCCCGGCAGGTATCGCCTGCTCGACGGAGCATGGGTGTTCGAGCCCGGCGATTTCAACCGGCACTATTCCTATCTGCTCCGACTGGAACACTTTATCGATATTCTTAACAACGTACATCAGCCAGTAAGTTAATCCATGAAAGTATTATTTGTAGTCAGTGGTAATAATGATTACTACGACATTGCCCCGTTTATCAAGTCGCAGGGCGACTCCCTGGTCGCAGAAGGTATTGAGGTTTCCTATTATCTCATCAAGGGAAAAGGCGCCCTGAATTATCTCAAAAATACCGGTCCGCTGAAGCGTTACCTGAAAGAGCATCCTGCAGACATCATCCACGCGCATTATTCCCTTTGCGGGTGGGTAGCCGTTCTGGCAGCCGGCTCCACCCCGGTAGTCCTGTCGTACATGGGCGATGATCTCAACGGCGCGCATGTCGGACTCGGGAAACGCGATTTCAGAAGCAGTATGCTGGTGTGGCTGGGCAAGGCAGTCCAGCCCTTTGTACAGGCGATCATTTGCAAGTCGCCGAACCTGGAAAAACTCGTACGGCGGAAAAGCATCACCCACCTGATTCCCAACGGTGTCAGGCTCGACCAGTTTGCCATCAATGAACAGGGATACCGCAAGGAACTGGGGCTCGACCCCGACAAAAAGTACGTCCTGTTTCTGGGCGACCCGGCCAACGTCAATAAAAACTATGCGCTGGCGGAAGCCGCTACCAAACTCCTGAACCGCCCCGATGTGGAATTGATCGCCCGGTACGACGTTTCGCATGATCTCGTGGTCAAATACCTGAATTCGGCCAACGTGTTCGTATTGTGCTCTTTTTCCGAAGGGTCGCCCAACGTTGTCAAGGAAGCCATGGCCTGCAACTGCCCGACCGTCGTAACAGATGTGGGCGATGCGGCCTGGGTGGTTCGCGGCACGCAGGGATGCGGCGTCGGCGGCTTTGACCCGGCTGATTTTGCAGTGCCCCTGGCCAGGGCCCTGGAGTTTTCGGTAAAACACGGCCGCACAAACGGGCGGGAGCGCCTGTTGTCGCTCGGACTTGATGCGCAGGCCATAGCCCGACGCCTCAGGGACGTCTATGAACAGTTATTGAATGCGGACAGGCAGCACGTGTTGTCCGTTAATGTTAAACCAAACCAAGTGAATCAATAAACTATGTGTGGTATTTCCGGAATAATCAACCTGAACCGATCGAGGGTCGACGAAGACCAGATAAGGGCCATGATGCGGGAAATGAAGCATCGCGGCCCTAACGACGACGGTACTTTTATGGAGGACAATATCGGGTTCGGGTTTGTTCGCCTTAGCATCATCGACCTGAGCATCGACGGACACCAGCCCATGTTTTCCCATGACGGCCGTTATGTAATGATCTTCAACGGGGAAATATTCAACTACGTTGAATTGCGGGAAGAACTCAAAACAAGGGGCTATTCTTTCCGTACAAAAACCGATACAGAGGTGCTGCTCACCGCTTACATCGAGTGGGGTGAAGATATGCTGCACCGCCTCAACGGCATGTGGGCCCTTGTGATCTACGACCGTGTGGAAAAAGTATTATTCGGCGCGCGGGACCGGTATGGCAAGAAGCCTTTCTACTATATCATTGAGGACGACCGTTTTATGTTTGCCTCCGAGATACCTTCCCTGCTGGCCGTGATGGGTAAAAAACCAACGCCTGACAACGATGCCCTGTTCGACTTTCTCGTATTCAACCGGACCGATCAAAACGAAGGCACGTTTTTTAAGGAGATCAAAAAACTCAACCACGGCCATTCGATCAAAATGAGGGTCGCTCCCGACCGCATACGCAAAAAGGAGCCTTTCATCATCAAGAAATGGTACAACCTGAAATACGAACTGAGAAAACCCTATAAGAGCCCTGAAGAATTCAGGGAGGCCTTCCAGGAATCGATCAACATCAGGCTGCGCAGCGATGTACCGGTAGGTGTTTGTCTGAGCGGCGGACTGGACTCTTCCAGTATCGTCTCCACCCTGTTACAAGACTTTAAAAAAGACGACCTGCACACCTTTTCTGCGGTATATGGCGACGGGAAATACGGCGACGAATCGAAATTTATCGACCTGTACCGCCCGCAACTGAAAAACATGCACTTTGTGCAGCCGGACGAGCATACCCTGATGGCGGATATCGACTCCATCGTCCGGGCACATGCGGAACCCATTGCCGGAACCGGTCCATACGCCCAATACAAAGTGATGGAACTGGCCCGGCAAAATGTCACGGTTACCCTCGACGGTCAGGGTGCAGATGAAATGCTGGCCGGCTATCACTACTTCTTCGGCTTTCATTTTAAAAATCTGCTGCGAAAAGGGCGAGTCGGAAAACTGGCTTCAGAGATGACCCATTACTACCTGAAACACTCCGCCTTCATGGGTGTCCTCAGCTATATCCTGTTTATGTTGCCCGCCGGATTGCGGGCCAGGGCGCGGGCCATGGAGTACGGATACATCGATTCAGATTTTTACCAGGCCCATGCATCGGAGAACACATCTATTGCCGGCGAACTGTACGGCTCACTTTCGCTTCAGGATGCCCTGATCAACCACTTCGAGTACAAACTGGAACACCTTTTGAAATGGGAAGACCGGAATTCCATGTGGTTTTCCATAGAAGCCCGGGTGCCCTTCCTCGACCACCGGCTGGTGGAGAGTACCCTTTCGCTCGACGACGATCTCATCATCAACGAGGGCATGACCAAGCACATTCTCCGGGAAGCCATGAAGGGCCGGTTACCTGAAAAAATCAGGACGCGACGGGACAAAATCGGTTTCGGCACGCCGCACGACGAGTGGTTCAGAACCCCCGTTTTTCAGGAATATATCAATAACATTATCACGTCCCGGTCTTTTGCTTCGCGGGGACTGGTCGATGCAAAAAAAGTACAGGATCTGTACGCCAAACACCTGGACAGGAAAGGAAATCACGGGAAGGAGATCTGGAAATGGATACATATGGAAAGGTGGTTCAACACATTTATTGATTAAGCCGGCCGGACACATGAAGAACCTGTTATTCAAGATACTCCGGTATTCGGGGCTGCCTTTTTTATTTCGTGAACTCGTGCAGCGCAACAGGGTGACCATCCTCCTGTACCACGATATCGAACCGGAAGCCTTTGAAAAAAACCTGGAATTTCTTTCGGCCCGCTACAACATCATTGCCCTCGGCGATTATATCAAAGCCTGCCGGGAAAAAAACAGCCGTAAACTGCCGCCCAAATCGCTGATCCTTACATTCGACGACGGCCATATCGGCAACTACGCCCTGAAACCGTTGCTGGAGCGCTACCGCGTTCCGGTCACCATATTCCTGTGTGCCGGAATCATCAATACCAACAGGCATTTCTGGTTTACCTTCAAACACCCGGAAGTGCCGAAATCAGCCCTGAAACGCCTGCCCAACCGCGAAAAACTTAAGCGCCTGCAACAAGCGGGGTTTAGCCCGGAAACGGAGTTTGAAAAACCACAGGCAATGAACCGGGAACAGATCATGGCCCTGAAACCGCTTGTCGATTTCCAGGCGCACACTATTTTCCACCCCTGCCTGCCGCAATGCGACGATGCGGAGGCCAGGGAAGAGATCATTGCGGCCAAAACAATGCTCGAAAACGAGTATCATCTGGATATCAACGCCATCGCATATCCCAATGGAGATTATTCGGAACGGGATATCGCCTTGTCCATAGAGGCAGGATATGATTGTGGTATAACCGTTGATTTCGGATACAATACTGTCCATACAGACCCCTTCCGCCTGAAACGCCTGAGCGTTAACGATACGGGCAACCCCGACGAACTCGCCGTGAAAGCTAGCGGGTTGTGGGCGTTTTTTAAGACGAAAAAAGGCAGCAGAAACGGCTTCGGCCAGGTTGTCCGGACAACTTTAAAACAACCTGATTACACCAATATTTAATCAACTCAACATCGATGCAACTTAAACTTTACGCAACTTTCGATCAACTGGAACAAAGTGGATCGCTAAAGGCTTTTGAGCGTTTCCTGAGTCAGAATCCAAACGGCAACTTTTTTCAAAGTCCCGTCTTTTTCCGGTTTATCGACGGCATACCGGGCTACAAGCCGTTCCTCCTGCTCGCTACCAATGACGCCGGAAAAGTGCTGGGCTCCCTGCTCGGGGTATTCCAGACCAACGGCGGCGGGCTCAAATCATGGCTCTCCCGCAGGCTGATCGTATGGGGTGGCCCCCTGGTTGCCGAGGATACGGATATCCCCGAGGTAACCCGACGCCTGCTGTCCGAATTGACCCGCTATGCAGCCGGTCGTTCGATCTATGTGGAGTTCAGAAACTTCTTCGAAACCGACGCCCTGCGCAGCACATTCGAATCCTGCGGATACACCTTCAAACCGCACCTCAACTACCTGGTCAGGACCGACGAAGAGGCCGCCGTGAAAAAAAGAGCGAGCAGCAGCCGGATACGGCAGATCAAATCGAGCCTGAAAGCAGGCGCTGAAATATCGGAAGCCGCTTCCGAATCGGAGGTGGCTGCATTTTACCGCATCCTGCAAAAACTGTACAAGGAAAAGGTCAAAAAACCGCTTCCCGCGCCCGAAATGTTCCTGAAATTCTGGAAAATGGGCATCGGCAAGTTTTTCGTCGTGAAGCACGAAGGAAGGGTCATCGGCGGGATTATGTGTCCGGTATATGCCGAAAAAGTAATTTACGAATGGTATGTGTGCGGGGAGGACGGCTTGGCACAGGGTTTGCACCCCAGCGTACTGGCTACCTGGGCGCCTATCGAATACGGCTACCGGAACGGCTTCGATCATTTCGATTTTATGGGGGCCGGCCGACCCGACGAGGATTACGGTGTGCGCGAATTTAAGGCCCGTTTCGGCGGCGATGAAGTTTGTTTCGGCAGATATGAACTGGTCGTGAACAAATCACTCTACCAGGTTGGCAAAATCGGATTGAAGGTTTATCAAAGTTTAAAGTAATGCGTATTCTGATCGACATAGGACATCCCGGCCATCTTCATTTGTTCAAACACCTCGCCCATCGCTTCATCAGGGAAGGTTCGGAGGTATTGTTTACGGCGCGGGAGAAAGAGTTTGAACTGGAACTTATCCGTGCGGAGGGGTTCCAATACAAGAGTTTCGGCAAGCATTACAAGACGCTTTGGGGCAAGATCTGGGGACTCCTGAAATTTGATGTGCAGATGTTTTTTACCGGCCTGCGTTTCAAGCCCGACCTCTTTATCAGCCACGGCTCCATCTATGCTGCTCATGCGGCCTTTTTGCTCGGGAAAAAGCATCTGTCGCTCGAAGATTCGGGCAATATGGAGCAAATTGTGCTCTACCGCCCTTTCACCGACGCCATTCTTACCCCCGATGTGCTTCCCGAAGACCTGGGGCCCAAACAAATCCGGTACCGGGGTTACCACGAAATTGCGTACCTGCACCCGCGTTACTTCACGCCCAACCCGGAGTTGTACCGCTGGCTCGGACTGAAAAACGATGAACCGTACGCCATCGTTCGGCTGGTATCATGGAACGCAACGCACGATGCCGGACACAAAGGGCTTACCAATGAAGACAAGGTAAAACTGGTAAAAAAACTGTCGGAACACATGCGGGTCTTCATAACCTCCGAAAAGGCGCTGGACCCCGACCTGAAACCCTATCAAATAAAAATTGCCCCGGAAAAACTGCATCACGCGCTCAGTTATGCTTCTATCGTGGTGAGCGAAGGCGCAACCATCGCCTCGGAGGCCGGCGTATTGGGTACCCCGACCATTTATATCAATACCATCGCGCGGAGCTACTGCCAGGACCAGGAAAAATTCGGCCTGGTCTTCAATACCAGCGATTCGGAAAAGGTATTTGCCCTCATAGACGACATACTCGGGCAGGACAGGCAGGAATTCAGGAACAGACGCGACCAGTTGCTTGAAACCAAGGTAAATGTCACGGATTATCTCCACGAATTCATCACTGAAAGGTATACCAACAACAAACTCCCGCGGGAACTCTCATCCTTAAACAACTGATAGCCGCAGTACCATGCTATTCAATTCGCTTGATTTTGCCATTTTCCTGCCGATCGTATTCTTCCTGTTCTGGTTTGTCGCCAACAGGAGTCAGCGGCTGAGCAACCTGCTTTTGCTGGCCTCGAGCTATCTCTTTTACGGATGGTGGGATTACAGGTTCCTGGCATTGCTCGCCTTCAGTTCCGTGCTCGACTACTTTGTCGGCTCGGCACTCCACCGGGAGGAAAACCCGCAGAAAAAGAGACTCCTCTTCCTGGTAAGTATGGGTGTGAACCTGACCCTGTTAGGCTTCTTTAAATACTACAACTTCTTTACCGACAGTTTTGTCAACGCATTTGCCTTTTTCGGCCAGCAAATTCATTTGGGTTCGCTGAAGATCATTTTGCCTGTCGGCATCAGTTTTTACACCTTCCAGTCGATGAGTTATGCGATTGACATTTACCGCAAAAAACTCACCCCGACCAACGACCTGATCGCCTTTCTGGCTTTTGTCAGTTTCTTCCCGCAACTCGTCGCCGGCCCAATCGAGCGGGCCTCGCACCTCTTGCCACAGTTCTTTCAGCCCAAACACTTCAGTTACCAGATGATCTCCAAAGGGCTGAAGATCATGCTTTGGGGTTTCTTCATGAAAGTGGTTGTGGCCGACCGGCTTTCACTGTATGTCGATGCCGTGTACAATAACGTGGATATGCACACAGGGTGGTCGTATCTGGTCGCTACGGCGTTTTTCGCCGTGCAGATCTACTGTGACTTCGGCGGTTATTCACTTATTGCCGTAGGCTGCGCGCAGTTGTTCGGATTCGACCTGATGGAAAACTTTCGGCGCCCGTACTTTTCCGCTTCCTTCCGGGAGTTCTGGAGCCGTTGGCATATCTCCCTGTCCACCTGGTTTAAGGATTATCTGTACATCCCCCTGGGCGGCAACAAGGTGTCGAAGCCGCGCAACTATTTCAACCTGTTTACTACATTCGTAGTCAGCGGGTTGTGGCACGGGGCCAACTGGACGTTTGTGATATGGGGCGCCGTTCACGGGCTTTACCAGATTGTGGAACGCGAAATCGCCGGGGTCAGGTGGCTGAAACTCCCCAAACCGCTCAATCTGCTGTTTGTATTTGCCCTTACCTGCTTTGCCTGGGTATTCTTCAGGGCAGCCACCCTGCACGATGCCACACATATTATCGGAACCATATTGACCAACCCTGGCACCAGCCTTTACACCGGCGACCTGGGCATATTTGCTTTTTCGATTCTCGGTGTCAGCACGCTGTTTGCAGTTGATTATTGCAGGGAATATTACCCTGATTTCACCCTGCTGAACCACCGCGTGGTGTATGTACGGTTTGCAACCATACTCATTATGTTGATCTATATCGTGAGCTTCGGCGTATTCGACGGAAGCCAGTTTATCTATTTTCAGTTTTAGCCTTTTGAATATCTGAATGAAACACCTCGGCTTAAAAATCTTGCTGGTACTCGGTTTGTTCCTGGTCATTGACCAAATGGGCGGACTGTTGTTGGACACCCTTCGGGATCACTCACCCGACGGGCGGTATCACAAGGCAAAATATACCCTCGAACATTGCGATGAAGATGTGGTGGTCATCGGCAGTTCCAGAGCGGAAATAAACTACGTCTCTCAAATCATCGAAGACTCGCTCCGGATGTCCTGCTGGAATGCCGGTCGCGGCGGACAGGGCATGCCCTATTTCAGGGCAGTGCAAGAAGGAATTCTTGCGCGATACAGCCCGAAGGTTGTCATACTCAATATCGACGACAACGACCTGGAAGGCGCGATGGCTTACGAACACGCGGGCTTTTTGCGGCCTTTTTACAGCACCCATCCGGAAATACGTCCTGTGCTGGACAAAACATCCAAATTTGAATGGCTGCTGCTCAAATCGCGGCTGTATGCCTACAACTCCAGTTTCTACTACCTGATTCGCCCGTACCTGGTTCCGGGGCTCGACGGGAAAGCAGAGGATAAAGGCTGGAAACCCCGTCCGGGTACTATGGACTACGACCCCGGCAAAAAACCGGAAAGCGAGCCGGCCAAAACGCCCCTCAACCCGGAAGCAGTGGCTGCATTTGATTATATGGTCAATAAATTTCTGGAAAAGGACTGTCAGGTCTTTTTCGTCGTTTCACCAAATTACGGGCGGAGCATCGGTAGTTCTTCCGCCATTGAATACCTGAAAAAGACGTCGGAAAAAACCGGGATACCCGTGTTTGTTTACTCCGCCGACACCAGTTATATCACGCATCCGGAACTCTACGTTGACCCGGAACACCTGAATATCGACGGCGCGCAAAAATTCACACGCGAACTTGTACAGCAGATCAAGCCGTACATACAGTCATCCAAACAGCACTCAAGCAACGATGAGAAGGTTTATAAAGGTTATTAGAAGGAAATGGGCGAGTATAAGTTTCACCAGAAAGATCAATGTCAGACTACACGAGCCGATTGTATCTTTCACGTTCGACGATGCCCCGATATCGGCATTTGAAAACGGGGTGAACATTCTGTCGAAGTTTGGTTTCGGAGGCACGTTTTATATCTCGCTGTCCCTCATGAACGGGGTTGAACAGGAAACGCGGTTCACCGTTCAGCACCTCAATAACGCCATTGCCCAACACAACGAACTGGGCTGTCATACCTATGGTCATACTGACCTCTACACCCTCCCCTTTGAAAAAGGCAGGGACGATATCATCCAAAACCAGAAACGAATCGGGGAAATAGTACCCGGATATACCTTCAAAAACTTTTCCTATCCTTTTGGATCGCAGACGAGGACCATCAAGCAGTTTATAAGCAGCAGGTTCAGGAGCGCCCGGGGAATTGAAGAAGGGATAAACCTGAATGATGCAGACCGGTACAACCTTAAAACAGTAAAAGTGTACGAACACCGCTTCACACCGGAATACCTGCACAGGAAAATTGACGAAGTAATAGCCAACAAGGGCTGGCTCATTTTTTATACCCACGACGTCATGGAGAACCCTACAGACTGGGGCTGCTCCCCCGGTTTTTTTGAAGATGTCGTGCAATACTGCGCCAGGCATAATATCAAAGTTTTGACCGTAAACGATGCGTTAAACCAAATCGAAGGCAACTCATGAAATACAACTTACTCATTACCGGCGGCGCCGGGTTTATCGGTTCCAACCTGGTCGAGCGTTTTCTCGACGACGACCGCATCGGACTGGTGCGGGTCCTGGACGATCTGTCCAACGGGCTATATGAAAATATTGCACCCTTCGAATACCACCCGAAATTTGAGTTTATCAAGGGTGACATTTGTGATTACGATACCTGCACCGCTGCCATGAAAGGCATCCACAAGGTGACGCACCAGGCCGCGCTTGGCTCCGTACCCCGGTCTATCGAAAACCCCATGCGCACCAACGAAGTGAACGTGGGCGGCACGGTAAACGTCCTGCACGCTGCCAAACAGGCCGGCGCCGACCGGGTTGTGCTGGCCTTTTCCTCGAGCACCTATGGCGATAGTCCAGACCTGCCCAAGGTAGAACACCGGATCGGTAATCCGCTGTCGCCATACGCGGTCAGCAAACTCGCCGCCGAACACTACGCCCAGGTTTTCTGCCGGACCTATGGCCTCAATTTTGTCGGCCTGCGCTATTTCAACATTTTTGGCCCCCGCCAGAATCCGGACAACCCGTATGCAGCCGTGATACCCCTGTTCTGCAGGGCCTTTATCGAGGACAAGCAACCGCTGATCAATGGCGACGGCACGACCAGCAGGGACTTCACCTTCATCGAGAATGTGCTGCACGCCAACGAACTGGCGCTGTTTACCGGCGACTCCGATGCGCTCAACCAGGTGTACAATGTCGCCTGCGGCGATCAGGTTACGCTCAATGACATGGTGAAAATGCTGCAACAGATCACCGGCAAGGATATCCAGCCCCTGTACGGACCCGAGCGTCCCGGCGACGTCAAGCACTCGCTGGCTGACATTTCAAAAATCCAGAGCAAACTGGGCTACCGTCCGCAGGTACTGATGCAGGACGGCATGAAGGAAGTGTACGAGTGGAATAAAATGATGTACATGGCCAGGCAACTCCAGGAGCAGCAATGACCGGCCCGCCGCCCGGATTACAACCAAATCTTAAAGAACAAAAAACAACCCGATTGATGCGTGACTTTACCCTGACCATATACGGGGCGCTGCTCGATTCCCTGCTTGAGGCAAAATATCCCTTTCAGACCTTCTCCGAATACCTGAACAAGCCGGAAAAACGGTCGATCATGCTGCGGCACGATGTGGATGAACGCAAACTGCATTCGCTGGAGTTTGCCCGGATTCAACACCGGAAAGGCATTAAGGGCACCTACTATTTCCGGATGGTACCGCAAAGCTACGACGAAGCCGTCATCAGGGAAATCCACGACATGGGGCACGAGGTGGGATACCACTACGAAGACATGGATTTTGCGGGCGGCAACCCGCACGAGGCGATCAAATTGTTCGAAAAACACCTCGATACCCTGCGCAAGGTCGTACCGGTATCGACTATTTGCATGCACGGAAGCCCAAAGTCCAGATACGACAACAAAGACGTGTGGAAACACTACGACTATAAAAAGTACGGGATCATCGGCGAGCCCTATTTCGACCTGGACTTCAAAAAAGTATTCTATCTTACCGATACCGGCCGCAGATGGGATGGATTCAAGGTAAGCGTCCGGGATAAAGTCGAGCCGCATTTTGGCCTGAATTTCCACTCCACCGCTGATATTATTGATGCTATAAATAACGATAAATTACCACATAAAGTGATGATGAACTTCCATCCGCAGCGATGGACAGATGACAATTATTTATGGATAAAAGAGAAAAACATTCAAAATATTAAAAACTTTATTAAATTCTTATTAATAAAATTTAGGTAATTTTAATTCCTGTCCATCGGCGGCATAGTTTTTGCCGCCTAATGAATGTAACAGGCACTGAACGTAAATTTTTCATCCTGTTCCATTTTTCCGAGCCGGTGGAATATTGCGTTTTCCGGCTTTCATCTCCCCCCGCCTTCGCACCGGAGTTAAATGCCGTGTTGTTCCCTCCCCCGCATTTGAATAGCATGCGCTAGCTCCTATTATTAATCTTTTCAAGAACCTAACTATCAAATGGGACAACTTCAACACGGGCTGATGTACGAGAATACACCAAAACAAACATTTCCCAACCTGTATCGTCGGGCCCTCGGGGCGGAGATACCGGCAGAAGCTGTTAAGTTTATTGAGGAGTGGGTAGACCTGGATGACCTGTGGGACTCTGTCATTTTAAATACTTCCTCGCCGCTGAATCTGATCAACGTCATTTCATGGCGCGGTTACGACGGTTCCGAAATCGGAAGCATCATCAATATCAAACGTTTGAACGATATCCGGTACGTCAACAAGTTCCTGGAATCGGCAAACGAATACCTCCGTCCCGGAGGCTACCTGATCGGTTGCGTTGAGACATCACAGCAGCGCAAGGACAGGTTGATGGAAAAATTTGCCTTTCCTTTTAACCATATCTACTACTTCTTCGATTTTTGGGTCAAACGTGTCTGGCCTAAAATGCCCCATCTCAAGCATTTATATTTTCTCCTGACACTGGGCCGCAACCGGGTCATTTCCGAGATGGAAACCTATGGCCGCCTTTATTCCTGTGGCTACAAACTGCTGAAAACGGTCGATGCCGACGGACAAATGTTTTTCGTTGCGCAAAAAATTGCAGAACCGGATTATAACAGCGACGCTTCCTATGGACCACTGATCAAACTGCGCCGGGTAGGGAAAAACGGTAAAATCTTCAACGTATATAAACTCCGGACGATGTATCCCTATTCGGAGTATCTGCAGGCCTTTATCTATGATAATTACGGACTGCAGAAAGGCGGCAAGTTCAAAGACGATCCCCGTGTCACGACAATGGGCCGGATTTTCCGCAAATACTGGATCGACGAATTGCCCATGCTGATCAACTGGCTCAAGGGCGATGTCAAACTCATGGGTGTACGCCCGCTCAGCAAGCATTATTTCAGCCTGTACCCGAAAGAGTTTCAGGACTACCGGAAACAATTCAAACCGGGCCTGATTCCTCCCGTTTACGTCGAAATACCCAAGTCGCTCGAAGATGTCGTGGATATCGAATGCCGTTACCTGAAGGCATACGAACGCAACCCTATCCTCACCGACATGCGGTATTTTTGGAAGGCTTTTTGCAATATCGTTTTCAAGAAGGTCAGGAGCAACTAACACCGGGTACCCGTTCCGTGTATTACCTTTCCGGCTGTTTTAAACCTGCTGTCCTTTCGTAAGAAACGATATGACGCACACCAATACCACGATGAATATTTCAACACTACCTGATCGGCAGAAGTCATCTTCTGCCGATCAGGTTCAGCATGTTCCGGAAAATACCACTATCAGGTTCGGATCGTATGAAGGATTTCTGAAAACCTGTCTGGACCAGGGCTACCGGTTTTGTCTTTTCCCTGAAATTGATACGTCGCAGGCGCAGATCGCCCTGCGTCATGATATTGATTTCGACACGACGTTCGCGCTTCAATCTGCAAAGATCGAATCGGACCTCGGCATCAAGGCAACCTACTTCTTTCTGCTGCGCTCCAATTTCTACAACCCGTTTTCGCCGCAAGATCATGACAACATTCTCAAGATCAGGGAGTTAGGCCACCAGATTTCCATACATTTCGATCCTACCGTATACCAGGATTTCCATCATGGACTTCAGTTGGAGGCGGCGCTTTTCGGCGAATTGTTTCGCGAGGAGGTCAGCATCATCAGCCTGCACCGTCCAAACGCATTTTTCCGCGAATTCGACGCGCCGATATTCAATATCGAGCATACCTACCAGTCCAAATATTTTCGCGACATCAAGTATTTCGCAGATTCCACGGGCATTTGGCGCTTTGGCCACCCGTTCGATTCTGCCGAGTTCAGGGAGCGTCGCCCGTTGCACATCCTTATCCATCCCGTATGGTGGATGCTCGAGGGCGAACAAAACCTGGACAAGTTGCGCGCTTTTTACGATCAAAAAGTCGAGTCACTGAAAACAGATTTTTCCAACAACTGCATACCCTTCCGTTCTATCCATGAAAGTCTATGACGAAATAGCGGTTTTCGGATGCAAGGCCACTACCCTCTTTCTGCTCGACAACCTGAATATCCCCTACAAGATCAGCCATCTTATCACTATCAGTCCCGAAGCCGGACAAAAACACGATGTGGCAGACTACCTTGATCTGAAGGAAATTGCCAGGTCGAAAGGGATAAATGTCTATCAGTCAAAATATTACTCCCTGAAGCATGCGGCGGACCAGGAGTACCTCGGCGCACTGAAAATTGACGTCGCCTTTGTGCTTGGCTGGCAACGGCTTATCCCGCCGGAAGTCCTGTCGGGTTTGTCCATCGGCGCTTTTGGCATGCACGGCAGTTCCATGAATCTTCCGCTCGGCAGGGGGCGCTCGCCCATGAACTGGTCGATCATGGAAGGACGGCAGGTTTTTTACACCAACCTGTTCCGTTACGATCCGGGTGTTGATTCCGGCGATATTGTAGACACCTTCAAGTTTCAAATATCGGATCGCGACACGGCAGAAACCATGCACTTTAAAAATACGCTCGCCATGAAATATCTCGTCGAGCGGAATATCGAGCGCCTGGTAAACAATACATTCAAACTTACCAGGCAGGATGATTCTCTGACGCCGACCTATTATCCCAAACGCACTCCGGAAGACGGCCTCATTAACTGGAAACAGGATGTGTACGTCATCGAGCGTTTCGTCCGGGCCGTGACGCGTCCATTCGGCGGGGCCTTTACCTTTTCCGGCGATCGGAAAATGACCATCTGGGACGCCCAGGTGTTTGACCTGAACGATTTTGGATACGAAAACCTGCCGGCAGGCTCGGTGGCGGCCGTTTTCGAAAGCGGAAAGTTTCTGGTGAAATGCTTTGGCGGGCTACTCCTGGTGAATGCCTGCGAGGCAGGATTCGACATCAAAAAGGGTATGCAACTGGGTAATAACGGCTTAACGATCAAGCATTTCGACAGAAATCCCCTAGGTTTTTTTGACGTCTGACCGGCAGCCTCGTTTCAGGAATAATTGAGCTGTTTC
>CALMBD010000320.1 GCA_937861115.1 uncultured Bacteroidota bacterium | reverse complement strand
TGTTTTGCCCGGATGCCGGGATTGTTTTCAAGGGCCATTTTAAGGTAATCGTCCAGCGTTTGAGCGGGAAGAGCACCTGCCGACAGCACGGCAACGAATATGATCAGGATTCTCATGATTTAATTTTTAGTCGGATTCAACAATTAAGCGCCGGCCAACTGCCGCCGCACCACTCCCTCCCGCCAGTAGGCCTGCAACACCGGCACGACGAACATGGTCATCAATTGGATGGTCATGCCGCCGAAGGTGGGGATGGCCATGGGCACCATGATATCGGCGCCTTTGCCGGTGGATGTCAGCACGGGCAGCAGCGCGATAATGGCCACAGCGGCGGTCATCATGGCCGGCCGTACCCGTTTTTTACCGGCGATCAGCACGGCTTCCCGCACTTCGGCCACTGTCGACGGTTTGCGCTCCTCAAATACCTGGTGTATGTATGTGCCCATGATCACACCGTCGTCGGTGGCAATGCCGAACAGGGCGATAAATCCTACCCAGACGGCTACGCTGAGGTTGATCGTATGGAGTTGAAACAGGTCGCGCATGCTTTCCCCGGCAATGGAAAAGTGGAGGAACCAGTCCTGCCCGTACAGCCACAGCATGATAAATCCGCCGGCAAAGGCCACGAAAACGCCCGAGAAATGGATAGACGAGGCGATGATGGTTTTAAACTGAAAAAACAGCAGTAGAAAAATAAGTATGAGACTGATGGGTATCACGATCGACAGCCGTTTCATGGCCCGCAACTGGTTTTCATAACTGCCGGAGAACTTGTAACTTACTCCTGCGGGCACCGTCAGTTCGCCGCTGTCGATGCGCTGGCGGATAAAGCGCTGCGCTTCCTCCACGACATCCACCTCTGCGTAGCCTTCTTTTTTATCGAAAAGCACGTAGCCCGTGAGGAACGTGTCTTCGCTTTTGATCATCTGCGGACCACGCACGTATTCGACGCGGACGAGGTCGCCGAGCGGCACCTGGGCGCCGACGGGTGTCGGCACGAGCATTTTTTTGATGCTTTCAGGGTTATCCCGCAATTCGCGCGGATAGCGCACCCGTACCGGGAAACGCTCCCGGCCTTCCACCGTCGTCGTCACCTCCATACCGCCGATAGCAGTTTCGATAAAATTCTGAACGTCTTCGATATTCAGTCCGTAACGCGCGGCAGCCACCCGGTCGATATTCAACTGGAGATAGGGCTTGCCTACAATGCGATCGGCAAATGCGGCTTCGGCCTTCACGGATGGAACCTCTTTCAATATGGCCTCGAGTTGCAGTCCGAAATCCTCAATGGTCTTCAGGTCGGGGCCGTAGACCTTTATGCCCATAGGCGCCCGCATACCGGTCTGGAGCATGACCAGTCGGGTTTCGATGGGCTGGAGTTTCGGCGCAGAGGTAACGCCGGGCAACCTGGTGACGCGCACGATCTCGTCCCAGATATCGCCGGGCCCCTTGATCTGCGGGCGCCAGTTGCGGAAATACTGGCCGTCCTGGTCAGGGATGAGTTCAGTCTGTTTTATGCCTTGCAGCAGCGCTTCCTCGTTAGGGAGCGTATCGCCCGAAACAAGTACGAAGCGACCTTTTTTATCTGTTTTAAAAGTTTCCCGCTTTCCATCTTCGTTAATTAAAAATTCAGGTTTGTAATTGATGATGTTCTCGTACATCGAAATGGGAGCGGGGTCGAGGGCCGTTTCTGCCCGCCCGGCCTTGCCCACGGCCAGTTCCACTTCGGGAATATTGGCCAGCAACATGTCGAGTTGAGCGACGACCCGCTGGTTTTCCTGCACCCCCGAATGGGGCATGGAGGTGGGCATAAGCAGAAAACTGCCTTCATCGAGTGCGGGCATAAACTCTTTGCCCATACCGGGAAACTTGTGCAGCATAGTGCTCCAGAGGCCGGTCGCGCGCACATTCCAGCCCAACCGGTCGAAGCCTTTGGCCACAAATCCGAAAGTACTGTTCCAGCCCAGCCAGATGACCACCCCGAACAGGATGGTAAACAGCGGGACAAGCATGAACTTACCCTTGTTCACGAGACACCATTTCAAAACGGGTTCGTAAAAGTGGACAATCGACATCAGAATCCCGAGAATGAACCCTAACAGTACCAGTACGAACAGGTAGTTGCCCAACAGGGCATTGTGGTGCCCGAGCGGCATCCACTCTTCGGTCAGAAAGAACGTAGCCACCAGCAGCACCACACCGATATTGATATAATTGGGCATGGCTTTCCAACGTTCGGGCCATTTGTTTTCCATCAAATTATTCAGCCCGATCACGGCCAGCCACAAGGGCAAGCCGGTTTTAAAAACGATGGCAAACAGGATACCCGCTGCGATCAATGCCACATTCCAGGTGTTGCGCACTCTTTTTTTGTCAAAATTCAGCGACAACACCAGGTGTGCCATGGCCGGCAGCACGACGATGCCGAGCACGAACGAGGCGCCCAAAGCAAAGGTTTTAGTAAAAGCCAGCGGCTTGAACAACTTCCCCTCGGCCGATTGCATCGCAAATACAGGCAGAAAACTGACCACCGTTGTCGCCAGCGCCGTGGTGATGGCAGACGACACTTCGACAACTGCCGCGTAAATGACTTCAAGCAGCCGGTGCCCCCGAACGCCGTGGTTTTCCGGCATTTCAAGGTGCCGGATGATGTTTTCCACAAAAACGATTCCCACATCCACCATCACTCCGATGGCGATGGCGATGCCGGAAAGCGCCACGATATTGGCGTCGACACCGGCATAGCGCATGACAATAAACGTCATCAGCACTGCCACCGGCAGCATGCTGGAGATGAGCAGCGAGGCCCGCAGGTTGAGCACCAGTACGATCACCACGATTATACTGATGAGGATTTCGTGCGACAGCGCCCGTTCCAGGGTGCCCAGCGTTTCGCGAATCAGGTGTGTACGGTCGTAAAAGGGTACGATGGTGAGCTGACTCACCCGCCCGTCGGACAGCATCTTTTTGGGCAGTCCGGGTGCAATTTCCGCGATTTTGGCTTTTACGCCATTGATCACGGCCAGCGGGTTGGAGCCGTAGCGGGCCACCACCACACCCCCTGCCACCTCGGCGCCGTCTTTGTCGAGCAGACCACGGCGGGTTGCAGGGCCCAGCGACACCACGCCGATATCCTTGATCCGAATGGGCACGTTGTTGTGTACCGTCACAACCGCCAGTTCGATATCTTCCACCTTCCTGATATAGCCCAGCCCCCGGACGAGGTATTCGGCCTTGTTGATTTCGATGGTCTGCGCGCCGGCGTCGCGGTTCGACTTTTTCACGGCTGCCATCACATCCATCAGAGGGATGCTGTAGGCCTTCAGTGCATCGGGATTTACGTCGACCTGATATTCTTTTACCTGACCGCCGACCGAGGCCACCTCGGAGACGCCCTCCACGCCATTGAGGGCATATTTTACATAAAAATCCTGCACGGTCCTGATTTCATGGAGGTCCCAGCCGCCGGTAGGGTTGCCTGCTGTATCCCGTCCTTCCAGGGTATACCAGTACACCTGCCCCAGAGCGGTGGCATCGGGCCCGAGTGCAGGTTGCACGCCTGGCGGCAGCAGGCCGGAGGGCAGGGAGTTCAGTTTTTCCAGTATCCGCGATCGCGACCAGTAGAACTCGGTCTGTTCGTCAAAAATGACATAGATGCTGGAGAACCCGAACATCGAGGTACTCCGGACCGATTTTACGCCCGGTATGCCGAGCAGGAAGGTCGTGAGCGGATAGGTAATCTGGTCTTCCACGTCCTGCGGCGAGCGCCCCATCCAGTCGACGAAGATGATCTGCTGGTTTTCACCCAGATCGGGAATGGCATCTACCGGCACCGGATCGGCCGGCAGGGCTGTTTTCCAGCCAAAAGGGGCCGTGGAAATACCCCAGCCAATAAACATGGCCAGCACCAGCAGGGTGACAAATTTATTTTCGAGAAAAAATCGAATAATACCGTTGAGCATGATGTTCCATCAGTTTGATGTGTGAAACGGGCCGCTTTTCAGCGGTAGCCAAAGGGGATCGGGTCGCCGCGATGGGGTTCACCGGGCGGTTAAGGGAAACGGATGGCTGGCTCTACAGGCGGAATACCTGCAACAGGGAAAAGACGTCTTTACGGTATCGCGCGGGCGGTTTATAGCGCAAAAAGGCACAGGCGGGCGCCTGGGCAAAACCCTGGGCAAAAGATGGAATTGCCGGAAGAATTGCGGCAAAAGCAATCGGTGGTTTAAGGAAAAAACCGGCAGACTCGGTGTTTTTCAGATCCTGGCTGAGCTGGTGAAATGCCGCCTTGTCGTGGCAGCAACTGCGCTTCGCCGATTTTTTGTTCGTCTTGCAGTGTCCACCTTCCACGCAGGCGGCGTGTTCGGTATGCGCACAGCCCCCGGCCTTGAAGAAGATAGCCATGCGCTTCATCTTGTTCCCGCAGAAGTGCCGGTTCACGACAAAGCCTGTCGAGCTGAGCAGCACGGCAAAGGCAATCGCAATATGGAGCACTCGGGCTAAAAAATGACGCATGGGTGTACAAAAATGAGTATTTTATGTCAGTTTTCGCAACGTTTTTTGATGCGGCTTATTCTTGTGCAGCCAGCTGACGTTTCAACAGTTGCGCATTGACCGCTACGATGACCGTACTCAGGCTCATCAGCACAGCGCCCATGGCGGGGCTGAGCATAAACCGGGGATAAAGCACCCCCGCAGCCAGGGGAATGGCAAGCACATTGTATCCGGTCGCCCAGATCAGGTTTTGCACCATTTTCCGGTACGTAGCCTTGCCGAAATTAACCAGGTTGAGCACATCAGAAGGCCTGCTGTCAGTCAGGATGATATCCGCGGTCTCGGCAGCCACATCGGTTCCGGACCCAACTGCGATGCCAACATTGGCCTGGGCCAGTGCGGGAGCATCGTTTACACCGTCGCCGGTCATAGCCACGTATTCACCCCTGGCCTGAAGATCTTTTATGATTTCGACTTTTTGGTGCGGCAGCACCTCGGCGAAAAAACCGTCGAGGTCAAGCGCATTTGCCACGGCGCCGGCCACCCTGACGTTGTCGCCCGTAGCCATATAAACTTTGATGCCCTGACTTTTCAGTTGGCGCACCGTCTCGGCGGCATCGGGACGAATCTGGTCAGAAAGAGCGATAAAGCCTGTTAATTGTCCGCTTTCCAACACGAAAACAATTGTATCGGCGGCCGATCCTGCTGCTTCCTGTGGTATCTCAATGTCATTTTCTTTCAAGTATCCGGGACTAACGATGCTTACCTGTTTGCCGTTTACGGTACCGGTGATGCCTTTGCCCGTGATCGAAGTGAAATCCGATACCGCAGGCAGGGTCAATCCCGCCGCCCTGGCAGCAGCAACAATGCCCTGTGCAATCGGGTGCTGGCTTTCCTGCTCGAGGGCAGCGGCCGTGGCAAGAAGGGTGTCGTTGTTATAAGTCTTTCCGAGCGACCGGATACGCGATACGCCGAACTTGCCTTCGGTCAGGGTGCCTGTTTTATCGAATACCATAGCCGTAATCAGCCGGGCGTTTTCAAAAGCGGTGCGGTTGCGGATGAGCAGACCCCGTTGAGCGGTCATGGCCGTAGAAATGGCGACTACCAGCGGGATGGCCACACCCAGGGCGTGCGGACAGGAGGTGACCATAACCGTCACCATTCGTTCGAGTGCGAAGGAGAGCGTGTGTCCCTGTATCAGCCAAACCGCCAGGGTTGCGAAACCCGCGCCCAGGGCAATAAAGGTCAGCCACTTCGCAGCGCGGTCGGCCAGGTGTTGGGTTTTCGACCTGGCGGCCTGTGCCGCCTGCACCAGGGCGATGACTTTGTTGAGGTAACTGTCTTTGCCCGATTTATCGACGCGTATTTTGAGGCTGCCCTCGCCATTAAGCGCTCCGGCAATGACTTTTGTGCCGCTGCTTTTTTGCACGGGTACACTTTCGCCGGTAAGCATGCTTTCGTTCACAGTGCTGTCGCCTTCCGTCACTGTGCCGTCTACCGGTATTTTTTCGCCCGGTTTGACCAGCACCAGATCGCCGGGCTTCAACTCGTCGACCCGCATATCATGCAGCATATTGCCGTGGTACAGGTGCGCCTCGGCAGGCAACATTTTGACAATCAGTTCCAAGGCCTTCGATGCGCCGGCGACGGATTTCATTTCCAGCCAGTGCCCCAGCAGCATGATGACAATAAGCGTGGCAAGTTCCCAGTAAAAGTCCATGCCCTCCACCCATCCGAATACAACCGCCGTGCTATAGGTATAAGCGACTGTAATGGCCACGCCGATAAGGGTCATCATGCCCGGTTCGCGACGGCCCACCTCATCCCGTAACCCGCGCAAAAACGGCAGGCCCCCGTAAAAAAAGATGATGCTGGCTAAAACGAACGACACCCAGTTGCGCCCCGGGAAATCAAAATGATACCCGACAGCGTGTTGGAACATGGGTGAAATGGCAACCACCGGCGCCGTAAGCGCGAGCGAGACCCAGAAACGCTGCAGAAAATCGGCGATCATGGCAGCGTGATCGTGCCCGGCGTGCCCGCCCCCGTGCATGGAGCCTTGCATGACCGTTCCATCGGGCATGGTGTGGGTAGCGTGTCGGGAGTGGTTTGCCGCATGCGGCCCGGAGGTATGATGCTGATGTTTTTCCATGTCATACTGGTTTAATGCGACAAAGGTCGGGTGCGAACGCAGTGGCAGCCTTACGATATTCTGGAACAATCTTATACAATTCGGGAATCCCGGGTATTTATCCTCCCATGAGCACCTTACCTGACGGGAATTACATTTTGTGTTGCATACCCTCCATCATTCTCATATTCCCGTTTGTGCCATTCATCTGTTGCATCATGTTCATCATTTGCTGATTTTCCATCATGGACTTACACATTCCGGACATAAGGCTCGAATCGCCTTTGCATGCTTCCAGCATATCGGTCATCATATGATGCATCATAACAGGGTTGTCTCTCATCATATCCCTCATCGCTGCATGATCCTCCATCATCGTCATTTTATGATTACCCATCACCATCATTTTGCCACCTGAATTATTCATGATGGCTTCCATCATTTCATTTGTCATATCGGGATCATTTGCAACAGCGCCCATGATTTCCTGTCTGGTTTCCTTATTTGAAAGCAGATGTTCCGTATCGGGAGAGGATTGACACGATGAAAGCAGCATTGAGATTAAAGCAATTGCAGGTATTATTTTTCGAATTATTTTCATGATTTTTTAATTGAATTGTGTGAATGCATAAAACATCAAGGTAGTTGCGCACCGACAGAAATCTGTTATACAATTGCAGAGAAATGTTACAGTATTCACACCCTATTGGCCACGTACACCGATAGATGGCCCATTGAAAACAATCCATTGGGGAGATACGGGGACGCCCGGACTGACCCTCTCCTTACAGTTTTATTTCAACACCACTCTTTGAGTTCCCGCTACTGCACTGTCTGTACGCGC
>CALMBD010000319.1 GCA_937861115.1 uncultured Bacteroidota bacterium | reverse complement strand
ATTTATACCCAGATACTAATCCGGTTTTCAAATCAAAACTTTCTGATCATGGTAAACTCTAACTCCCTGACCGCCGGTATGCGGTTCAGTTTTTTTTCCGGTAAATCTTTCTGCGGCTTCCTGACGGTCCTTCTTTCTGTAAACAGCCTTTTCGCCGGTACCGGTTATTCAGGCCCCGGTCTTGATATAGACGAAGATGACAATGCGTTGCGATCAGAATTAATCGAAAAACTCATACGCATCGGTTCAGGTATCCCGGGTAATAAAGGCTGTATAAATATCGAAGCCAGGCTACATGCCGATTCTCTTGGCAAGATCGTTGGCGCCGAAATGAAAGTCAACACGATCACACCCGAAAAACAGGCTGAAACATCCCCTGTTGCTGCCCCGAAAGCCACCGTGAAAAAAAGCCGCAGCCATCAGGAAGTCAAAAAATCAGAGCCGGGTACAAATACAACACCCGAACCAGAGGCTGAAAAAGAACCTCTGGAGGATAAACCCGACGGCCTGCCTACGCAGGAAAACGGTATCGACTGGAGGTTTTTTATAACCGCGATACTAATGCCGGTCTTGCTGCTTTATTTGAACAAAAGGTGGGGCGCGAACAAGTAGAAAAGAGAGAGGTGTCATCTTCCGTAAAGCGAAAAGATGACACCTCAATACAAATAACGGGATATTACTTTGTTAATCCCTGTTGCCCACCAGCATCCACAACAGGTACAGGAACTGCACCAATGCGGCCAGGGCGGCAGAAACATAGGTCATGGCGGCCCAGGTCAGGGCATCCTTGGCGCCGGCGTACTCCTGCCCGCGGGCAAAGCCGGTGTTGTCGAGCCATACCAGCGCGCGATGGCTGGCATCGAATTCCACCGGCAGCGTGATCAGGCTGAACAGGGTGGTGAGGCCAAAGGCGACCAGTGCGATGACCAGCAGGATCGGGCTTTTGAAAAAGCCCAGCCCGGCGATACCGAACATAAAGAGATATTGCTGGAGTGATGCCGCGATAGTGACGACCGGAACCAGCGAGGAGCGCATCTGAAGGAAGCTGTACGCCGTTGCGTGCTGCACGGCGTGGCCGCATTCATGGGCGGCTACGGCGGCGGCGGCTACGCTGCGGCCGTGGTACACCTCGCTGCTCAGGTTGACGGTTTTGTCCTGCGGGTTGTAGTGGTCGGTCAGTTGACCGTCGACCTGCGTGATTTTTACATCGTAAATGTGGTTATACTTCAGCATGGCAGCCGCCACCTCGGCGCCGCTCATGCCGTTGCTCAGGGGTACCTGACTGTATTTTTTGAATTTGCCTTTGAGGACATTGGACAAAATCAGGCCAATGACCATAAAAACAATACTGATGACGATCAACATAATGCAGTGGTTTGAGTGATTGATTCCGGGTTTAAACGTTTGGAAGAGACGAAAATAACGAAAGATCGACAAATCCGCCGCTAATTCCGACTATGATACGGAAAAACAACGGCGGAATAAAAAGGTTTGCTCCACGCCGTCGCTCAGTCGATCATCTTGAATCCCGTGTATTTCCACAGCACTTTCGGGATGCGGATACCTTCGGGCGTCTGGTTGTTTTCCAACAGGGCGGCCACGATACGCGCCAGCGCGAGCGCCGATCCGTTGAGCGTGTGAACCAGTTCGATTTTGCCGTTTTCGTCGCGGAAGCGCACTTTCATGCGGTTGCTTTGAAACGTTTCGAAGCAGGACACCGAGCTCACCTCCAGCCAGCGCTTCTGTGCGCCCGACCACACCTCGAAATCATAGGTCTTGGCCGACGCGAAGCCCATATCGCCGCCGCAAAGCAGCAGGATGCGGTAGGGCAGTTCGAGTTTGTTCATGAGTTTTTCCACGTGCCGGATCATGCCCTGCAGGGTTTTGTACGAGCGATCGGGGTGTTCGATCTGCACGATCTCGATTTTATCGAACTGGTGCACGCGGTTGAGCCCGCGTACGTGCGCCCCCCAGGCGCCCGCTTCACGGCGGAAGCAGGGGGTGTAAGCCGTCATTTTTACGGGCAGGTCCTTCGCCGGCACGATCTCGTCGCGCAGGATATTGGTCACCGGCACCTCGGCAGTAGGGATGAGGTAGAGGTTGTCGAGGTCGCACTTGTACATCTGCGCCTCCTTGTCGGGCAACTGACCCGTACCGCGCGCGGTATCTTCATTGACGAGCAGCGGCGGTGCGATCTCCTCATAGCCCGCTTTGCCCGCTTCGTCGAGGAAGAACTGGATCAGGGCGCGCTGCAGCCGGGCGCCCTTGCCGCGGTAGACCGGGAATCCGGAGCCGGTGAGTTTTACCCCCAGTTCGAAGTCGAACAGGTTGTATTGTTTGGCCAGGTCCCAGTGCGGAAGTGCAGTGTCGGCCAGCGCGGGAAAGGGTTTTTTCCAGTCTTTGGCCACCTTGTTCTCCTCGGGTGTTTTGCCTTTGGGCACGCTTTTGTGGGGAATATTCGGAACGGAGTACAGCAACTCGTCGAGTTGGGCCTTGAGGGTATTGAGCTGCTCTTCCATCATTTTGCTCTTCGTTTTCAGCGCAGCCACCTCGATTTTTAATGCTTCGGCTTCGGCTTTTTGGCCCTGTGCCATCATCTGTCCGATGGATTTGGCCAGTTTGTTGCCTTCCGCCAACGAATCGTCCATATCTTTTTGCGTATTGCGGCGCTGTTCGTCCAGGCCGATGATCTGATCAATAATTTTGATTTGTGCGGCAGACCAGCCCCGTTTGCGCAATCCGTTGATAATCCGTTGTTTTTCCTCCCGAATGACTTTTACTTGAAGCATAAGTGTTGTTTGTTTTGGTGTGATGCGAATGGCCCGGGCCAAACGCCCCGCTATCCTGGTGAACTTTTCTGTACTCATTACAAAAAAGATGCAACAATTTGCGTTCAGCTCCGTTTAAAGAGCATCGGTACCCAAAAAACAGCTGTGTATCGCAAAAAAGTGGCGCAAGATAGAGCGAATTTCAAAATAGGTTTATCTTTGCCGCGTCACAATTCCACAACGGCTCTCGCCGACGCCCGACAGACTCTTTCATCTCCACTTAGTTTCCCTCGTTGTCCCGATTATATTCACACTGATTTGAGGCGATTTGGAGATTCAAGCGAACGGTTAGCCAATTAACAAATACCCTTCAGTACCATTTTTATCGTCCGAATACCAGACCTTTCAGGGCTATGCCGACAACCTTGGCCGGCCCTTCCTCAGAATCTGTTTTTTTGGTAAATTATTCAATCACGCATAACACACACCTGCCCCGGCGCGTATCGATCGAATGTGTCCTCTGATACATCATTCAGCGCCGTCTCCACAAAATTACTTTTCCCTACCTGACATGTACGACATTATTCAGCTGAACGACAAGCTGGTACCCGAATTAAAAGAGATCGCCCAGAAGCTGGGTGTTAAAGGGTACAACAAACTCACCAAACAAGATCTCATTTACAAGATTCTCGACGAACAGGCGCTTGCCGAAAAAAACAGCAACACCAAGGATGTTCCCGTCGTGGATGAACCCAACCCCCAAACCGGCCGGCGCCCCCGCAAGGTGACGCCGGTGGAAAAACCAAAAAAAGAACCCGCTGCAGCGGCGAAGCCGCCGGTCAAACCCGAACCTGCACCTGAAGTACGCCGCGATGCCCCCGAACAACGGCGTCCCGACAACCGGCCCCCGCAGCAACCCCTACGCGACCGCAACCAGGACCAGCGCCGCGACAGCCGCCCGCCGATGGACCAGCCGCGCCGGCAGGAAGGACGGGATTTTAACCGTGCCGACCGCCCGGAACGCACTGATCGTCCGGACCGCACCGACCGGCCTGAACGCCGCGACCGCTGGGATGATCGCCGCGACCGCGATCGCAACGGCAACCGCCGCGACCGTTGGGAAGACCGCCGCAACCGCGACCGTGACCAGCGCCCCGGCAACCCGGCACTCGTAGATCCTGAAGCCGCCAAACTGAATGCTGCCGAAGAAGAATTTGTTACGCCGCCGATTGCAGACGATGAGGACGAGGACGTGATGGTAGCCCGCAAGCAGGCAACTGCCGAAATGGGTGCGGAAACCCGCCCGGCGCAACCACGACCCGACGCAGAACCTGCAGAGGTGATGCCCGTTATTGCCAAAGAAAGATTTGATGTGGAACTCGACGGCGTCATCGAGGGCCTCGGAACCCTGGAAATGATGCCCGACGGGTACGGTTTCCTGCGCTCGCCCGACTACAACTACCAAACCAGCCCCGACGATATTTACGTTTCACCGTCGCAGATCAAACTGTTCGGCCTGCGCACCGGCGATACCGTGCGCGGCGCGATCCGCCCGCCCAAGGAGGGCGAAAAATACTTTGCCCTGCTCAAGGTCAGCAAGATCAACGGGCTTGATCCGAAAGATGTGCGCGACCGCGTGCCCTTCGACTATCTCACACCCTTGTTCCCGACCTCGAAATTCAACCTGCTGGCCAGCGCTACCGGCCGCGATTTCGGCAACCGGATCATCGATCTGTTTACCCCGATCGGAAAGGGACAACGCGGCCTGATCGTGGCACAGCCCAAAACGGGTAAGACCTTCCTGCTGAAAGATATCGCCAATGCCATTACCAAGAACAACCCGGAATGTTATGTCATCGTCCTGCTGATCGACGAGCGCCCCGAGGAGGTAACCGATATGCGCCGCAGCGTAAAGGCAGAGGTAGTGGCGTCTACTTTTGATGAAGCCGCCGACAACCACGTTCGCCTGGCCAATATCGTGCTGGAGAAAGCAAAACGGATGGTCGAATGCGGCCACCATGTGGTTATCCTGCTCGACTCCATCACGCGTATGGCGCGGGCCTACAATACCGTCGCCCCGGCATCCGGCAAAGTACTGTCGGGCGGTGTGGAAGCCACGGCATTGCAGAAGCCCAAGAAGTTCTTCGGTGCGGCACGTGCTATCGAAAACGGCGGTTCGCTGACTATCCTGGCCACTGCCCTGATCGATACCGGCTCCAAAATGGACCAGGTGATCTTCGAAGAGTTCAAAGGCACCGGCAACATGGAACTGCAACTCGACCGCAACCTGGCCAACCGACGCCTGTACCCGTCGATCGACCTTACCAAATCGAGCACACGCCGCGAAGAACTGCTACTGGATAAAGATACCCTGCAACGCATGTTCATCCTGCGCAACCACCTGGCCGATATGAAGCCGGAGGAGGCCATGGAGTTCATGAAAAAACAGATGATGCACACCAGCAGCAACGAGGAGTTTCTGGAGTCGATGAACCGGTAATACACCGGTTGCTAGTCGATCCTTTTGCAAGGGAACATGTCTCTTATAAAAAACACACCGTCGAATATGCGATGCCATTCGGCGAGATGGTTTTTATGATACATGTTCCCTTTTACTGCTCCCGACATATTAAACGGTTCGCTGTAACCAGGGTGCAGCGCAGCAAACTTCCTGAAATCCACAAAGGAATACGACTGCTTCTTGTCAATCCAGTTTTCAAAACTGTCCGGTTTGGGTTTCGTCACCTCATACGGTTTGACTCCAATCCTGCCCGCCGTACCGCTGTACGAAGTAAATCCGAGTATATAGGTTTCTTCATTTAGGCTACTGTCAGCCGTGAAAACGGCGCCCATCGTACGGGCCTCATTCAAAAAATCTTCCGGATAGTGCCCGGCATATTTCGAGATGTGGTAGTTGTGCGCCCAAACGATAATTTTTTCCTTCGGAAACTTTACAGTGGCCAGCCAGGCCAGGTTGGCCGCCATTTGCCGGTCGCGTGTATTGCTTTTGGCGTAGTACTCCTGTTGGGTAAACTGTGTATTCATCTGGATCAGGTTGTCCGTTACCATCATCCAGAAATCGCCTGCAGGTATTGCGGCGCCTAATTCTTCCCTGATTTGCTTCAGATATACCATGCAGGCGCGTTGCGCGGCGGTGTCTGCGGCACGTTTCTGCCAACTTGAGATCAGGGGCAGTATTTCCGTTTCATAGGCGGGCGTCCGAACGATGGGTAGATTGTATTTCCTGAGTACGCTGTCGAACTGGGCGTATAAATGCTCCGTGGAATAGGTCAGAAACACCTGACTGTCCATGCCGGTAACGACCAACGGTGTGTCGGTCCGGTAGGTTCCCGGGATGTAATCATACAGGAGCTCGGTGCAGGCATCGCAAATACTCCAGATTCCGAAGATGTTTTTCCGGAGAAAGGTATCTATCGAAGCCTCCTCCTTCGGAATCTGATCCCACCCGTAATTCAGTCCGTAGAAATCGCTTTCAAAGGCCAGCACATTAAACCCTTTTTTTTCGTGCAGGTACCGGATCAGCCTCGTTTTTGCCCGAAAGGTCGGGGCGTCGCCGTGATCCTGTTCGCCGAGCATCACGATGCGTGAGGCGCCGATGGCATCGCCGATGGCTTCCAGGTCCGAATCATCAGAGGCGTTGGCGTCGATGGACTGAATCCCGGCGGCATAGTCGCGGAGATATTCCTTCATGGCGCTTTGGCCATGCAGCTGGCGGGGGAATGGTAATGACCATAGCAGGTATATGAAAAATATGGCGCGCACGGGTATAGCCTGTTATAGTAGTGAACAAACCGGAATGAAGCATATCTCGCAACTGTCCGTTTATCTTCCTGAATTCATTGCACTGGACAAGACTGAAATACTGTCTGTGTTGACGCAGAATTCTGTATACCGGTTTGTTCAGCGCCCTGTATTATAAAGTGTTTCCGTGAACTCACCCGGATAACCCTGTTCAGACTGCCCCAAACTGGCAGGTTGAAAAAAATCAGTATTTAAACTCCCGCCTCTGATGGCAAGCAGTTTTTCCGGGCCGATTATAATGGAAAAATCCAGTCTTACCGGCTCTGAATAATAATAGGTATTGGCCTGTTTGTCGTATGCGATAGGGAACCCCTGGCACTTCAGTTCTTTTATCAAGCGGTACACATTGCGTTCGCTTACAGACAAACGCGAGGCAAGTTGCTCGGGAGAACCTGTCGCCCGGGTCCTGATAAGGTGGTCTATGCGTTGCAGAAAAAAAAGATTTGAAAAGATATCCATATACTGATGTTTCAGTGATACCGCAGCGCAGCAAGCAGGCAAACGGTAATCATTAAAATGGTCTGGTTCGATTACAGGCATACGCTGTAATCTTGAAAATCCGTTTTGGAAAGCGTAAAGGTGGAGGGGGCGGTGAATTTATTTCGCGCCATTTCGCGCCATTTAGGGCCATTTAGGACCAGTCTGCAAACCACTTCGACATTCTTGCGCATTCCATACTTAAATCCGGCACGAAATATGACCGTTCAAAATTTGTCGGCCCAAGGCTAAACAAGCTGTTAAGTAGTGCAAAAGCCGAATGTCGCTGCTTAATTTGCAGCCTCAACTGTTGTAACAATGAGAATTTTTTCACTCCTGCTGTTCATACTGTCGCCTTTGTGGATCGTGCGCCATACCGGTGCGCCCGATTTCAAAACGATCGAACTGCTGGGAGTGGATGTATCGCATCATCAGCGTTATATTGACTGGGATGTGGTGGTGGCGAATCAGACACTGGATTTTGCCTTTGTAAAGGCTACCGAGGGGCATGAATACCGCGACAGCCTTTTCAGTCGAAACTGGGATGCCCTGCGGCGGCTCGGTATTCGGCGCGGCGCCTATCACTTTTTCCGTGCCTACGGTTGCGGCCAGGAGCAGGCCATGAACTACCTGCATACCGTCGATATGATGCCGGGCGATATTGCACCGGTACTCGACATTGAGCGTACCGACGGCGTTCCCCCGGAAATTATGGTGGAGGAGGCACGGCTGTGGCTGCAAATTGTGGAAAGCCATTTGGGGATCAAACCCATCATATACACCAACCAGTTGTTTTACGAGCAGTATCTTGCAGGAGAGTTCGAGGATTATCCGCTCTGGATCGCCCGTTATACCGAGTCGTGGCCACTGCTGGTCACCGGCGATCGCTGGAAAATATGGCAGTATACCAATGAAGGCGCCCTGGCAGGTATTCCCGAGAAGGTCGACCTGAACCTGTTCCCCGGTACTTCCGATATGCTCGACCAGTTGTGCTGGTTTCCGGCTTCCGTGATCCGCGATGTGGAAGCGGCGCCCTGAATGCCCCGCTGCCGGCCCGTTATTCCCTTAAAGTTTTGATTTTTTGACGAAAACATGTCCCCTGCTCATGCCCGGGCTGTGTACCTTTGCGGTCAAAATTTCGTAACATGAAGTCATTTGCCCTTTCCCTCATTTGCCTGCTCTGGACTGCCCAGTCCCTTTTTTCCCAAAACATATCGGAAAAAAATCTTCAAAAAAACATTGCCTACCTGGCCTCCGATAAACTCAAAGGACGCGGCACCGGCACCAAAGAAGAACGCAAAGCGGCCGAGTATATCGCCAAACAATTCAAGAAAATTGGACTCAGCCCCAAAGGCGACAACAACACCTACCTACACGGTTTTACCTTCAAAAAATCGTCCGATCCACATGGCAATGTGGCTGAGAACGCTCCGCAGATCAACAGCCAGAACGTGGTGGGGTACATCGACAACCAGGCTGAATACACGATTGTCTTCGGCGCACATTACGATCACCTCGGCCTTGGCCATGATCATAACTCGCTGGAAGTCAATCCCGAAGGAAAGATACACAACGGCGCCGACGACAATGCCAGCGGCACCTCGGGCGTGATCGAACTGGCGCGCTATTTCGCCAAAAACGGCGTGAAAGAGGCCCACAACTTCCTTTTTCTGTGCTTTTCGGGTGAAGAACTGGGACTGGTAGGCTCCAAAAAATACACCGAAAACCCCACGATCGACCTTTCCAAAGTCAGTTTTATGGTCAATATGGACATGATCGGCCGGCTGAACGATGAGAAACGCCTAATGGTCGGCGGCGTCGGTACCGCACCTGATTTTGTGCCAACCGTGACCGACCTTAAAGGCGATTTTCTGGTAAAACTCGACAGTGCAGGCATTGGCCCGAGCGACCACACCTCGTTCTACCTGAAAAACATACCGGTGCTGTTCTTTTTTACCGGCCAGCATTCGGATTACCACAAACCCTCCGACGATATTGAGAAAGTAAATATCAAGGGCGAAATGGCGGTGCTCGATTTTGCCCTACGCGTCGTCGAAGCCCTAGATAAAAAGCCGAAACTCAGCTTTCAGGAGACCAAGTCCAACCAGTCGGATACCCCGAGTTTCAAGGTGACGCTCGGTATCATGCCCGACTATGTCTGGGAAGGTGAAGGTGTGCATGTCGACGGCGTGACCGACGGCCGCCCGGCCGCCAAAGCGGGCATGAAAAAGGGCGACATAATTGTCGGACTAGGCGATTTTGAGATAAAAAACATCCGCGATTATATGAAAGCCCTTGCCGCATTCAAGAAAGGCGACAGCACGTCGGTGAAAATAAAGCGGGAAAAGGAAGAGAAAACGCTGCCCGTTACTTTTCAGTAGGCAACAGCCGATGGCGAACAATTGAGGGCTTGCGTTGTTATGGCCCGGGAAATATTTTTGCACCCCGAAACCTCATATCCTCACACATTTAACATCTCTTGCATATGTATCCGATAGCACTTACGACACCGATGGCCCAGGATCTGACCGAATACGGGTTTGAATCGCTGGAAACACCTGCCGACGTAGAACAGGTATTTGAAAATCAGCAGGGCACGGCGCTGTTGGTGGTAAACAGCGTGTGCGGCTGCGCAGCAGCCATGGCGCGCCCCGGCGCAAAACACTCGTTAAAAAATGCCAAACGCCCGGATCATCTGTACACCGTTTTTGCGGGTGTGGATGCCGAAGCCACGGCAAAAGCGCGCGAATACCTGCTCCCTTACCCGCCGTCGTCGCCCAGCATTGCGCTGTTCAAAGACGGTAAACTGGTTCACTTCCTGGAGCGCCGCCACATCGAAGGTCGTCCTGCAGAAGCCATTGCGGAAAACCTGCGCGCTGCCTACGAGCAGTACTGCTGATCCATTCTACAATTTGCGCAGCACGGTAGTCTTGGTGAAATCCGGGGTGTAGGCCACCGGCGCATACCGGTCTACTTCTGTTTTGAATTGCGTGCGAATGATATCCTGAAAAGGGGCGAGATAATACGGGCGTTCGGTATTGTCGACCACCAGTAATCCGCCTTTTTTCAGGTGCGGCAATGCCTGCTGTATGCAAGACGGTCGCGCGCGACCGTCTACCAGGATCAGATCGAAATACGCCTCGGGAAAACGGTCGATGCTGCGCGCATACCGCTCAAAACTGAGCCCTTCCTTTCCCCTGGCTTTGCTGGCAAAATCCATCGGATTTTCGGGGGAACGCCTGCTGTTTCCTTCCACCGGCTCCGGCACGATAAACTCGCCGTTCCAGTTCGTATATCCTTTCTCGCCGATTATTTTAGTGAGCGTGGCAAACCATGTTTCATGGTCTTCGACCGTTGTCACTTCAGCGACATTTTTACAAAAAAACAAAGTTGACCCGCCACCCCCATATTCAAAGACCTTATATTCAGGCCGCAGATTTTTTTCCAGATATTCACAGGCGGGGAAGTTGATCCAGGGCATTTCGTCAACAACAGAATTTCGATTGGCTTTAAAGGAATCGCTCCACCTTTTCCGGTAAGACCATAGCTGGCTGAATTGTGCCCGACCGTCAGCATATTTTAGAGATTGCCAGATAAAAAAAGGCAAGGTGTTTTTCCAGGACATAGCAGCGTGCAAGTTTGAAGCAAAGGAAGGGAAAAAGGGGAAATTCTGCTGAATCAGGCCTTTTATAAATGATACTTACCCTTAAATAAATAAACATGAAACGCTTCTATTCCGCCCTTCTCTGCTGCTGCCTTGGTTTTTCACTCGCAGCCCAAACCGTGATCAACGGTATTGTAAATATCTATACTCCTGTATCGTCATTCGTCTGCGACAGCAGCAGCCTGATCGTTGGCAATTCGACGGGATTTTCCGCCGGCGACAAGGTACTGCTGATACAGATGAAAGGCGCCGCGGTAGCCCTGGCCAATAACGCAACATTCGGCGATGTAACCAACCCAGGCAACGCCGGCAATTACGAGTTCAACCGGATCGAGAGTATCAACGGAAATGAGATACGCCTCCAGTTTGCCTTGATCCATGCCTACGACGTGGCAGGAAAAGTACAACTGGTGCGTGTGCCGGAATACGACAACGTGATCGCCAGCAACCTGACCTGCAAGGCGTGGGACGGCACAACGGGTGGCGTGCTGGCCATCGATGTAGCCGGTACGCTGACCCTGCAGGGTAATATTGATGTCAGCGCCAAAGGATTCAGGGGCGGGCAGGTATTCGATACCGATATACCCGGCAACGACGAAACGCAATACTTCTACCCGTTTTCTCCCGCCCTGTCGGCAGAAAAAGGAGAAGGCGTCGCCCTGATCCCCGTCAGTCAGTCTTTTGGCCGCGGCAAATCGGCCAACGGCGGCGGCGGCGGCAATGCCCATAACGCAGGCGGCGGCGGCGGCGCCAACGGCGGTAACGGCGGTAACGGCGGACTGGAATATTTCAATACACCCGGTTCCCCAACACCCGGAACAAACGGTATCGGCGGCGCAGGTCTCTTTAACTTTAGCGCCCAAAAGGTATTGCTGGGCGGTGGCGGTGGCGCCGGTCACACGAATGACAATGTTGGCACTTCGGGCGGCAACGGCGGCGGCATAGCACTGATAAAAGCCAATGCCGTGGAAGCCAACGGTTTCAAAATAATGGCCAACGGCGCCGATGTCGTGGCAGACGGGACAAACAGAAACGACGGCCAGGGCGGCGGCGGAGCAGGCGGTACAGTCCTGCTCTTGGCTTCGCAGGTGACCGGCAACCTTACCCTCGAACTGAAAGGCGGTAACGGCGGCAACTGTCTTTTTTTCGTTCAGTCGCAGATCATCGGCCCCGGCGGCGGCGGCAACGGCGGCAAACTGGCGATTTCCCAGCTTTTCCCAAACGTAACCGTTACCCTCAACGGAGGACAGAACGGGATTGCCAATCAAAACATGGCCAATGGCGCTCAGCCCGGTCAAACCGGTTCCTTGCTCTTCCCATTGCTTTCCCTGGAAGAAGGAACGCTGCCGGCCGGACCCATGCCCGACCTCGGTCCCGATGTTATCCTTTGCGTCGACAGCACCGTTGTATTCGATGCGGGGCCGGGCTATGCATCGTACCTGTGGCAGGACGGCTCTACCGGACAGACCTTGGCCGCAACAACCTTCGATATTTACTGGGTAGAAGTGACGGACTCTTGCGGCAACACGCAGCGCGACTCGGTGTTGCTGACGGGAAATTTGCTGGCTGACACTCAATTCGGCGACGTGGACCTTTGTGCGGGCGCATCGCTGGCTCTGACGCTCCCGGGTTTCGACAATTATGCCTGGGCGCCTGCCGCCGGGTTGAGTTGTACCGATTGCGCAGATGTGACCATTCAGCCCGCCGCAACGACAACCTATACCCTGCTGGCCACAACGAATGACGGCTGCGTACTGAATGATACATTTACCGTCACGGTTGTTCCCCTGCCGGAACTTACAGAAACGATAGAGTTTTGTCCGGGCGGCTCCGCGACGGTCCAGGGCATGACCTATACCGAGCCGATCACAATTACCGATATCCTCCCGGCATCGGGTGCAGGATGTGACACCATTGTCACGTATATTCTGAAATTCTCGCCGGTCGACCTCACGTTCCGGTTCGACGACCTGGTGTGCAACAACGGTCAGATCGACCTGCATTATACCATATGCAACCTCGGCAGCGGCCCCGCCCCGGCGGAGGTGCCGGTAACCTTTTACTATGCCGACCCGACCCTGCTGGCTGCCTCCATTCTGGGCACCTACACCATCAGCACGGCCGGACTCGACAGTTGTGCAAGCGGCGTCATCGCGGATGTGGGCGACCAGATGTTCCCCGACGGCGCTCCTCCCGGTACGGTGGTCTTTTCTGTCGTCAATTTCGACGGCTCCCTGCCCACGCCATTCTCTTTCAACGATTTTCCCGTCACAGGCATAGAAGAATGCAACTACGACAACAACCTGGACGACCTGTTGGTGGAGTTTCCCGTGAGTCCCGTGCTCAACCTGGGCCCTGATGTTATACTTTGCGTAGACGACAGCACCGTCGTATTCGACGCCGGGCCGGGTTTTGTATCCTACTTGTGGCAGGACGGCTCGTCGGACCAAACTTTTGCCGCTACTGCATTTGACTATTACTGGGTGGAAGTGACGGATGCCTGCGGGTTCAAGCAACGCGACACCGTATTGCTGACCGTCAGCCTTATCAATGACACCCAATTCGGCGACGTGGATATCTGTGCGGGTGAATCCCTGTTTCTCACGTTGCCGGGCTTCGACAATTACACCTGGTCGCCGGCCGCCGGCCTGAGTTGCACCGACTGTCCCGACGTGGTTGTTCAACCTGCTGCGACGACCACCTACACCCTGCTGGCCACTACGACCGACGGCTGCGTGCTGAACGATACTTTCACTGTCACGGTCATTCCCCTGCCCACACTCGCCGAAACAATTGAATTCTGCAAAGGAGACACTGTGTTTGTCAACGGGATGGCTTATACCCAGCCGGGAACGGTGCAGGAAAACGTTCCTGCTATAAACGGCTGCGACACCATCGTTACCTACACCCTTCAATATATTGCCGCGCCCAACGCATCCATTTCCATCAAGTGCGTCGACGATATCAACATCGCCACGCAGTCGGGCACCGGTCCGGTTGTGGTTGATTATGCACTGCCGACCTTTACCAGCGATTGTCCGTGCCCCGGCGTAACACTCAATCTGACCGCCGGACTGCCTCCGGGAAGCACCTTCCCGCTTGGCGAAACGGAAGTGTGTTATGAGGCCAGTGACAGTTGCGGCAATACCGCCTCCTGCTGTTTTATCGTAAACATAAGGGAGGCGTTGCCCTGCGACGTCAAAGTGATTGGCTGCATGAAATATGAACTGCTGGAAATCACGCGCAATGCGCAGTTGGAAAAGACCTATCGCATTCGCGTGACGAACAACTGTCCGAATCCGATGACCTACGTCGCGATACAGTTGCCCGACGGGGTGACGGCGGTGAAACCGGCCAACCTTTCCGTGTTTACCACGCAAGACGGTCGCAATTACGCCGTGCGCAACCCCAATTTCTCGCCTTTCTACTCCATTCGTTTTAAATCGACGACGGACAGCATATCGAACGGCGAATCCGATATTTTCTATTATACCCTGCCTCCCCAGGCCACTCCGGACTATATTCATATCACGGCAAGGCTGGAGCCTCAGGTCTTCTACGAGGCGCATCTCAACACGTTCAATTGTCCGGTCTTGCCGGAAGATGACATGCGGCCTGCTTCTGAAGCCAGGGAGACGGGACCGGCAGCGCAGCAACTCAGGATATTCCCGAACCCGACAAGCGGCGAATTGTTTGCCGATTTGTCGGAGTGGCAGGGACAACAAGTGCAGGTAAATGTGCTCGACAGCCGGGGGGCTGTGGTGCAATCGCTGGATGAAACGGCCGATTTTGCGCCGCAGGCTATACGATTGCCGTCAGCGTTGGCCAATGGCCTGTATGTGCTCGATATGCGGACGGCAGATGGCAGGCGGCAAGCAGTGCGGTTTGTTTTGCAGCGGTAAACTCGGGAGGTTTCGGGTTGTGGAGGTTGCGGGTTACGGAGGTTTCGGGTTTCGGGTTGCGGAGGTTGCGGGTTGTGGAGGTTACGGGTTACGGAGGTTGCGGAGGTTTCGGGTTGCGGGGTACATATTGTGGGCCATTTTAAGATGTGTCTGGCCTCCGCAACCCGCAACCTCCGTAACCCGAAACCTCCGCAACCCGAAACCTCCGCAACCCGAAACCCGCAACCTCCACAACCCGCAACCTCCGTAACCCGCAACCTCCGTAACCCGCAACCTCCACAACC
>CALMBD010000318.1 GCA_937861115.1 uncultured Bacteroidota bacterium | reverse complement strand
CCAGCACCCAGCACCCAGCACCCAGCACCCAGCACCCAGCACCCAGCACCCAGCAAAGCTGGTGCGTAAAATTACTGCTAATCATACAGATGTGTTTAAATTTTGCGCTACAAAATGTTAATGCGCAGTGCGACTGCGTATTATACGGATTGTCTGCTACGATAGATGCCACAGCGGTTTTACCCTTCTGCGATGAATTAGGTGTTGATGTTACCTTGTCCAATTTCGAGACCGATGAATGCGAAGCAGACATTCTGCTGCGAATTTCTTTTGGTACCTACAGTGAAAGTTTCGACCCGATGGCGGGAATCAATTACCTTGGCGATCTTACCCTTTTATCGGAGGATACCTGGATTGAAGGCGGGCAAAGATTCTTCCGAAGGTTCAGTTTCCTTGTGAACGATATTCCACCCGCAGAATCTATACAGGAGAAGTTACGTTTTTCATTTACCCCGGGTACAAGCCCGCTTGACCCTGTTTTTATTGTTCATGTCGAAGCATTGCCTCAGAATCCGGAGTGTATCTCAACCGTGTATAATCCGGAAGAACACATAGTTGATGGGAATACGTTCGAAATTGCAATGAATTTGAGCGAGCCTCCAATCACCGGTACGGTAACAAACCTGATTATTGAAAACCGCTTGCTTGCCAATTCCTCGACCAATTCACTGGTTGAAAGAAAAACGATCCACGGATTGCTGGAGGTGGATGCCGATTATTCTTTTGATGGTTTGGGTGGGTCAGCGCTTAACCGGCCCAAACTTTACTTGGGGCCGGGAGCGCATATTTTGGTCAAATCCGGCTTCACCCTGACCCTGACCAACGCAGACATCTTTACCTGCGATCAGTTGGCGCAAGGCATCACCCTGGAACCCGGCGCCACCCTGATTGCCGATGGGTGCGTAATTTCCGATTCCCGATTTGCTATCGACGCGCAGGCCGGCTCGGCGATATCCATCATCAATACCGATTTTGCAGATAACTATATCGGGGTCAGGCTCAACATGACGGATGCCCCGAATCGGGTAATCATTAATGCTTTTGAGAATAACAATTTTTTTACCGATGATGGCCTGAAAACGCCGTTTGACGGTATGCAGGAACAGGTAGAAACCCGTGGGTATTGTGGTATTTGGCTGAATAATTACCGGGACTTCAACGTATTTGGCGACCAAAACCCGAATGCCGCCGATGGCAACCATTTCTTTAGCCTCGCCAATGGAATAATTGGTTATAATGCTATTGGCAATCTGGGGAACCTCACTTTTGAAGATATGAACTCTGCAGACTCTCCGGCAAAGTACCTGTACGAAGGGTTTGGTATTCGACTGATGAGTAAAGGCACCAGTTGGTTCAACCTCAATGAAATCTGGTCAACTATGACTTTCGACGACTGCAAAACAGGTATTTATTGTGAAAATTACGCCCTGAATATCGAAAACACGGTTATGGATAATGTAGACATTGGGATTGATGTGTTAAAAAGCAAAATCAGGGATATTGTGATAGACGGTAATACGATCACAGCCCGGCAATACGGCATTCGTTCCTTTTTGAATGAGCCCTTGCACCCGATCAGTGCGATCAAAAATAATACGGTTACGATAACTGAAGGTTTGACGCCACAAAACAACCTGACCACCGGCATCGGGATGGAAGAAATCGGCTTGGGATTTAAACCCTTGCCCGGACAGACGCTTCCAGTGTCGTCAAGCATGGATGGCTGGGAAGTCAGTGGAAATGACATAACCATGAAAGAAGGAGGTCGCGGCATCCTTTATCGAAACGGTTTTTTGGGTACCGTACAGGCCAACGCAATCCTCAATGAATCGGAGCCAGATGATTTTACCGGTATCCGTACGGAAGGTAGCACCTTTAGCGGCATCACCGCCAACACCATCGACCAAATGACTGCTGCAGGGCTTGGTACGGCAACAGCGATATACAGCAGCGGCGGATTTTCCAATACCTTCCAATGCAATTGTCTGGATCACACCAACGTAGGCATGCAGTTTTTCGATATGGCCGATTTTCAGGATGCCGTAAGGGGCAATAACTTCAATACCCACTGCACCGGACTGCAACTCGGCGTGGATGGTGTGGGCGGCGTATTCATCGGCGACCAAAACCACACCGGCAACCTGTGGGACCTGGGGGCGATTAGTGGAAGTTGTCTCGGGGGAAGGAATTGGGGGAATAACTTTGAAGTTGGGCAATCGGAATTTCGGGTCAACGGTACCGCCAACGCGTCGTTGAACCCTGATGTGTTCCCGAATTCAGACTGGTTTTTCAATGAACCGGGAACTGCTTACAACGGTTGCGGCTCCTGCTCCTTCCCTCCCCAGATACCTCCCCGCGTCACGGAAGGCGAGGTGCCTACCAAACTGGATGAGGCCATCGCCCGGGATTCGCTGGATTCGGGAGTATTTCCCGATGAAATGGCCTGGAAAGGCAAATTCCGACTGTATCGAAAAATACTGCGTCAACCGGATATCGAAAGCTACGCGACGGAATACGCCACCTTCGTATCGGCCAACGACAACCTCTCCTCCGGCAAACTGGCCGTGATCGCGGAAGGGAAATACGACCTGTTCGATTTGAGCGCTGCCGAAGATTCCATCCTCGAAAGTTACCGCATCGCCTGGCAGGCGGGTATGGAAGCCCTTCGCATTCTCGATAGCCTCACCCAGGCTGGCGCGTCGGTGAATCAGGGTCAGTACGACGACAAAGTAGAGTACAGCGCCGACATGCACGAGCAATACCAGACATACCGCGACAGTCTGCTCAACAGGCGCGCCCAGAATATTTCGGCCTTGCTCACGCTCAATGCGGCCGTATCGGCAAGCATCGACCCCGACATCAATCAGCGAACGGTCAACGGACTGGCATTCAACCTGCTGTTGAGCGATACGCTGGCTACAGGCGCGCTGGCCGCGCTTGAATCCATTGCGGAACAATGCCCGCTGGAGGGCGGCGACGCTGTGTACGAGGCGCGGTCTATAGTCTCCTATTTTACCGGGCAAGACTATAACGACGCCGATATATGTGAAGATGCCCAACGGCAGCAGCGCCCTGGCGCGCCTAACAAGACAAGCACAGTTTTCCGCTCTGCGATATACCCTAATCCGACCGCAGACCGGATTTACTGGAACAACACAGATGCCCGGCCGTTAACCCTTCGGGTGTTCAACTCCCTGGGGCAATTAGTGATGGAGTTGCTATCTGTACATGACAACGCCGATCTCAGCGGTTTGCCCGAAGGCTTGTACACGGTGCAACTCATCGTGTCCGAATCTGCGGTAAACATCACGCAAAAGGTACAGATCATCCGAAAATAAATCTTCCTCCATTCAGAGGCTGTGCAGCCCCGGACGCTGCATGGCCTCTGGATCATTTTATGAATATCATGAAGCGAATATATATTGCGTTGATCCTGCTTGTTCATGGTTTATCTGTCTATGCTCAAAAAGAAGACAATGTGTGGGCTTTTGCCTACCGGTATAGTTTTAAGACCATTTCCAACCGAATTTTCTTTACTTTCGGAGATTCATTGATAATAACTTATACCCAACGCCCGATGTCGATACTTAAATCCAGCGCTTCGATATGTGATACGGCGGGCAATTTGTTGATATACAGCAACGGTTGTTATGTGGAAACGGCAGATGGCACGGAGGTGGAAAACAGCGAGGGATTGAATCCTGGAACTTTTTACGATAATTGCGAAGATAATGATGGATACAATCTCTCTCAGAACATGATTCTGCTTCCATACCCGGATTATTATGATCGCTATGCGCTTTTTCACTTGCCCGCTACGTTTAATGCCGGATATGGTTACTATTATGCTATAATGAATTCATCTTTTGATCTATCCTCCAACAACGGGAATGGCGCGACTCTTTACAAAAATCAGGTTATCACGCAGGACACTTTTCACGGGGATGGCATTCATGCAATGCGCCATGCTAACGGCCGTGATTGGTGGATCATTGTCGCCAAATTATCAAGTAATATTTATTACAAAATGCTTTTATCACCAACTGGCATTTCATTAACCCAACAATCTATTGGTGAACCTACAGGGAGCGGTGCTGCTGGTCAGATCGTTTTTTCCCCTGACGGGACAAAATTAGCTCGTTTCAATGCGCGCGACGATCTTCGTATCTTCGATTTTGATCGTTGTAGCGGAGAGTTGTCCGCCCCGGTATACATCCCCATGCAAAATTCGGCGGACATAGAGATTTTTTCAGGCATGGCGTGGTCGGCTGACAGCCGTTTTATTTATGCGGCAGAAAACGCGCGCCTGCTGCAATTCGACACCTGGGCGCCGGACATAGCCGGGAGTATGATCGTGGTAGCTACTGCCGACCCTCCGGTTTGTCCGCTGAGCGGGAGCATCGGCTTTATGGAACTGGGGCCGGATGGCATGATCTATTGTCGGCCCTATAACGGCCAGAAATGTATGCACCGGATGCGGCATCCCGAGCGCGCGGGGGTAGCCTGCGCCTTCGAACAGAATTATTTTCAACTGGAATATCCGTATGCGAACCTGGCCCACTTCCCCAACTTCCGCCTGGGCCCCGTAGACGGCTCTGCGTGCGACACGCTGGGCCTCGACAACCACCCGCTGGCGGGCTGGCGCTACGATAAAACCGGGAGCCTGGATGTTGATTTCACCTCGGTGTCATGGTACGAGCCCACAGCATGGCTGTGGGATTTCGACGACCCGGCCTCGGGGGCTGCCAACCAGAGCGCGGAGCGCAACCCCGCGCATACCTTCTCCGCCCCGGGCGCCTACGAGGTGTGCCTGACGGTAAGCAACGCCTACGGCGCGGATACGAAATGCAAAACGGTGTGGGTGGGTACGGTGGGCAGTGGCAGTCCGCAGGAAGCGGGTGATGGTGTGAAGGTGTGGCCGAATCCGACGACAGGGGAAATCTATTGGGAAGGACTACCGGAAGGTGAACGGGCGAACGTTCGCGTGTATAATATGCTGGGAATATTGCAGTTGTCCGGAGCGCAATTGGAAGGCAATCTGGATATGAGCAGCCTGTCGGATGGGGTGTACTGGGTGCAGTTTTTAGCACCCGGAGGACAAATATGGGGGCTAAAGTGCGTGCAGTTGTTCAAAGAATAAAAACTAGCGCTACTTTTGTCCCCCCAAACCGGTCGTTTATCGACTAACCGGCGCCCTACATCCCTGATTACAGTTCCATTTTTTCAGGACACAACCCCGCGCCGGAAAAGTTGTTACACTTGCCTCAAAATTGAAGTAAATCATGTTCGACAAAAATGAATTTCAAAAGTATGCCGTCAAACACCTCGGTATGAGCGGCATGCACCTCGAAAAGTACATGGACACCAGCGTACCGGGCGTCCGTGCCTTTACGCCATACGTCATCGAAGAACGCCAGATGAACGCCGCCGCACTCGACGTGTTCAGCCGCCTGATGATGGACCGCATCATCTTCATGGGTGTGCCTGTCACGGAGTATGTCTCCAACGTCGTTCAGGCACAGTTGCTGTTCCTCGAAAGTACCGACCCCAAGCGCGACGTGCAAATGTTCATCAACAGCCCCGGCGGTTCGGTCATCGACGGTCTCGGCATTTACGATACGATGCAGTACGTATCGCCCGACGTGGCGACGATCTGCACGGGTCTGGCAGCCTCCATGGGCGCCGTGCTGCTCGCAGCCGGCACCAAAGGCAAACGCAGCGCCCTGTTCCACAGCCATGTGATGATCCACCAGCCGATGGGCGGCGCACAAGGCCAGGTTTCGGATATCGAGATTTCGTACAAACTGATCAAAAAGATGCAGAAGTCGCTCTACGACATCCTGGCACACCACACCGGTCAGCCGTACGAAAAGATCGAGGAAGACTGCGACCGCGACAACTGGATGAGTTCCGCCGAAGCCAAAGAATACGGCCTGGTGGACGAGGTGCTCGACCGGAATAATCCGAAAAAACAGTAACCGGGAGGTTTTCTTCCAAATATTAAGCCCGGAGCAGCGTTTTAAACACTGCCCCGGGCCTTTTTTGCTTTACCTTTGTTGAATAAACATCAACAATTCCTCTTGTATGATAAAACGTGGCAAACCCACCCAGCACCGCTGCTCATTTTGCGGACGCGGCGAAGAAGAAGTAATGATCCTCGTGTCTGGCATGGACGGGCAGATTTGTGAGGCCTGTGTGGAAAAGGCACAGGAGATCATCGACCAGGAACTCCGCAAGCCCGGTGGCTCGTCCGATCCGGACGATGCTGCGTCCGGGAAAAGCAGCCGCTACAGCGGCCCCATACACCTGATCCCGCCGCGCGATATCAAAACCTTTCTCGATCAATATATTATAGGTCAGGACGACGCCAAAAAGGTGCTGGCCGTGGCCGTGTACAACCACTACAAACGCCTCCAGCAGTTTGGCAAAACAGTCGGCAGCGACGACGTGGAGATTGAAAAATCCAACGTGTTGTTTGTGGGGCAGACAGGTACCGGAAAAACCCTGCTGGCCAAAACCATCGCCAAACTGCTCAATGTGCCTTTCACCATCGTCGACGCCACCGTATTCACGGAAGCCGGCTATGTGGGGGAAGACGTGGAAAGCATCCTCTCGCGCCTGCTCCAGGTATGCGACTACGATGTGGAAGCGGCCGAGCGCGGTATCGTATATATCGACGAGATCGACAAGATCGCCCGCAAACAGGACAACCCTTCCATTACCCGCGACGTGTCGGGCGAAGGCGTGCAGCAGGGTATGCTGAAAATGCTGGAAGGCGCCGAAGTGCTGGTGCCGCCACAGGGCGGGCGCAAACACCCCGAGCAAAAACTGGTCAAGGTCAATACCCAGAACATCCTGTTCATCTGCGGCGGCGCTTTCGACGGCATCGACAAGATCATTGCCCGCCGGGTGAATACCCAGGTGATCGGCTACAACAAAAACCAGGAAGAACGCGTCGACAAAGACAACCTGCTTCAGTATGTCGGGCATCAGGATGTGAAAAACTACGGCCTTATCCCCGAACTCGTGGGACGTATGCCCGTCGTGGTGCACCTCGACCCGCTCGATCTGCCGACGTTGCGGCTTATCCTGACCGAACCGCGCAATGCGCTGCTGCGTCAGTACGAAAAACTCTTTGCGCTTGAAAGCGTCGAACTCGTCATGGATTCGTCGGCTGTCGACTTTATCGCCGAAAAGGCGCTGGAATACAAACTCGGCGCGCGCGGCCTGCGCTCGCTCTGCGAGGCTATCCTGACCGATGCGATGTTCGACCTGCCCACGGCGACCAAGGGCGATAAAAAACAACTGGTCATCGACCGGGAATATGCCCGCGAAAAACTGGAAGGCTCGCGACTCGGGCGGCTAAAAGCGGCTTGAGGACAGGTTTTTTGGGACAGGATTTACAAGTTTAAATCTGTCGCGTAAAGGGCAATATTTGCAAGTGATACACAACAATAGACTTGTAGATCATGTAAATCCTGTCTGAAAAAAGCCTGTCCAAGCAAAAATCTGGCATGAATATCCGGTATGGACATTTATTTTTGATCCTGTCAGCCCTTGCGCTGCCGGCCTTTCTGTATGCCCAAACGGCGGTCGCCGACTCCCTCGCACGTATATTAGCCGTAACGCCTGCCGACACCCACCGCGTCATCCTGCTCACCGACTATGCCTGGGAGATCAACGAATTGCACACCGACGAGGCGGATGCACGCCTGCAGGAAGCCATCGCGCTGGCGCGGCGGCTGAATTTTCCCAAAGGCGAGGCTGTTGCCTGGAACGGTCTGGGCGTCGTCGAGGAGATCAGGGGCAACCTGGCCAGGGCGGAACAGCACTATCGCCAGGCGCTCCGGCTGCGCCGCAGTCTGGGCGACCGGCGCGACGTAGGCGCCTCGCTCAACAACCTGGCTGTTTTGCTGGAAATGCGCGGCATGATCGACTCCTCCATTGTCATCCACCGCGAGAACCTGGCCATCCAGCGCGAACTGAAAGACACCCTGCGCGAAGCCCGCGCCCTGTTCAACATCGCCAGCGCCTACCAGGAAATGGGTCTTTACCCGGAAGCGCAACGCGAACTGCTGGAAGCGCGGCTCATCCTGGAATCGCTGGGCAACCGCGACGAAATTGCCAAGGTGTACACCCAACTCGGGCATATCCAGTTTGAACTGGACCGCTACCCGGCTGCGCTCGAATGGTATAAAAAGGCGCTCGCACTGCGTGTCAAAAAGAAGGACCCCGGCCGTTACGCGGAGGCGCTTACCGACTATGCCAATGCCCTCGATGAAGTGGATTCGTCGGATCTGGCGATCAATTACTACCTGCAGGCACTGACCATCTGGAAAGAACTCGACGACTTGCCCGGGCAGGCGAAAATATTCACCAACCTCGGCGACGCAAATAAACACGCCGGCAAATATGCCGTCGCGCTCGATTACCTGCGCCAGGCAGAAAGTATTTACCTGTCGCTCGACGACAAGCAGATGCTCATGGAAGTGTACAATGTAATGGGCGATACTTACGGCCGCATGAAAAAATTTGACAAAGCGCTGGAGTACACCAATACCTATTACAAAATAGCGCTGGAAAGCAAGGATGGCAAATACCTTCAGGGCGCCTACAAGGATTTCTCCGAGGTCTATTCGGGCATGGGCGATTACGCCACGGCATACGAGTGGCGGGTGAAGTACGATGAGTACCGCTATTCCAGACTGGACGAGAAAATAGGTTCCGAGTTTGCCCGCAAGGAGGCTCTTTTTGCCGACCAGAAAAAACAGGAGCAGATCGAAGCCCAGAAACGCGAACTGCGCGTGCAGGATGCCGAACTGGCCTCCGCGCAAACCCGCCAACTTGCCCTGCTGGGCGGCGCCCTGGCGCTCACCCTGCTGGCCGCCCTGTTGTTCAACCGCAACCGCATACGGGCACGCGCCAACCGCGAACTGGCTGCTAAAAACGACGCCATTCAGCGCGAGCGCGAGCGGGCCGACAGTCTGCTCAAAAACATCCTGCCGGAGAAAACCGCAGAAGAACTGAAACAGCACAATATCGTCCAACCTGTTCGCTATGAATCTGTTACGGTGATGTTTACCGATTTCAAGGGCTTTACCACGATTGCCGAACACATGACGCCGGAAGCGCTCATCGCCGAACTGGACCGCTGTTTCCGGCTGTTCGACACCATCGTGGAGAAATACGGGCTGGAAAAGATCAAAACCATCGGCGACGCATACATGTGCGCCGGCGGGCTGCCTACACCCAATGAGACCCATCCGGTAGATATGGTAAACGCAGCCCTGGAAATGCAGCGCGAACTGGCTGCCTTAATGGCGGAAAAGGTTGTGGCACAACAGCCGGTGTTCGAAATGCGTATTGGCATTCATACCGGTCCCGTAGTAGCCGGTGTGGTGGGGAGCCACAAATTTGCCTACGACATCTGGGGCGATACGGTGAACACGGCAGCCCGACTGGAACAGGGCGGCGCACCGGGCAAGGTCAATATTTCCGAAACAACCTATCACTGTGTGAAGGAATATTTCAACTGCACCTTCCGGGGCAATCTGCCTGCCAAAAACAAGGGCGAAATTGCGATGTATTTTGTGGACGGGAGACGGGAGACGGTGGACGGTAGACGGTAGACGGTAGACGGCGGGCTTGACCAAATCCTGTCCTGGAGTCGACCGCAATTTTATATGTAATTTTTCCTGCCGGATGAGGGAAACCCAATTAATAAGCAATTTTTTCCGTCCACCGTCCACCGTCCACCGTCCACCGTCCACCGTCCACCGTCCA
>CALMBD010000317.1 GCA_937861115.1 uncultured Bacteroidota bacterium | reverse complement strand
GTACCGGTACCGGTACCGTGGTACCGCCGGCTTCAGCCGGCGAAAGATACTGCCAGATTCAGCCGGCGAACAAAAACCGACAAATCATGAGCCCGATACAAAGTCCGCCAGACCCGTTTACACAATTGATCTACAAGATCTATTACACCGTAAAAGGATTTTGGTATTCCATTTTTAAAAAGAAATAAAATCAACTGCAATATGGCTTACAGCGAAAAAGTGCTTGAACATTTCAAAAATCCGCGCAATGTGGGCGTGCTCAACAAAGAGGCGAAAAACGTAGGTACCGGCCTGGTAGGCGCGCCTGAATGCGGCGACGTAATGCGCCTCCAGATTGAAGTGGACGAAGCCACCGGCGTAATCCGCGACGCAAAGTTCAAAACGTTCGGATGCGGCTCGGCCATCGCTTCCTCCTCGCTCGCAACCGAATGGCTCAAAGGCAAAAGTCTTGAAGAAGCCATGACCATCGACAACATGGACATCGTGGAAGAACTGGCGCTCCCGCCGGTAAAAATCCACTGCTCGGTGCTGGCGGAAGACGCAATCAAGGCAGCCATCAAAGACTATCAGGAAAAAAACGGCATCGCGGCTACTACTGCAACTGCTGCCGAAGCAAATGCCTGATCACTATTGCGAATGATGCCTGTTGAATACACGCGCTGTAATTCATCATTTATCATTCATCATTCATCATTGACAATACCATGATTCACGTAGCAGACAGCGCCCGGCAAAAGATCGAGGAAATCCGCACGTCGGGCAGTATCAAGGATGACTTTTTCATCAGGGTCAGCGTCGTCAGCGGCGGCTGTTCGGGTCTGTCGTATAAAATGGACTTTGACAACGAGCAAAAGCCGAACGACCAGATATTTGAAGACAACGGGGTAAAGGTCGTGACCGACCTCAAGAGTTTTCTCTACCTGTTCAATACGACGCTCGAGTTCTCCGGCGGACTGAACGGAAAGGGGTTTTCTTTCAACAACCCGAACGCAACGCGCACCTGCGGGTGCGGGGAAAGTTTTGCCGTATAACCCGGCGCCAGCCACATCCTGCCATTCCATATTGTTTCAAGGCCGCCTCCGGGCGGCTTTTTTGTTTTTTTACCAGTTTTTTCCGGCGAAAATGTAGGTTTGCTGTAAATCCTGCACTGGTGCTTTTCAAAACAACACCCACATCCCGTCGTGATCTGCTGTTGCTGCTCCTTCTCTGGTGTACGGCAATTGCATTGGTGAACCCCATGGGCGATTTTCCGCTCAACGACGACTGGGCCTACGGATTGAACGTACGGGCACTCGCGCAGGAAAACCGGCTCTTTTTCAGCGACTGGCCGGCCATGACCCTGATCGCGCATACCCTTTGGGGCGCCTTGTTCTGCAAGGTTTTCGGCTTTTCGTTTACCGTATTGCGCTTTTCAACCCTGCTGATGGGCGCCTTCGGCATGGTCGGGTTCTATCGCCTGCTGGCCTGGGCGCATCTCGACCGCAGGATGACCCTGTTCTTTTCAATGGCGCTACTGTTCAACCCGTTCTGGCTGGTATTGTCGAACAGTTTCATGACCGATGTGCCGTTTCTGGCCATACTGTTCTGGAGCGTACTGTATTTTCTGAAGGCCCTGGAACGGCCGACAACCAAATACCTGGCGCTCGCAACGCTTTTCGCAGTCTGGGCCTGTTTTATTCGCCAGTTGGGTCTGATTGTCCCCGGGGTTTTTATGCTGCTGGTGTTGTACTCCAGGCCCCCCACCCTGCGCAACCTCTCCTACGCCTTTCTTCCCCTGATATTTTGCTTTACCGCCGTGGAAGGTTTTACTGCCTGGCTGAAAAGCAGTGGAAGACTGCCCCACGCCTACACCGGCCTGTCGCACTTGTGGGCTTCATTTGCCAGCAACCCCAAAGCGATCGACGTTGCTTTGGAACGGATCGGTATTGCGCTGCTGACTACCGGGCTTTTTCTGTTTCCGGTATTGACGGGTATCGATCTTAAAAAAGCGCGGCGGGGCTGGCTGAAATGGCTCTTGCTTCCCATCAGCGCCTATTGTATCTGGATGGGCTGGTCCATGTTTCCCAAAGGCAACGTTTTGTACAACATCGGGCTTGGGCCGAAACTGTTGAAAGATGCCTACTGGGGGCTAAACGCCGACCCGGAACTCCCCCGGGCTGCCCTCGGAGCCCTGAAAGGACTGGCAGTGGCCGGGGCCTTGTATTTGGTGCTCACGTTCCGGATCATCAGGTCTATTTCGGTACGCCGTGAAATGCTGCGCCTGTTCACCCTCCTGTTTGCCGTCTGCTACCTCGGCTTTATTTGTGCCAATTCCCTGCTGATCGATCGCTATCTCTTTCCGTTTGTGCCATTTCTATTGCTCTACACTGCCCCGGAGATCAAGCAGATCGGAAAAACAGGGCTGGTAATGCTCGGGTTGTGGACCTTGTTCGGCATAACCGCCACACACGATTACCTGGCCTGGAACCGCGCGCGATGGACGGCAGCAAGACAACTGGAGCAGACGTTCGCCCCCGGGCAGATCGATGGCGGCTTCGAGTACAACGGGTGGTATGGCACCGGCCCCACTTCACAAAAGTTGCAGGGACTAAAAAGCTGGTGGTTTGTGCGCGACGATGAACGGGTCATATCCTTCGGCCCGGTCTACGGATATGAAACGGACTTTGTCGTGCCTTACCGGCGCTGGCTTCCGCCGGGTCGCGACAGCATTTTTGCCCTGCGCCGGATGACCTACGCGACGCCCGACTCCGTCTGGTGCGATATGGAACGGCTGACGGCCGACAGTTCTGCCTTTGAACCCCTGGCCGGCCGATTGACACCCGGAAATGGCGAAACGATGTCACACGAACGCGCACATTCGGGGCAATATTCGATCAAAACGGATGCTGCCGCACAGTTTGGCGCTACCATAGCGCTCGATACTATCCGGCCTTTCGACCGCTTGGTTGTCAGTGTTTGGCGGTACCCGGCCGATGCGGAAGCGGGCATTGTGGTGACGTCTGACGATGCCACACGAGCCTATTATTTTGAACCCGCAAATGTGATGGAACGCGACAGTGCCGGATGGGGCCGCATCGAGATGGCGCTGATCTTTCCCGAAGCGGCGACCGGGCGCCCCGGCAGGTTTTACCTCTGGAACCCTTCATCGGAGCAACGCGTCTGGTTCGACGATCTGAAGTTGTACCGTTTCCGGGTGAAATGAGTGATGGAGCCGATGTTGAATATTTTCAAATGTAATCTTCCTTTCTTCGCACATAAAATCAACCTGACCATGCGTACCATCCTTACACCATTGCTCTGCTGTCTGTTTCCCTTGTTACTGTTATCTCAAAAGAAGGACGACACGGCGAAAAAACCGGAAAAACCGGCCCTGCTGCAATCGTCTACCTATAGCGGACTATCCTTCCGAAGCATAGGCCCGGCGGTGACCTCCGGAAGGATCAGCGACTTCGCTGTAAACCCGCGCAATCCGGCAGAGTATTATGTCGCCTCCGCAGCAGGCGGTGTATGGAAAACCGTCAACGCGGGGACGACCTACACACCGGTTTTCGACGGCGAAGGCTCCTACTCCATCGGGTGTGTGACGATCGACCCCACCAATTCCAGTGTGGTGTGGGTGGGCTCCGGGGAAAACAACAACCAGCGTTCGGTATCCTACGGCGACGGCGTGTACAAGAGCGAAAACGGTGGAAAATCGTGGAAAAATATGGGGCTGAAAAACTCGGAACACATCGCCAACGTCGTGGTCGACCCTTCCGACCCCAATACGGTATATGTAGCCGCATACGGTCCGGTGTGGAGCGACGGCGGCGACCGCGGCGTGTATAAAAGCACGGATGGCGGCGCAACCTGGACCTGTGTAAAATCCGTAAGCGCCTACACCGGCTGCAACAACCTCGTTATGGACCCGCGCAATCCAAAGGTGTTGTATGCCGCATTCCACCAGCGCCAGCGCAAGGTGTTTACCTATATCGGCGGCGGACCCGAATCGGCGGTTTACAAAACGACCGACGGCGGCGCCACCTGGAAAAAGATGGAAGGACTGCCTTCCGGCGATGTGGGGCGGATTGGTATCGATGTTTCGCCGGTAAACCCGGATTATGTGTACGCCGTAGTAGAGGCGGGCGATAAAAAAGGCGGCATTTACCGCTCTGTCGACCAGGGTGCGAGTTGGGATAAGATGAGCGATACCTACACCAGCGGCAACTACTACCAGGAACTCACCTGCGACCCGAAAAATGCCAACCGCATCTTTATCACCGATACGTATTACAAAATGAGCGACGACGGCGGTAAAACCGTGCGCAACCTGGGAGAGATCAACAAACATATCGATAACCACTGCATCTGGATCGACCCCAGCAATACCGATCACCTGCTCGTCGGTTGCGACGGCGGGGTATATGAAACCTGGGACTTTGCCAAAACATGGGAGTTCAAGTCAAACCTGCCTGTGACGCAGTTTTACAAAGTGGCCACAGACAACGCCGCTCCCTTTTACCACGTCCACGGCGGTACGCAGGACAACCTCAGTCTGGGCGGTCCGGGCCGAACCATAAGCGCGAACGGCATACCCAATTCCGACTGGTATGTGACCAGCATCGGCGACGGATTTGAGACACAGGTCGACCCGACCAATCCCGATATTATTTATGCCCAGAGTCAGTACGGCGGCCTCGTCCGCTTCGACCGGAAAAGCGGCGAGTACCTGCCCATAAAGCCCCAGGAGGGAGAAAACGAACCTGCCCTGCGCTGGAACTGGGATGCCCCGCTCACTATTTCCTCCCACTCCCCCACCCGCCTGTACTTCGGCGCCAACAAGGTGTTCCGCACCAACGACCGCGGCAGTTCATGGGGCGCGATCAGCCCGGACCTCTCTCGCGGCATCGACCGCAATAAACTCGAGGTGATGGGCAAGGTTTGGAGCGTCGACGCGGTCGCCAAAAACGGCTCCACCGACATCTACGGCCAAACCACCAGCATTGCCGAAAGCAGCCTCGACGAAAACATGCTGTGGGTCGGCACCGACGACGGCCTGCTGTGGGTCACCCGCGACGGTGGCCGCAACTGGGACAGGATGGATAACCTGCCGGGCGTTCCGGAACGTTCCTACGTACACCAGGTTATCGCATCGCAATTTGACAAAAACACCGCCTATGTGTGTTTCAACCACCACCGCTACGGCGATTTCAAACCCTATCTGTTGAAAACAACCGACGGCGGAAAAAACTGGAAGTCGCTGGCGGCCACCCTGCCCGAACGCGGCAGCGTGTACAGCATCGCCGAAGACCATGTCGACCGCAACCTTTTATTCTGCGGCACCGAATTCGGGGTCTTTTTCAGTCCCGACGGCGGCGAAAACTGGGTACAACTCAAAAGCGGCCTGCCCACCGTCGCCGTGCGCGACATCGAGATACAGCGCCGGGAAAACGACCTGGTACTCGCCACCTTTGGCCGCGGGTTTTATATCCTCGACGATTACAGCCCCTTGCGCGGACTCGGCAAGGAGACCTTTGAAAAGGACGCGCAACTGTTTGCCGTCAAAGACGCCTGGATGTTTATTCCCAGCCTGCCCCTGGGTCTTCGCGACAAAGGACACATGGGCAGCAGCTACTACGCAGCCGACAACCCCGCCGTCGGCGCCGTGTTTACCTGGTGGCTGAAGGAGGACATCAAAACACTGAAAAAGCAGCGCCAGGAAGCGGAAAAAGCAAAGGCAGACAAAAAAGAAGTGGTGTATTACCCGGACATCGAGGCGCTGCGCAAGGAAGACGAGCAGCCGGAACCGTATATCCTCTTCACCATTACAGACGCTTCCGGCGATGTGGTGCGACACATCAAAACATCAGCCACCAAAGGGCTGAAGCGCCTCGTCTGGGATTTCCGGTATAACAACCCGGCGCCTGTAGTGGGGCGTTATACCCCGGCGCCCGATCAGTTGTTCGGCGAGGCGGAGAAAGGGCACCTGGCCCTGCCCGGACAGTACAGTGTCAGCATCAGCAAGTATGAAGACGGTGTACTGACGCCCATCGCCGGACCGGTGTCGTTCACCGCCAAATCACTGAACAACGCCAGCCTGCCCGCCACCGACCGGCAGGCCTACCTCGATTTTTGCAAAAAGATCAGCCGCCTCCGAAAGGCGGTCAGTGCTGCCGGAAATATTCGCGCTGAAATGAACGGCAAACTCGGCAATATTCAGTCGGCGCTGATGGATATGCCTGCCGCTCCGAAAGAGATGCTGAAACAGGTTTACGATCTTTCCCGCCGTTTGAGCGCGCTTCAAATACAGTTCAGCGGCGACGCCACACTGGCCCGCCGCGAATTCGAAACGCCGCCCTCCCTTTTCGGCCGCATAGGGTTGATAGAAGACGGCATGTGGAACAGCACCGCTGCGCCAACGGAAACGTTTAAGGAAAACTACGCCATCGCCGCCAAACAGTTCGGTCCCCTGCTCGACGAGATGAAAGCCGTGGCAAAGGAGATCGAGGCCCTGGAAAAACAACTGGAACTGAACGGGGCACCGGCTACGCCGGGGCGCTGGCCGGACTGGAAAGAGTAAGAAACTGTTTCAAGCAGATTTCCCGCAGATTTTCGCAGAAAAATTGCGCAGATCATCGCAGATCAAACGCCCAATGCTGTGAAAATCTGCGGGAGATAAACTTCCATTCATCTGGATACATTATTCAGGCCAGAACATCCCTGACCACCTCTCCCGACACATCTGTCAGCCGGAAACGCCTGCCCTGGTAGGTAAAGGTAAACCGCTCGTGGTCGATGCCCATCAGGTGCAGGAGGGTGGCCTGGAAGTCGTGTACGTGCACCGGGTTTTGCACGATGTTATACCCGAATTCGTCCGTTTCGCCATACACCATGCCGGGTTTGACGCCACCGCCAGCCATCCAGATAGTGAAGCAGCGCGGGTGGTGGTCGCGTCCGAAGCCCGCGTCGAGCCCCTGTGAATAATTGGTGCGCCCGAATTCGCCGCCCCAGATCACCAGCGTTTCGTCGAGCAGGCCGCGCTGCTTCAGGTCGGTGATGAGCGCCGCACTGGCCTGGTCCACATCCTTTGCCAGGCGGGAAGTCATGCCTTTGACGTCGAAATGCGCGTCCCAGCCCATGTGGTAGAGTTGCACGAAACGCACACCGCGTTCCGACAGGCGGCGCGCCATGAGTGCATTGGCGGCAAAGGTACCGGGCACCATCGCGTCGGCGCCGTAAAGACGGAAGGTGGATTCCGGCTCGTCGGACATATCGAGCAAATCCGGCACCGAGCTCTGCATGCGGTAGGCCATTTCATACTGGCTGATGCGCGTGCTGATCTCCGGATCGCCAAATGCCTCCAGGTGCATGTGGTTGAGCTCGGCGATCTTGTCGAGCATGGCCCGGCGGCTGAGCGAGTCCAGTCCGTCGGGGTCGCGGAGGTACAGCACCGGGTCTTTGCCCATACGGAACTGCACACCCTGGTGCACACTGGGCAGGAAGGCGCTGCCCCAGACGCGGGAGGCCAGCGGCTGGATGTTCCCTTTTCCGCGCGACAGCAACACGATATAAGCGGGCAGGTTGGCGTTTTCGCTGCCCAGGCCATAACTCAGCCAGGAGCCGACGCTGGGCCGGCCGGGCTGCTGGTTGCCCGTCTGGAAAAAAGTGACGGCAGGGTCGTGGTTGATGGCTTCGGTATGCATCGACCTGATGATGCACAGGTCGTCGACTACCCGGGAGGTGTAGGGCAGCAGGTCGCTGAACCAGGCTCCGCTCTGGCCGTATTGTTTGAAGTCAATGAGCGCCCCCTTGAGCGGAAATTTTTTTTGGTTGGCCGTCATACCTGTCAGGCGCTGTCCCTGCCGCACCGATTCGGGTAGTTCCTGACCGTCCATTTTCCGGAGCAGGGGTTTCCAGTCGAACAGTTCCAGTTGGGAAGGCGCGCCGCTTTGGAACAGGTAAATGACGCGCTTGGCCTTGGGCGCGAAATGCGGCAGCCCCAAGTCGGCCAATTGTCCAACGGTCGACATGTCGCGGTTTTCGCAACTGAACAAAGACCCCAGCGCCACGCTGCCGATGCCGATGGCGGCGCGGTGCAGGAAGGTGCGGCGGTTGAGGGTCAGGTGATGTTCAAGCAGCGGGTCAGTCATATTGGTCCATTATGATGCAAAAAAAGGAAAAAACGGATACACGAACGCTTCCTTTATTCCTCCTCCACCCCATACTGCCGCTTCACTTCTTCGGGCACGCCGTTCCATACATTGGCTACGTTGCCCTGGTAACCAATATCTTCTATGCCGATCTTGCTCGACCAGAATCCACTGGCAGTAAGGTTGCGCATCAGGCTGAAAAAGGCAATCCCCTGGCTCATGCCCGGTTTTTTGCGCTCCGGATAGGCGATGTCTTCCACGATCTCGATGCGCTGTGCGGCGACACATTCGATAAATTGCCTGCCAAAGCGCCGGCTGGCCTGTGTGTCGAGCCAGGTCAGGCCGCCGCGCAGGGGGGTCTGCAGTTCGGGTTTGTCTTTGGCCATGAACTCAATGAAGTCCGGCACGCCGGCGTCGGTGGCGCTGCCCGAACGCTCGTCTTTCGGAATGATGATGTCAACCAGCACGGCGATGGTTTTCATCTCGTGTTTGTTGAAGAACACTTCCTTGAACAGTTTGGCGTCGCGCTGTTTTTCATATTCGGTGCGACCGAATTGTTCAAAATCCTTACCGCCTTTATCACCGGCGGGCGCGTTTTCGGTATCGATGACGGGGTCGAGCCATTCGGCGGCTTTGACCTGAGGGCTGAGGCCGGCGAGGCCGAGGGTGGTAAGTCCGGCGTTTTTGAGTAAGTCGCGGCGTTTCATGTGACAGGCTTTATTGTTTTTTTTTGACAGAATCAATAGGATTGACAGGGTTAGTTTTTTTGACGGGATTACTTTTTACAGGCTGTCTCCTTGCAGCCCCAGGAACACTCCGTTCGTCCAGCCAAATCCGTCCTGATTGGGGTATTCGCCGCCGCCCGCTTTGGCGGCAGTATCCATGACGTTGTATTTTTCCATCATTTTGCCCGTGGCAGCGTATGTTTTTTCACCAAGGCTCATCCAGCGGCTGCGTATTTCGCCGGCCAGTTTGTCAAACCCGTAATTCAGCAACCCCCGGTAGCAGATCCATTGCAAAGGCGCCCATCCGTTGGGTGCATCCCACTGCTGGCCGGAGCGCACGAGCGTGGTGGCCAGTCCGCCGGCATGCAGGAATTTCGACTCCAGGTGTTGTGCCACCTGTTGCGCCTGTTCAGGAGTAGCGATCTGGAAGAAGAGGGGAAAGGCCGCTGCCAGCGTCCATTGGGTCGACAGCTGGCCGGTCGTATGGTCATAGTCGAAAAAGAAACCGTCCTTTTCGCTCCAGCAATATTGCTGAATGGCGTTCCTGCGTTTTCTTGACCTTTCCTTGAATACATCGACGGGCACGCGGTCGGGCAACTGCCGGTAAATATGGAGCAATGTTTTTTCCAGATAATACAACAGGCAGTTCAGGTCGACGGGTATCAAATCGGTTGTACGGATGCTTTCCATGTGCTGTCCGTCGGCAAACCAGCGGCTGCTGAAATCCCAGCCCGATTCGGCGGCGGCCCGGATGTGGCGGTAAACGGTCTCGGCATCTCGTCCGGATTGCGTCGCCACGTGCAGGTCTTCGATATAGGCTTCCGGACGCGGGGTCGCGTTATCGTCCCAATACCGGTTCAGGATGCTGCCGTCGGGCAGGCGCACGACGCGCCGTGCTGCCGGAAGTTTATCGGTCAGGGTGTACTCGCCCGCCATCCAGAAGTCATACTCTTTTTCCAGTTGGTGGCGGTATTCAAGCAGCACTGCTTCACCTTTTATTTCGGCCAGGAGATTGACCATCAGGGCAAAAAACGGCGGTTGTGAGCGCCCCAGGTAATAGGTTCTGTTTCCATTGGGGATAAAGCCCACGGTATCGATCAGATAGGCAAAGTTGTCGACCATGTGCTGAATGATATCGGTGCGGTCCGACGCCCGGAGGCCGAGCATGGTGAAATAACTGTCCCAGTAGTATATCTCCCGAAAACGACCGCCCGGTACGATATAGGGGTGCGGCAAGGGGATCAATGATGAAGGATGAATAATGGATGAGGAATCGGGGGTACGGAGCAGCGTCGGCCAGAGACTTTCGAGGTGTTGGAGGATGGGTTTTTCGGCAGACTGATATGTTGTTTCCGGCGCTTCCGGTGCGGAAAAATGGGTTTCCACAAAGGATTTAAGGTCAAAACCCGGTTGCGTTTTGGCGCTTTCGTAGGCTTTCAATATGTCTGCCGGGCTGGCAGTAGGGGTGCAATCCGGGAAATATTTGGAATCGGGAAAGATGCCGCTGGTCTGCACGTCTTCGTACAGCGGGCGGAGTTGTTCGACTCGGAAAAAAGGTACATCCTGTTTCATGCCTTCGCTTGCAGTTTTTTGAAAAAATATAACCCGGTGAGCAAAATCCCGATGGGTACCAGCGAGAAGTAAAACGCCGTCTGGCCGCCGAATTTACCAAAAATATTGCCGGTGATGATGGAGCCGGTCGTGCCGCCCAGTGCGGAAAAAATAATGATCAGACCAGACATCAGTCCGTGTTTTTGAACAGGCAACGCGCTCAGGATCAGCGAATTGATAGCCGGGTAAACAGGAGCCAGGAACAGCCCGATCAATGGGAATACAAAAGCGCCCAGCGGGGCATCGCCCCAGCCGGTTACGACGCGTCCTTCGGCGCCCTTCGCCAGGGGAATGGCGATCAGCACCAGCACGGCAGCCAGCAGGAGGCAGCCCGTCAGCACGACGTGCCAGTTCAGTTTTTTCATCACAATACCAGCCAGAAAACGCCCCAGGGCGGTGGCGCCGGCCAGGATACTCGCCATTTCTATACTAAGGGCGGTGGGCAGCTGCAACACCTTGCTGTTGAACGTCGGCAGCCAGCTCATGATACTCTGCTCGATCAGCACATAGAAAAAGGCGCACAGGACAAACACCAGCACCAGCGGCGTAACCATCAGTTGGAACATCTTCCCGAAATCCTGCACCATCGAATCGTTTGCCTGGTTCTTGACCGACGACTCATCGAGTTTTGCGCTCAGCAGCAATACAAAGGCCGCCAGCGAGATAGCACCGAGCAGATAATACACCTTCAGCCACTCGGTTGACTGCGGATTACTGTCGTCGACGAAATAACTGAAAACGAAATAGCCCGTCAGGATGCCCACCATGAAAAACGACTCGATAAAACTCATCAGGCTGATGTGCTCTTTTTTGTCGCTGGTGACCAGCCCGATGGTGCTGTACACCGACATCTTGATCAGGGCAAAACCCGAACCTACGGCAGCGAACAGCAACTTGGCCGCCCAAAAACCCGGCGACACGGGCATCATGAAACATACCAGGGTAACAAAACCCAGGGCAATCAGCATAGCCCTCTTATAGCCGATGCGGGTGATGTACGACGATATCAGGAAGGAAACAATCGCGATGCTCAGGTCTTTGAATGCTTCCAGCACCGACGCTGCGCCTTCCGTCACGCCGTAGTTGTTCTGCACCTGCAGGATGACCGTGCCCACGCTGTTCAGCAGAATGGCGAACACGAAGTAATTGAGGAAAAGGGATGCTTTGATTTGCCAGTTTTTCATGTAGTAGCGAGATAAGTGTTGAAGTGGTATGTGATGATCCGGGCTCACAAATTCCCCGCCTTGCGTTCCTGCACGATGTATTCGGAGGCCCGCATCGACAGCGCCAGAATCGTCCAGGTGCAATTCTTGTCGCCCTGGGAAGGGAACGGCGCGCCATCCACGACGAAAAGATTTTTCACGTCGTGGGCCTGCTGCCATCCGTTGAGCGCCGAACTTTTAGGGTCCTTGCCCATGCGCACGGTCCCTACTTCGTGGATGATCTCGCCCGGCGCATTCAACCCATAGTCCTGGTCGGGTCCGGGCGTATCGCTCAGCGGAATACCGCCGAGTTCGGAAATGATCTGCTCAAAGGTCTGGTGCATGTGTTTGGCCTGTAAACGCTCGTATTCGGACCATTTATAATGGAACCGCAGCACCGGGATACCAAACTTGTCAACCTTTTCCGGGTCGATCTCGCAGTAGTTGTCTTCCCGCGGCACGGCCTCGCCGCGCCCTGCCATGCCTATATAGGCGCCGTAAAAGCGGCGGTAGTCGTCTTTCAGGGAAACCCCGTATCCACCGGCCTCCCGTTTGTTGCCATTGCGGTCGGGGAACATACCGTTTTGTTTTTCGATGCCCCATCCGAAGCCGTAGGCAGGCATACCCATGCCACCCCAGTACTCAATGTGGTAGCCGCGCGGGAAATCGAGTTTTTTGTTGTCGAGCCACCAGGGGCTGTACACGTGCAGCCCTCCCACGCCGTCTTCGTTGTAGCGTTTGCGGTCGAACAGCATGGGCACGATAGCCGAACGCGAAGCGCCCGTACTGTCGTGCAGGTATTTGCCGATCACGCCGGATGAGTTGGCCAGTCCTTCCGGGAACCTCGGGGATTTGGAGTTCAGGAGCAGTCGCGCCGATTCACAGGCGCTCGCCGCCAGCACAACGATCTTGCCGCGCACGGTTTTTTCCTCCAGCGTTTGGGTATCCACATAGGATACGCCGGTACAAAGACCCGTTTTGGCATCCGTCAGCACCTCGCGCGCCATGGCGAAGTAGACCGTATCGAGGTTACCCGTCTTCGACGCCGGTTTGCACAGACAGGATGAAGAGGAAAAGTCGGCATATGCAATACAGGCCCGGTTGCACTGGCTGCAATAAAAGCACACGCCGCGCTCGTCGTTGACGGGCTCCGTGAGGATGCTGAGCCGGGAAGGTATGGTGGTAATGCCGAGGCGTTTGTTGGTCTTTTTCAGCAGCAGTTCGTGCAGGCGCGGCTTGGGCGGTGCCAGAAATATAGAATCCGGGTCGTTGGGCAGGTTTTCTTTCGAACCGAACACGCCGATGAGCCGGTCCACCTTGTCGTAAAACGGCGCCACATCTTCATAGCCGATGGGCCAGTCCACGCCGAGCCCGTCGATGCTGCGCCGGCGAAAATCGTCGGGCCCGAAACGCAGGGAAATACGCCCCCAGTGGTTGGTACGCCCCCCCAGCATCCGCGAGCGGAACCACCGAAAAGTGGTGCCCGGCACTGTTGTGTACGGCTCCCCTTCAATATCCCAGCCGCCGTATGCCGCATCAAAATCGCCGAAAGGGCGGTAGCGTGTGCTGGCGCCGCGGCGTGGCGATTGCCAGGGCCATTTCAGTTGGGTGATGTATTTGGGATCGGCAGGATCGTAGTGCTGGCCGGCCTCGAGCAGGCAAACTTTAGCGCCGGCTTTGGCGAGCACATATGCGGCCATACCGCCGCCCGCCCCGGAGCCGACAATGATGACATCATAGGTATCGGGGGGCGTTTTGATCTGAAAATCAGGCATATAGCAAAAGGCAAGGTTGTCAGGCAGGGAATGTTTTTCGGGCTAAACTACTCAGTAGCAGCGATAAAGATTGGTTTATTCCTGTACATTTTTACAACATGGACCGGATTTACAAATCCTTTGTTGTTTGGGGGCCTGGACGGCTGTCCTGCAACGGAGGCCGAACCTGGAAGTCCGCTGAACAGTACGTCCGCAGTATGGCTACGTCTTGCTCATCGCCTCATCCAAATTAAAAATGGCGCTCACCACCAGCATCATTGCCGCCTGCGTTGCCGGGTCGAGTTGGCGCTGCTGTGGAAAACGCCCGGTGTGCAACAGTTTCTGTGCGGATTCCGGGGACTGCCGGTAACGGTCCTGCGTGTCGCGAAACAGTTCCGTCAGTTTTTGAAGTTCCGCCCGTTCGGGTTTCCGCGTCGTGATCCGCCGGAATGCTTCCGCGATCTGATCATCCGGCGATGCACCGGCCCGACGGCCATCTTCCATGACACGGGCCGCCAGTACGCGGGACGCCTCCAGAATCTGCACGTCGTTGAGCATGACCAGGGCCTGCAGGGGCGTGCTGGTGCGCGCGCGGCGCACCTCACACACGTCGCGCGGAGCCACATCGAAAGCCAGCGAGGTGGGCGGCGGGATGGTGCGTTTATTATAGGTGTACAGGCTGCGGCGGTAAAGCTTATCGGCGGCCGTGTCGGGCACGTAGGAAAACTCGCCCCGGAAATTATTCGCCGTTTTTTCGGTGCCGATCTCTTCCCAGATGCCCGCAGGCTGGTAGGGTTTTACCGATGGCCCGCCGATCTCGCGGACAAGCAGGCCGCTGGCAGCCAGTGCGTTGTCGCGGATAAACTCGTAGTTCAGCCGGTTTCGCGGTCCCCGGGCGAGCCAAAGGTTCTCGGGGTCGCGCTCCAGCAGGTCGCCATCCGCGACGGACGATTGCCGGTATGTCGCCGACGTGACCATCAGCCGCAGCAGGTGTTTGACGTCCCAGCCCTTGTCGCGGAATTCGCAGGCCAGCCAGTCGAGCAGTTCCGGGTGTGTGGGCAGGCTCCCCTGCAGGCCAAAGTTGTCGCTGGTGGCGACAATACCGCGACCGAATATTTCCTGCCAGAGGCGGTTGACCATCACGCGGGCTGTAAGCGGATGCTGCGGATCGAACAGCCAGCGCGCCATCCCCAGGCGGTTGCGCGGCTGCGTGGTATCAAAAGGCAGGATATCGGGCGGCAGATCAGGTGCTACCTCCACCGTGCGCTGGTCGTATTGTCCCCGGTTGAGAATATACGCCTTGCGGCCGCCCTTTTCCACCGAATCCTGCATGACCATCTGCAGCAGGGTGTCTTTTTCTGTTTTGATCGCTTCCCTGGCATTCAGGAATTTCAGCACGCCTTGCAGGTCGGGTTGTGTGATGGGCATATAGGGTTTGGGCACCTGCAGGTTGGGCACAAAACCGCGTTCGGGCACCTTGTTGAAAAAGGCAAAAGTGGCATAGTAGTCCCGTTGTGAAATGGGGTCGTATTTGTGATCATGGCAGCGCGCGCATTCCAGGGTGAGGCCCAGAAACGCCTTTCCGAAGGTATTGGTGCGATCGGCCACGTATTCCACCCGGTATTCTTCGTCGATGATGCCGCCTTCCTGCGAAATCTTGTGGTTGCGGTTGAACGCGGAGGCAAGCAGGGTCTCCTTGGTGGCGTCGGGCAGCAGGTCGCCGGCGAGTTGCCAGGTCACGAAGCGGTCGTAGGGCATGTTTTCGTTAAACGCCTTGATGACCCAGTCGCGCCAGGGCCACATCACCCGCTGCAGGTCGTCCTGGTAGCCGTGGGTATCGGAATACCGGGCCAGGTCGAGCCAATACACCGCCCAGCGTTCGCCAAAGGCGGGACTGGCGAGCAGGGCGTCGACCGCTTTTTCATAAGCGCCGGGCGTGTCGTCGGCAAGGAACGACTCCAGCAGTTCCGCATCGGGGGGCAGTCCGGTGAGGTCGAAACTTGCCCGGCGCAGCAGGCGCTCCTTTTCGGCCGCCCCGGAAGGTTCCAGGCCGTGCTCCTGCTGTTTTTGCAGGATAAAAAGATCGATGTCGTTGAGCGCCCATTTTTTGTTGGACACCGTTGGCAGGGCGGGCCGTTGCGGTGCGACCAGAGCCCAGTGCTTTTCCCAGGGAGCGCCCTGCTGAATCCAGCGCTCCAGCAGTTTTTTCTCGAAATCCGACAACTCCAGATGCGAGTCCGGGGAGGGCATCACACTGTCGGGATTGGTGGAATAAATGCGATGGACGAGGGTGCTTTCATCTGGTTTTCCCGGAACAATGGCATAGTGGTCTTTCTTCTCGCCCAGGGCGGCAAAAGCGCCTTCCTGTGTATCGAATCGAAGGCCGGCCTGCCGCTGTTTCTCGTCGGGGCCGTGGCATTTAAAACAGCGGTCGGACAGGATTGGGCGGATATGGAAGTTAAAACTGACGGTTTCGGGTAGTTGCGCTGCGCTTCGGCCTTCCTGCTTAGCGAAAAATGCAAAGAGAAAAATAGCAAGTGCCGCAGAGATGGCGGCAAAAACAATTTTTGAAACAGTCGGGCGATGCATGGGCGAAAAGTATAAAAAATCGCTCAATACTGATGCAGCCGTTCAGTACATCAATAATTGTTGAAATTCGTCAAGCGATACCAAATTGATCGCAGGGAACGGAATTTCCTTCAAAACCCTGAAGTGCCTATCGTTGGTGACCAGAAAATCTACATTGGCGGCTATGGCAAGGTCGGCAAACTTGTTATCATCCGGGTCATGCACGATCAAGCCATATTTGAAAAATGGCTCTGTTAAAATAACGTTGGATGATGTAAGCAGAATGTTGATAACGATATTGGCTGTCTGCGTCGAATAAAAATCAGCAAGTTTTTCTTCATATTCGGTCAGTATTTCATTGCTGATTACCCAGTCAAATACGCCTTCCCTAAACGCCCGATAGAGCCAGTATTCCGGGTTATGCCTGGGAATAGACGCAATCAGGCAATTCGTGTCAATCACAGCCCTCACTTAGGTCATTTATCTTGATTCAATAAACGTTCAAAATCCTCCCGTTTAATGCCCTTCTTTTCAATTACACTGTCAACTTCCTGTTGGAGCAATGTATCGTAATAGTCCAAAAGCATCTTGCGTATAGCCTCCGTATCGCTCTCGCTCATCGGACGGCTGAACAAGCGCAGCAGCATCAATTGTACGTCGTTAAGCGGCGTTTGTATGGGTTGCATAATTCAACTTTTAGTTTGACTAAGAGCGTGTTCGGGAATTTATTCTGAGGTGAAAGCGAGCAGATTTTATTTTAGATAAGGCAAATTTTGCAGCCGTATGCGGGCAATCCGG
>CALMBD010000316.1 GCA_937861115.1 uncultured Bacteroidota bacterium | reverse complement strand
CAACATTTTTGCTACACTACGAAAATTTTCGTAGAAAAAATTTGGAACTACGAAACTTCTCGTAGATGTTTGTGGCTGAATTCACGGCTATGACAAAAACACTCACCTGCATCTGCCTTGTAGCGCTTTCGCTCGTCCGCCTCCATGCCCAGGAATCCCTGACGGGTCGCCTCAACGCATTCATGGATGAGGCTGTAAAAAAAGACCTGTTTTCCGGCAACGCACTGGTGCTTCAGGACGGCAAGGTCGTCTGGCAAATAACAACGGGAATGGCTGACCGGACACAAGGCCTGCCCAACACGATGGAGACCGGATTTTCGATCGGCTCCGTCACCAAATTGTTCACCAAAATTGTCGTTCTGCAACTGGTTGCAGAAGGGAAAATCGACCTCAACAGCACCCTGGGAGCATACCTCGACGGATTTCAGCCCGAAATAGCCGGTCGCGTAAAAATCAGTCACCTGATAAACCACCAGTCGGGATTCGGGCAATATTACGATGTACCCGGTTTTAATCCCGAAGAAACAGCCGTGCAAAGCGCAAGTGATTTTCTGCCCTGGATACGCCGGGAAGAACTGCTTTTCGAGCCGGGCACAGGTGTGGAGTATTCCAACTCCGGATTTGTCCTGCTGGCTGCTGTTGCAGAGAAAGTAACAGGAAAGACATATGCAGACATCCTGCAAACAAGGATTTTTGACAAACTGTCCATGCGTGCAACCGGTTTTATGTACCGACCTGAAAGGACGCCGGGCAAAGCCCTGGGCTACCTCTCCAATCAACCCGGTCCCCTGCGCGACAACCTCGGATTCCCCCTGTTGGGCGGCGGCGACGGTGGCATATACAGCACCATCGGCGATTTACTGGAATTCGACCGGTCGCTGACCGGCGACAATCGCCTGCTTTCGGATGCCGGAAAATTGCAACTTTTCAACGATCCGCTTTTTTCCCGGGAATACGCCGACTGGTCCTCGTTCCAAAAAGAAGGCAGCTTTGCCGTGGCCGGCGGCGGCCCGGGTGTGAGCGCTGTGTATAGCCGCAACAACCAGCGCAATCGCACCGTGATCGTGCTTTCCAACTATGATGAAGGTTCGGCAGAGACCGTTTTCAAGGGTTTGAACGCCATTCTGAACGATATGCCCGTACCGGCCCTGCAACCTTCCGCTTCAAAGTTCATCTATTCCCTGTTGACGGAAAAGGGCGCGGATTATTTCACCGGAAACATCGAAACGGAACTGGAGCAAAACGGCTATTCGCTCGACGACGACATGGTGCTGCTTTTCGCCGGCGAAGCCATTCTGGAAGAAGGCAAAGCGGACGAGGCCATAGCCCTGTACCGGTTCTATACCGAAAAATTTCCGCGTATCGTAGTAGCCTGGAACGACCTCGGCGATGCATATCTGCTGAAAAACGATCGGGAAAATGCCAAAATATGCTTCACCAAAGCCCTCGAACTCCGCCCGGGCAACCCCCGCGCCAAAGCAAACCTGGAAAAGATCGACAAAAATTAACGCCCTCTAAATCCATATAAAAATACTTCAGGCAATGAAACCGACAGAATCGGAACTCGAAATTTTACACGTTTTATGGGAAAACGGCGCCAGTACCGTGCGGACCGTGAATGACCTGCTCAACGAACGCCGCAAAAGCGGGCGCTCTCAGGCCGGCGGATCGGCAAAAACCAGGGAATCCGCCGGCTATACCACTACCCTGAAACTCATGCAGATCATGTTCGAAAAGGGTCTGGTTACCCGTACAGAGGAAGGCAGGACACACCTGTACACCGCTGCCGTGCGGGAAGAAGACACCCAGTCGCTGCTGCTCCGGCAATTTATGGACAATACCTTCAGGGGCAGCGCAGCCAGATTAGTCATGCAGGCGCTCGGCAATCATGAGGCCAGCGCCGAAGAGCTCGACGAGATCAAGGCCCTTATCGCTCAAATCGAACAAAACCAGCCCAAGCCATGAATACTGCTTTGTTTCCATCCGAGGCTTTTATCCGCGCGCTGGGCTGGACGCTCATGCACAGCCTCTGGCAGGGCGCGGCATTGGCACTCCTGCTCCTGGCGCTACTCTCCCGGCTGGAGTCGGCCGGCCGGCGTTACCGGGTTGCTTACGGCGCCCTGCTCTCCATGCTGGCAGCGGCCTGTATTACCTTCTGCAAGGTCTTTGAACCTGCATCAGACATCACCGCATTGCTCTCCCCCGGTCTTGCCGAGCCTGTCCCGGCAGACGGCCTGGTCACCGGCGAGATACAGGCTGCCGGAATACTGGAGCAGGCATCCCGGTGGCTCGAAGCGCATTACTCACTTATTGTGGCCATCTGGATATTGGGATTTCTGGTCTTTCTCATCAGGCTAGTCAGTGGCCTGTGGTATGTGGGACAGCTGCGCAGCCGCGGAACATCCGTTCCCGATGAACAATGGATCGAAACAACACGCATGTTAAGTCGCAGGCTCGGTATGACGCGTACAGTAACCCTTCTGCAATCGGCGCTGGTGCACACGCCGATGGCGCTGGGATGGCTGAAACCCGTCGTGCTGCTGCCGGTAGGACTCGTTAACCAGCTGGCCCCCGCCGAAGTGGAGGCCATTCTGGCACACGAACTCGCTCATATCGCCCGACGGGATTGGATTTTCAACCTTACGCAAGCCTTCATTGAAGCCATCTTTTACTATCACCCCGCTGTGTGGTGGATATCGCAGACGATTCGCCGCGAGCGGGAGAACTGTTGCGACGATGCCGCACTAAAAGCCACCAGCAACCGCATTGCTTTCGCCAGGGCACTGGTACAGGTACAGGAAATGGCCAAACCTGCACCCCTGCCTGCGCTGGCGCTGGGTATGAGCGGTCCGCGCCACATGCTCCTGCTGGAACGCATCCGGCGCATTTTGGATCAACCACAACAAAAGAAATCACAGATCATGGAAAAATTTATTGCAACGGTACTATTGCTGCTGCTGCTGACATTCGTCGGCTTTCGCGCCAATAATTCGCCAACACTAAGCGCTGCATTCGCGCAAATCACGGAAGTTCCCCGAACCATCCTGGGGTTCAACGATCAGGACAGCCGGATCGAAAACGACACCGTGCCCAAGCCCGGCAGAACGAGAAAGATCATACGCGAAGACGATGAGCAGCGCGTGGAAGCAGAATTCCGGGACGGCGAACTGATGCGCCTGAAGATTGACGGCGAAGATATTCCCGAGTCGGAATTCGACCAGCACAGCGAACTCACTTCGGAACTGCTGCGTGAGTCGCACCCACCGATGCCACCCATGCCGCCGATGCCGCCCGGTGTAATCCGGGTTCATCCGCCCGGCACGCCTTCAGCGCCGAATCCCCCCGGAGCGCCCCGCCTTTCCACCGAGAAAGACGGCGAAGGAAATATGATACTCCGCTTCGAACAGAACGGCCAACCCATGGAAATTGTAGTAAAGGAAGGAGAGGTATGGGTCGACGGCCAAAAAGTGGAAGAAGGAGAGACTATTGACCTGCCCGGCGTGTTTGGCAGCCCTTATGTTATCTGGGACGACGGACATGCCTTCGGTTACAATTTTACGCCCGGGGAAGGCTACCATTTCGAGGGATTGGAAGACCTGGCAGATTTTCAAATTTCCGTAGAAGACCAGCGCCGGATGGAGGAAGATGCCAAGCGCATGCAGGAGGAGGCCCTGCAGATGAATAAAGAACAGCGCCTAATGATCGAACAGCAATTGAGGGAAGCACGCGAAATGCACAAGGAACAGGAGAAGGCGCTAAAAGAGCAACTCAGAGAACTGTCCCTGCAACAGAAGGAAGCCATGAGAGCGCAGCGGGATGCTGTTCGCGAGATGCAGCGCAGCAGAAAACTGCAATCAAAAGGAGAAGGAACCAGCGCGGCATTTAAGGCGGAACTTCAACGCGACGGCCTGCTGGCCGATCCCGAAAACTATTCTTTCCAACTCTCCACATCCAGTCTGCAAATAGACGGAAAAAAACAGCCCGACGAGGTGCACCGCAAATACCTCAGGCTTTACCGGGAAAAGACCGGGAACGACCTTGGGAAAAACGGCAATTTCAGCATCCGGGAAAATAATTGAACCACAGGATATGTGCGGGTTTTGGGCCATCGAATTGACGGTCTAAAACCCGCACATCCTGCTATTGCTGCTTTCCCTGAATATCCGCCTTTGTTTTACCGGATTCCTCTATCAGCAATCCTACAGATTCCAAACCCGGAATACTGTCGCGACGCATGAATTGCTCCAGCGTGATAACATATTCGCCCGGCCGGTTGAAGTAGGCATTATCCTGGAGCAGGCGGCGCACCTCGCAACTCCCGCCCGAACACTTGCCCAACGTTGCGCCCCGCGCATCGTACAGATCAAATGACTTGAGTTTGCTGAGCCGTTTGCCATCGGGGAAACGGGTATACAGTTTTGTATAAATATTCTGACTGGGAAAGGATGCCGCATGCCCGAACACCACATACATATTATACAACGCGGCCGTGTCGGTCACGGTAAACGCAAAATCAAGGGTATCGCGATAGGTCCACTCGGCGCCGGGAATAGACCGGCTTTCTTCGTACAGTACGTTTGGACCGCAGGAGACGATCATTAACACAAGGGTTGACAAGATAACAGCGCGGATCAGCATATTCAGTCGGAAGGTTCAGCCTTTGATATAAAGCGCAAGGTCGGGATACTTTTTGAGCAGGCCTACTGCTTCCGCTTTGGATATGCGGATGCCATCGATATAGGCGACGACCATTGCATCTGCAAATCCCTGTTTCCTGAGTTCGGCGCGCAACTGAACGGCTTTATCAAATTGTCTCAGCAGGCCTGCAGTGTACTGGTAGTCGCCCGAGCCGGGCCGGCTTTCGATCAGGATATCGCTGAACATGGCCAATGCATCGCTCGTCATGATCTGCCGTGTCTGGACAACTTCTACCCGATAAGTCAATCCCGCTGTATTTTCTTCATAATACCTGGCGCCGAAGGCTGCCATCAGTTCGGATACTGCCGGGCGCTGTATCTGAACCTCCACGGGCAGTTTTTCGGCGGTTGTTCCGGGCCTTATCTCGATCCGGCGGTTAAGTTTCTGGCCGGTCGGGTTGGGACTTGTATTCAGGATATTTCGCGCGACCGGGTAGTTGGGACCGCAACTCAGCAGTTGCACCCGGGAAGCGGGCACACCCTTGTCCGTCAGGGCCTTCCCAATCATTTCAGCGCGTTTGATGCCGTAGTAAAGGTCGAATTTGGCGGGACCCGTTTCGTCGGTATGCGCGGTCACCAGCAGGGTGATTTGCGGATAGGTAAGCGCCAGCTTCGCGGCCTCGTCTACGGCCTTCAGGTTTTCCGGCGACAACACGTTTTTTTCATCGTCGTACATCAACACGGGTATGGCCACTTCTTTGGACACGGGCCCGGCATCCTGCACCCCTGATTTCCCGACATTGGTAAACAGCGCCGGGTCACTGCTGCGGGTTTGCTCCGGGCACGCTTCCTTGAAATAGGCAATATAAATATCGCGACCGCCGAAACCGGCCAGCCGGTCGGAAGCGAAATATGCCGTCCGGCCATCGGCTGAAAGGGTAAAAAAGGCATCGTCGCCGGCCGAATTGACGGGCACGCCCACATTCACGGCGGGCTGCCAGTCCAGCAGGGTATCGTTGAAAACGGCTTTAAAAACATCAAGCCCGCCTATACTTTCAGTGCGATTGCTGCTGAAATACAGCGTTCGGCCGTCGCGGCCCAGGAAAGGCGTCGTTTCGTCGTACGGCGAATTGACGGCCGGCCCGAGGTTGCGGGGTTCCGTCCAGACGCTGTCGGTAAAAACGGTAACATACAGATCCAGTCCACCCTGCCCGCCCTCACGCCTGCTGGCAAAAAGGATCGTCGTATCGTTAAAAAAGAACGGGCTGGCATCGCCGTCTTCCGCCTTTACCGGGCTTGAAAAAACGGGAGGCGTCACGGCATATTCGTCTTTCCTACCGGCTGTATCAGCCAGAATATCGCCGCTGTACAGGGTAAATCCCCTGAAAAAATACAGCACCTGGCCATTTTTACTGAATCCCAGCGCCACTTCAAAACGGGGGGTATTCAGCAAACCGCTGAGTTGGGTCGGAGGCTCCCATCCACTGACGCTTCTGTTGGTAAAAAACATATCGCTGCACCAGTGCCCCTTTTCCGGATCGTCGTAACCCTGGTCGTCGCGACGTCCGCCCGAGCAGCCCTCCCTGGCGCCTGCGAAATACAGCCGGTCGGGATGGTTGACAGAAAGCAGTGGCGCAAATTCGTCGCCCTGGGTGTTGATCCGGTCGCCCAGATTCTCCACCAGTGCAACATTATCGTCTGTTTTTATCCCTATACCGCTCACGCAGCGGCGGATGTTGTCGGGGATGCCTGCCCGCAAGGGGTGTTTGTCGCTGCAAACCCTGAGAAACGATTTATAGGCAACAATGGCCTTTTCAAATTCCAGTTGGCCGTGCAGCGTACGGGCGAGGTAGAGGAAGAGGTCGGCGTCGGCGCTTCCGGGGTTTTGTTTGGCTACATATTCGAGGTATTGGCGCGCTTTATCGGCCTGGTGCAGGTGGTAGTGGCTGATGCCCAGTTTGGTCAGCACGGCAGGGTCGCCGGGCTTTTCCTGCTGGTATTGACCGAGTTGTGCGACTGCTTCCGACCAGCGTCCGCCGGCAAAGGCCTTTTCGCCGTTTTTCTTCAGTTCGGCGACTTTCTGTGCTGAAGCCGCCGTAATGGCGCAAAAAAGCAGGGCCATGAGCCCAAATCGCCGGTACCTGTTCATAGTTTTTTTCGACATAATCGGGACAAAAATACCGCTTTTGGCGGGAAAGCGATACGGCTTCCAATGCGGCAGAACGCGGGAATCTGCAGACTATTGTTTGTACACTTTTACCATCCCGCTTTGTCCGCCCTTGGCAGCCTGAAAGTACAGGCCATACACCCCCGCCGGCAGATCGCCCGGGTCGATGGTTGCAGCGTCCAGTATTTCAAAAGTCAAGCGACGAAGTGCCCGGCCATCCATCGCAAAAACCGTCAGCATCCAGCTTCCGGTGGCATCCGGTGACTGCGCCTGCACATGCAGCAGACCTGTATGTATATCCTGATATACCGTCAGCGGCAGGTCGCCCGGCCCTTTTACACCCTTCACTTCCCGAACCGGCGTAAGCACTGCGGGCGTTACCGCATCGACATCGCAGGGCGAGGCCGTCTGAAGGTTGGGGTTGTTGCCCGGGCACATGGCAAGCGGCGTGCTGCGCACGACGGCGCTGTGCTTTTCGATATTTTCTCCGCACAGCACCGTTTTGATCACAAAAGCCGGCAACTGAACCAGTACAGTTTCCACCCACGGCGACTCGCCTATGTCATGACCAAAACCTTCGCCACTGAGCAGGTAATAGTTACCCCCGAGTTCCTTTACCCGCTTCGCCACCGTGCAACTGCCGTACACGACGGCGTTGTAGGTCTGACAGCAGGGTACTGCCACCGCCGTGCCGTAATCCACCACGCCGTCGCTGGTGCCGTGTACCAGTCCGACGGCAATATTTTCCCCATTTACCTCCGAGGCCTCGATCCAGTCGGTGTTGAACGATGCGCCCGACATGGATATACAGGCCCGAATACCCGTTACCGGGTCGAGCGCCTCGCCCAGGTATTTGCCGCTGACGCCGGCGGCGGGGATTAACTGCTGGATCTCGGCCTGATCCAGAAAGGCCGCATTGAGCGCGGTGAAAGCGCCGGCACTGTGACCGGCCACGACCACTTTCTCCGGGTCGATGTGGTATTCATCAGCGTGCGCCTGCAACCATCGGATACCGTCGTTCACATCCACTGCAGACACATAGGCGGAAGGCAGGAAAGAACTGCCCCAACTGACATTACAGGGGTTGGTGGTAAGTCGCGCGATCTCGCAATCACCGCGGTGACAGAGCCGGTATTCGATCGTCGCGGCAATAAAGCCCTTTTCGGCAAACCCTTTTGCAAGGGCGTCAAAATCGAGATAACTGCCCCAGATAAAAAAACCGCCGTGCACCAGCGCGATGAGGGGTCGTTTTTCACCCGCCGGCAGGTCGGTGGGATAATAAACCCGAAGCGGGATATTTTCCGGGATTGTGAAGTTCCATTCGTCAATCTGTGCGGCAGTTTTATACACGGCATCGGCATAATCCACCGGATGGGCCGTTTCGGTGAACACAACCGTATCGCCGGCGCAAAATCCCTGGGCCGAAAGGTGCAGAACAAACAGGATGCAGAACAAAAAAGGCGGTAGTCGTTTCATGATACAGGTATTTAGTACTCGGGAATGGGAGGAACATTCACAGGAGACGTCGCTGCCGACCATCCCTCTCCGTTTCGCAGCCGCTACAAAGGTTTTCAAGTTCAGGCGCACGGCCTAATCCATTGGGCGTGATTTTGCAAAAATCTTCCTTTACCCCGCTTTCCGGGCGGCACATTTTGTTTTCAGTCGAAAGCAACGCGGATGTTTCGCAACAATTTCCTCAAATTTGCGTCCCTTGTTCGTTATTGTCGAATGACGAATCGTCGACTAACACTATTCCATGCTAGATCTATCATTTCAATACCCCGCCTGGTTCCTGATTTTTTGCGTGCTGCTTGGACTGGGTTATGCCATGCTGTTGTATTACCGCGACACGACGTTTCGGGAACAGGCGCCGCGGCTGAGCCTGGGGCTGGGCATACTCCGTTGGCTTACGGTAACCATCCTGAGTGCATTGTTGCTGGCGCCGCTGCTGAAAAGTCTGCTCACCGAAACCAAAAGGCCGATCGTAGTGCTGGCACAAGACGAATCGGAAAGCGCAGCCGTTAATTTGAAGGACAAGACCCTTGACCAATACAAGCAAAACTGGCAGTCGCTGCGCGACGCGCTCGCCAGCGACTACGAGGTGCACGAGCTCTCTTTTGGCGACGCGGTACGCGAAGGCGTCAATTTCGGTTTTACGGATAAAGTCACCAACCTTTCCGAACTGATGCGCGGGGTGTACGACCTGTACGGCGGGCAGAACCTCGGCGCTGTGGTAATCGCTACAGACGGCATTTACAACGAAGGCAGCAACCCGGCCTATTCGGAAGCGCAAATCGCTGCGCCGGTATATACGGTGGCGCTGGGCGATACCACTCCGAGAAAAGACCTGCTCATCAAACGCGTCTTTCACAACAAGATCGCCTACCTGGGCGATCAGTTCACTTTGCAAATCGATGTGGCCGCCACCAACTTCGGCGGTCAGCAGAGCGTGTTGAACATCAGCAAGGTAGATGGCGATCAAACCAGAACGCTGCAGAGCATTCCGGTCAATATCAGCGGCAACGACTTCTTCAGCACAAAAGAAATCACCCTGGAGGCCGACCAGCCCGGGGTTGTGCAATACCGCATCAGCCTGGCCAAACTGCCGGGCGAAGCATCTGAAGCAAACAACCGCAAGGAAATATTCATCGACGTGCTCGATGCCCGCCAGAAAATTCTGCTGCTGGCCAACAGCCCGCATCCCGATATCACGGCTATCCGGCAGACCCTGGAAAGCAACAAAAATTACCAGGTTTCGGTGGCCAATGCCGGCGAACCGGGGCTCGATGTGTCCAAATACGACTTTGTCATCCTGCACAACCTGCCTTCCGGTTCCCACGACATCACCGGCGTGTTGAAAACACTCGACGACAAGCGCATCCCGCGTCTGTTTATTGCAGGCATGCAAACCAGTTACAGCGCCCTTGCCCGCGTGCAGGGACTTGCCGCCGTACAAAGCGACGGCCGGCAAAGCGACGATGTGCAGGGCAAGGTATCGCCCCAGTTTGCGGCATTTACCCTTGATCCCCTCGTATTGTCCGAACTGCCCAAATTCAATCCCGTGACTTCCGCGTTCGGCAACTTTTCCGCTACGGCGCAGGCGCAGGTATTGCTTTGGAAACGCATCGGCCGGGAAGATACCGATCAGCCCCTGCTTGCCTTCGGCGAAACGAACGGTATCCGTACGGGCATATTTTTCGGTGAGGGCCTGTGGCGCTGGCGATTGTTCGACTACCTGCAGCACCAGAACCACAATATCTTCGACGAACTGGTCGGCAAATCCGTGCAGTATCTTTCCCTGAAAGAAGACAAGCGGAAATTCCGGGTGACCCTCGATAAAAGCATTTTTAATGAAAACGAGTCCGTCACCTTCGGCGCGGAACTGTATAACGACAATTACGAACTCACCAACGACTCCGACGTGGCCATGAGTATCCGCAACCGCGCCGGAAAAGAGTTCACCTATACCTTCAACAAGCTGGGCAAGGCGTATTCCCTGAATGCCGGTATACTGCCGGAAGGCAATTATACCTTCAAGGCAACGACGACCTTCAACGGACAGAACCTTGTGTTCGAGGGCCGGTTCAGCGTGCAGCCTATCCAGCTGGAATTGTTTGAAACGACCGCCAATCACGGCGTGCTCCGGCAGTTGAGTGCAAAATACGGGGGTGAAATGGTTGCCCCGGACAGCATAGCCGGTATTGCGGAAAAGATCAGGTCCAACCGGACCGTCAAACCGGTCATTTACCAAACCACGCGAACCAATCCACTCATCAACCTGAAGTGGATTTTTGCCCTGTTGGCGGGTCTTTTGGCTACAGAGTGGTTCCTGAGAAGATACTTTGGCGCCTATTAAACAGACAAGTGCATAAAAAACGCTTTTCCGGGCTCCAACATTTTCATTTTCAGCAAATTTTGACAACCAAACCTTTGGCCTTCTGTTAGTTCAGTAAACATTTAAGTCTTACCTTTACGCACACAGCTTGCCCTAATCCTCATTCTGTTTTATGGATCAATTAAAAGAACAATTTTTAAAGAAAGCATTAGCCCTTTCCGCCGAGGTTAAAGAAATACTCCAGGAACATGGCGAAAAAAAAGTAGACGATGTAGTGCTCAGCCAGGTATATGGCGGGATGCGCGACATCACCTGCATGATCTGGGAACCCTCGCTACTCGACGCTGAAGAAGGCATTCGTTTCAGGGGATATTCCATTCCCGAACTTCGCGAAAAACTGCCGCGCGCACCGGGCGGCAAGGAGCCCCTGCCGGAAGGTCTGTTCTGGCTGATGCTGGTCGGTGAAATCCCCACGAAAGAACAGGTAAAATGGGTCACCGAGGCCTGGGTGCGCCGTTCGAATGTACCGGAGCACGTTTTCCGCGCCATCGACGCCCTTCCCATCGACGCCCACCCGATGACGCAGTTTGTCGTCGGCATCATGGCCATGCAAAATACGAGTGTGTTTGCCCAGCGCTATAACTCCGGCATGAATAAAACGGAATACTGGGATGCCACCTACGAAGATACGATGAACCTCATCGCGCGCCTGCCACGCGTGGCGGCGTATATCTTCCGCCGGGTATACCACAAGGGCGAACAGGTATTGCCTGATATTTCACTGGACTGGGGCGCCAACTTTGCCCATATGCTTGGTTTTGAAGACGCCGGCTTCCAGGAATATATGCGCCTGTTTCTCACGATCCACGCCGACCATGAAGGCGGCAATGCTTCGGCGCACACCACCCAACTCGTAGGCTCCACCCTCAGCGATCCCTACCTGTCGCTCAGTGCCGCCATGAATGCGCTGGCAGGACCCCTGCACGGCCTCGCCAACCAGGAGGTGATCCGCTGGATACAAAAAATGGTCGAGACCCTGGGTACCACCAGGCCCAGCCGCGAGCAGATTGCGGAATACGTAAAAAGCACGATTGCCAGCGGCCGTGTGATACCCGGTTATGGCCATGCTGTTCTTCGCAAACCTGACCCGCGCTTTATGGCGCAGCGCCAGTTCTGCGAAGACAACGTACCCGACAGCGACCTCGTCAAAGTCGTATGGAAGATATTCGACGTGGTACCTCCTATCCTGAGCAGCCTCGGCAAGGTGAAAAATCCCTGGCCGAACGTGGACGCGCACTCCGGCGCCGTACTCATCCACTACGGACTCAAGGAATACAATTACTACACCGTACTTTTCGGCGTCAGCCGCTCTCTGGGCGTGCTGGCAGCCCAATGCTGGGCCCGCGCCATGCACCTGCCGCTGGAGCGGCCGAAATCGGTAACGACCGAATGGGTGAAAGAATACCTGGCCAAGGAGTACAATGTGATCGCCAGTAACTAAACTGGTTGTTCGATACCGGAATACATGCACCGGGCTGAAACAATTTGCTTTCAGCCCGGTGATTTTTTTGATACATACCCCACCCTAATCCGGGTAAGTGTGCGCGACTATCCTGCCTTGGGCAAATGCACATCCATTTGCGGGAACGGAATGGATACGCCCGATTTGTCGAATGCCTTCTTGATGTGTTCGTGCATGTAGAAATACACATCCCAGAAGTGCTCGCTCTTGCACCAGGGGCGCACGGCAAAGTTGACGGAACTGTCGGCCAGTTCGCTGACGAGGATATCTACCGGTGGTGTTTTCAGGACCATGGCACAGCCGTCGGCAACCTCCTGAATGACCTTGCGGGCGCGATCGATGTCGTCGCGATAACTGATCCCGAAAGTCATATCCACCCGAATGGTACCCGGGCCGGAGATGTTGATGATCACGCCTCCCGTTACCACGCCATTGGGAATAATGACACGCTTGCCGTCAGGGGTAAGCAGCAAGGTGTTGAACACCTGTATTTCCTCCACATTGCCGATATTACCGCCGATGTTCACCAGGTCGCCCACTTTATAGGGTTTGAAGATCAGGATGAGCACCCCGCTGGCAAAATGTCCCAGGCTGCCTTGAAGGGCCAGGCCAATGGCAAAGGCCAGGGCGCTGAATATCGCGACAAACGAGGTGGTTTCGATACCAAACATGCTGGCAACACTGAGCAAAACCATCACTTTCAGACCTACCGAGATAACGGATGCAATAAAGGGCACCACATGTTCGTCAATAGCCCGGGATTTCATCGCAGCCCGTATCCGGCCGGTCAGCCAGTTGGCCAGCCATAACCCGAAGATAAGGGTCAGTATGGCGCCGACCACTTTTGGCGCATATGTGGTAAACAGTTCGGAGAGTTTGGAAAAGTCTAATAGTGTTTCCATGGGAAATTTTTGTTAGTGTGTATAAAGTTGCAAATAAACGGATTACGTAACTAAATTCCGGCAATGTGGCAATACAATAAGTTACGAGCGCGGCAACCGGTTCTAACAGATCGTGCGCCGGGCAGGGCTGATTTTTTGCAGGATTTGTCAACAGGAAAGCCGTGCTCGTCTTGTTTTTTATACCGGACAACCGTTAAATCACCATTTTTTCGGCACCTTATTTCCATCATCAATAAAAAATAAAACCACGATGAAATTAAATCTGCGGCTTCCGCTCTTCTTTCTTTTAGCCTCTTTTCTTCCGGCCTATTCCCAAAACCTCGACGCGACATTCGACAAACTCTTCGGGGAATCCTTCCAACCTGATGGCCCCGGCGCGGCAGTACTGGTCGCCCAAAAAGGCCGTATCATTTACCATAAAGCCTTCGGCATGGCCAACCTCGAACTCGGGGTTCCGCTCCGTCCGGATCATGTGTTCCGAATCGGCTCGGTCAGCAAACAGTTCACGGCGGCTGCCATCCTGCAACTCATGGAACAGGGCAAACTATCGCTGGACGACGACCTCACCAGGTTTATCCCCGACTACCCCACCATGGGCAAGAAGATCACTGTCGAGCATTTGCTGACCCATACTTCGGGTATCAAAAGCTACACCGAGATGAAAGAATGGACGCCGGAGGTGCACCGCAAAGACTTCACGCCGGCAGCACTGGTCGATTTTTTCAAGAACCAGCCGATGGACTTTGAGCCCGGAACACAGTACCAATACAACAACTCCGGTTATATCCTGCTCGGTTATATCATTGAAAAGGTATCCGGAGAGTCGTATGGCGCCTACATCAGCGAACATATTTTCAAACCGCTCGGCATGCACAACTCCTACTACGGCGATGTGGAACCCGTTATCAGGAATCGCGTTGCGGGGTATTCCCGGAGCGGCACAGGCGGCGCCTATACCAATGCCGCTTTTCTCAGCATGACCCAGCCCTATGCGGCCGGTTCTTTGATGTCGACGGTTGAAGACCTGTACACCTGGACCAAAGCCCTCCACAGCGGCAAGGTGATCAAGCCTGAATCGTTCAAAAAAGCGACTACGCCTTATGTGCTGCCCAATGGTTCCAACACCCACTACGGCTATGGCCTCCAAATGGGCAACCTGTTCGGTAGCCCGACCGTGGAACACAGCGGCGGCATAAACGGCTTTTTAAGCGATCTGGTGTACCTGCCGAAAGAAGATGTTTGCGTTGCCATACTGACCAATTGCGATTGTGAGCCCCCCCGCGACCTCAGCGCCAAAGTAGCCGCCCTTGCCATTGGCAAGCCCTTCGCCCCCGCGGCGATCCAGGTAGATGCCGCCACCCTGGAACAATACACCGGCGTGTATGAAAACGACAAGAAAGAACAACGGATCATCACCGTGGAGAACGGCCAGCTGTACTCCTTGCGCACCGGAGGTTCGAGGTACAAGATCATTCCGTTTGCTGCGGACCAGTTTTATTTCGAAAAATCACTGACCCGGATCACCTTTGTCAGAGCAGGGACCGGAGACAAAAAAGTAGTAAAAGCCGTTGTAAGCGACCGAACGTCCGACGATAACCAGTGGGTCAAAACTGACAAGCCCATCCCCGCCGCCAAACCGGAAATGCAACTGCCGGAGGCAGACCTGGACAAGTTTCTCGGGGAATATGAATTGGCCCCCGGCTTCAACATTACCGTCACGCGGGAGGGCGCCCGGCTGTTCTGCCAGGCAACCGGACAACCGCGCTTCGAGGTGTTTGCCGAGACACCCACCCGGTTTTTCCTGAAGGTGGTGGATGCCGCCGTCGAGTTCTATCCCGACGACAAAGGGTCGGTCGCAAAAATGGTGCTGTTCCAGGGCGGACAGGAGATTGAAGGCAAACGGGTAAAATAGAGGAGGTTGCGGGTTTCGGAGGTTGCGGGTTACGGAGGTTGCGGGTTGCGGGCATGTCCATCCCACGAAACCCGTAACCCGTAACCCGTAGTAACCCGCAACCTCCGAAACCCGCAACCCGTAAACTTACGCCGTCAAAACATCTACAACCGTTTTAAGGGCAATAAATATCGGCTCACGGCCTTCTTTGGAGACGAGGGCCTCCGGATCATTTTCATCTTCCATGACCGCTTCTTCGGCGAAGGCAAGCAGGTCCTCCTGCCCGGTATTCTCAAAAAACGGGTTGAGGCGGTCGCGGAATTTCTGGGCCGTAGAAGCCTCCAGTGTTTCATAATTTTTTTCCTCCGCTTCGCCGATCTGTTCCTCGGATACGGGCTCAACCGGCCCGTTTACTTTTTCAATCGACAACCATGCGATCAGAGAAAGGTATTGCAGGTATCCCTGTTCATCTTCAGAGAGCAGATCGAACTGGTCGCTGAAAAGCCAGGCAAAAAGCACGGGTTGGGCTTCTGCGAAGGCTTCCATGCGCTGTTCATATTGATCATCACCAAGGTCTTCCAGTTCTTCGATGACTGCGTCAATTATTTTCTCCGATATAAATTCCATGTTCAAGTCTTTGAGAATCAAATGTTAGTTTGGCACAAAAGAAGGCAAATCTACACTTTCGGGTGGGTACTGCAAAATTAAACCTGCGCCTTCATATTCCGGTTTCCGTGCAATTTCCGACCTTCGTTCTAATTCATCCCGCCGATTAGTATTTTTTCCTGTTTAATTTTTTTGGCAAACTTTTTTCGAAAGTTACGTCTTAACACCGCCGTCCGGACTTTCGGAGCCGTGAACCTGCCGGAATAATTTTCCGTCGTGTTACCCCGGTAACGCAAATATTCTCCCCGTACGCCAACCTTTGCCGAACAAAAGCGCCTCACGCAACCATTCATTTTTGATCATTTACCATTTCTTACAATGCTCTTACGCGCTGCTCTATTGGACCTGTACAACGGCGAGTCGAACCGCGGCATTCCGATGTTGAAAAACATTCTTGACCGCTATTCCGACACGCTTGAATTCGATCACTTTGATGTACGGGCCGGATGCGAGATCCCCGATCTGTCGTACGACATTTTCATTTTTTCGGGCGGGCCCGGCGACCCGCTGGAGAGCGGCGGAAAATGGCAGGAGCCCTTTTTTGAACTGATCGGCAAACTCTGGCAATGGAACCTGCGCAATGAGAACAAGAAGCACGTCTTCTTCATTTGCCACTCCTTCCAGATGGCCTGCCATCATTTCGGCGTGGGAGAAGTGTCGCATCGCTACAAAATGTCGTTCGGCACCTATCCGGTGCACAAAACCCACCAGGGGAAGGAGGAGCCGCTGTTTAGCCAGTTACCCGATCCGTTCTATATCGCCGACTTCCGCCGATACCAGGTAACCAAACCCAATCACGACCGCTTGCAGGCGATGGGCGCCCATATCCTTTGTCTGGAGAAATTGCGCCCGCACATGCACTACGAACGCGCTGTCATGGCCATCCGCTTCAGCCCCGAAATGATCGGGACACAGTTTCATCCGGAGGCCGATCCGGAGGGACTGCTGTCCTACTTTATGGAAGAAGAACGCCGCAATGCCATCGTAGAAGAACACGGCGAGTCCCGTTACGACCGAATGATACGCGACCTGGCCAATCCCATGAAAATACGCCGCACCTTCGATCTGGTCATCCCCGGATTTCTGGAAAACGCGATCGAGCAACTGTCGATGGAAATGGTTTGAGCGGGTTGCGGGTTGCGGGTTGCGGGTTGCGGGTTGCGGGTTGCGGGTTGCGGGT
>CALMBD010000315.1 GCA_937861115.1 uncultured Bacteroidota bacterium | reverse complement strand
GTGATTGCCATCAACAGCGCCATTGAAGTGGATGTTACCGGCCAGGTCTGCGCCGACTCGATCGGGTGCTATCAGTATTCGGGTGTCGGGGGGCAAATGGATTTCATCCGCGGCGCTGCTCTTTCCGACGGGGGCAAGCCCATCATTGCGATCACCTCGCGCACTGCGAAAGGGGTCCCGCGTATCGTGCCCCTGTTGAAGCCCGGAGCGGGCGTAGTGACCACACGGGCACATGCACATTATATCGTTACAGAATACGGCGTGGCCTATTTGTTCGGGAAGAACCTCCGGCAGCGGGCCAAAGCGCTGATCAACATCGCACATCCCGACGACCGGGAAATGCTGGAACGATCCTGCTTTGAGCGTTTTCACAATTTCTCCGATGTGTAAACGGGCATTTCCGGAATGTGGTGAACGGTGAAAATATTGCCGGAAGAACGACAACATACCATTTTACAGGAAACATTTCCCGGTGTATTCCGTTAGGGAGAAACTGTGTAGTTTTGACGCGTGCAGCACAGAATGACCGGTTTTACTACCAAATCATGAGGTTGTGCCTGCTTTTTAACGTCAAATCATACATCTATTTTCCAAAACACAACGATTATGAACTACAGCGTAAAACTGATTCTTTTTCTCTTGTTAAGCCTGTCCACGGTCTCCTGCGTGAGCAAGAAAAAATTCACCTCTCTGCAAACACAACTGGATACGGCAAACAAAGACCTGGGAAAATGCGGAGAAAACCTGAACGAGCAAATCAACCGCCTCCGGGCTTGTGAAAACGACAAGGAAGGCCTCAAGGGGGAGATCCGGAATGCCCAGAACACCCTTCAACTGCGGGAGGAACAAATCAAGGACCTCAAGGAACAAATTGCCGACATCAAGGCCCAGCGCGACAAACAACTCAGCCAGGTAGGCGAACTAACCGTGTTGTCGCAATCTGCCAGCGACAACATCAAGGAAACCCTGTCGCAACTGGAGAAAAAAGACAAATACATCCACCTGTTGCAGGCTGCCAAAACCAAGGCCGACTCCATCAACCTCGCCCTGGCCGTTAACCTGAAAGGGGTGCTCAGCGATGGCATCGAAGACAAGGATGTGGAAGTAAAAGTGGACAAAACGGTGGTATTCATCAACCTCTCCGACAAAATGCTCTACCAGAGCGGCAGTTCGAACCTCACGCCGAGGGCAAACGAGGTGCTGGGAAAAATTGCCAAGATCATAGAATCGAGGCCCGAACTGGAAGTAATGGTTGAAGGCTATACCGACAATGTTCCGATCAAGAACTCCTGCATGGAAGACAACTGGGACTTGAGCGTAAAGCGGTCTACCTCGGTGGTAAGGGCATTGCAGAAAAACTACAACATCAATCCAAATCGCCTGATCGCTGCCGGCAGGGGCGAATACAATACCCTTGCAAGCAACGATACCGAATCCGGTCGCGCCACCAACCGCCGCACCCGGATCATTATTCTGCCCAAACTGGATCAGTTTTACGATCTGTTGAATCCGAATAACGCACCGAAGTAACCAAGCCGTTCTATAGATCGCACACTGAAAAATGCCTTACCCGGTGCAACCGGTAGCGGCAGTATGAACCGGCCCTCCTTTTTTGCTGAAATGCACAAAGGGAGGGCTGATTTATTTGCTACCTGTCGTTAATAACTTCCAGCCGCCCCTCTTTCACTCCGAAGGCCGGTTGAACTCCTTGTGGTAGATCCGGAGGAGCAGGATGAACAGGGAAATCAGGATCGGCCCGAAGATGAACCCGATAAATCCGAACAGTTTCAGTCCCACGATGACGCCGAAAAGCGTGATAAGCGGGTGGGTATGTCCGATCTTTTTAAGCAGCCACATTCTGGCAAGATTATCAACCGATCCAACGACGAAAAAACCGTACAGGAAGATCACGAGTGCCTTCAGTTCCGCTCCTTCGGCCAACAGGATGAGCGAAAGCGGCACATAGGCCAGGGCAACGCCGAAAATAGGCATCATTCCGGCCAGAAAGGTAATGCCAAACCACAGCCAGGGGTCTTGTATTCCCGCCAGCCAGTATATGAGCAAGCCGGCCAGACCCTGCACGACCCCCATGAGTGGAATACCAAGGGCATTGGAATACACCATATTGTTCAGGTGTTTTCGCACGTATTCGACGTTTTCGTCCCGGAGCGGCAGCCAGTTAAAAAACGAGTGTTCCATCCGTTCCGCCTCGGCCAGCATGAACCACAGGATAAGGAAAGCCATGAGCAGGATACCAAGCCCGCTCAGGGTTGCCCCGACCACATCCTGTACCTGCATGGCCCCCCACTGGCTCAGGCTTCTGATGTTTTCCGGCGTCAGCAGCGTGATGCGGTACTGGCTTTCCACCTTGTGGATGATATCCATGGCATTATGCAGCAGGTTGTCGGAATTGCCGAGCAGCAATTTCAGTCGGTTTTGCAGCATACCGAATACCCAGTTCAGCGGAAGCAAAACAGCCACCAGGGACAGCAGCATCAGAATGGTCGCCGCCAGTTTGCGTGGCCAGCCCCAGCGTCCGGTGAGGAAAAACATCCCGCCGCGCAACAGAACGTACAGGGTGTAGGCGCCGAGCAAGGCGGGCAGAAAAAAGAGAAGGTTCCAGAATAATATGCCGAAAAGGGCCGCTATAAGGATAAGCAGCAGCAATTGCCTGATGTAGATACCGGGTATACTTTTCATTTTGGAGAATGAGCGGCAAATATACACATCGTTCAGGGCAGGCACCAGCATTTTCCGGAGGGAAGCAGCGGCGGCAGGGAAAGTGCCGCCTGTTTCCCCGATTTCCCGAAATCATACACATCCCTGTACCGGAGGGTATCGCCCTGTGCACTTATGGCTGTCAGGTCGTAGCGAATGACGACCCGGGTACCCAGCGGGGCGTAGTAATAGATGCGCCAGGCATCGCCTTCCCGCGTGCCGATACAGCCGTTTGATGCCGGCTTGCCCAGAGTCGAAGGGTTGGTGGTGGGATGGATCATCTGGCCGTAACGGTGTCCGTTTATTTCCGGTTCGATCCAGGGTATCTGGGGCATGAGTGTTGTTTTCCCGTCATCTCTCTTCGTGAACTTAAACTGCTTGCCTGTCACCGGGTCATAAAAAACGGGGTTGCGATTGACGCGGACGATACTTCCTTCGCCCGTATGCGTACGCAGGTCGACGGTGCCGCCGGCCATAACAAGAAACTTGCGCTTGTTTTTGCCGACCCGTACCGGAAAGGTGTACAGGGTGCTGTCGCCTTCCTTTATCCGGAGTTCGAATGCCGGGATATTGATATCCAGGCTGGTGCTATTCATTTTTTCCAGCAGGGCCGCAGCGTACTTCACACCGGGCAGGTAAAGGGTATCTCCCGCCCTGAGTATAATCATTTTACGCTGATCGAGCACAAAATTGCCGCGCTCCATGCAGCGGTAATAGTCCGTGTTTTCCAGTGAATCGAGTATCCGGGGATTGGCGCGCACGATCAGGTATTCGCTCAGCGGATAAGGCGTGATGGAATCATAACGCGTCACCAGACTGTCCATGTAGCGGAAATAGCCCTCCACAGGTATGTCGCGGGGGATCGTTATGGCAGCAAGCGGGGGTTCGCCGGACGGAACGGTATCAAGTTCGGGTACAGATACGGGTGTCTGTTGCGCAGTCCCGGTGTCGCCTCCGGAGGAGATTTTCCAGATCAGCAAGGAAATACCGGCGAGCAGGGCAGTTGCCAGAAGAATGATTCTTGCGGTTGATTTTGTCATAAATATTGAATGGAGGGAGCATGATATGCCCCCATCGTTACAAAATTAATACGCCCTTGCCTGTGATCACCCGACAAAGATCAAACGTGTGTAAAATTGTGGTTATCCTGACAGCTGATGCAAGTCATTTTTTTGCCTGATCCGGTTTGCCGTTTATTCGCTTCGGAATCCATACTTTTGACTGTGTTATGGATTGGTTTGAATCATTGAGCCTTGCGCTTACGCCCTTTTTTGCAGGCCTGCTGGTGGCAGGCGGCGTCGGACTTATCATAGGTCTGGAGCGCGAATTCAACACACATAACGATCCCGCACATCTTGGCGGTATTCGGACCTTTACGCTTGTATCCGTGCTGGGTTACGCGAGCGGGGTTATTTCGGAAAAAGCCGGCGACCATCTGCTGGTGGCCGCCCTGTCGGGATTTTTTTTGCTGGTTGCCGTAGCCTATTATGTACAAACGAAAAGCGGAAAGTCGGGATTCACCACCGAACTGGCATTGCTTCTGACCTTCATGCTGGGCATATTAGTCTCCCGGGGATTTATCCGGGAATCCATGGCGATCGTCGTGGTCATCACGGTGGTCCTGTCGCTCAAGGCACAACTGCACGGGTTTATCAGCAAGATCACTACGGAGGAGTTGTTTGCCTTTATCAAATTTATCGTGTTTGCCCTGCTGGTGCTGCCGCTGTTGCCCGACGAGCCTTTTGGTCCGGAAGGCATTCTCAATGCGCGCGACATCGGCTGGATTGTCATGCTGGTACTGACGATCAATTTTGCCGGTTATCTGCTCCTGAAATTCAGCAGCAAGCAAAAAGGCATCCTGCTTACCGCCTTTATCGGCGGATTGTTTTCATCAACCATGGTCGCCTGGGTGTTTTCGTCGCGCAGCCGCGAGAAGCCTGAACTGTCGGCGGCATATGGTGCAGGGATCGTTCTGGCTTCATCCGTAATGTTTGTCCGCGTATTCCTGGTCACGTCGATGTTTGCCTTTCCCGTTGCCATGGCGCTATTACTGCCGCTCCTGCTCATGCTGGGGGTAAGTCTGTACCCGGGCTGGCAACAACTTCGCCGGCCGGGAGAGCAGTCGCAAGGCCCCGACCTGACTGCCAACAACCCGCTGGATATAAAAAACGCCTTGTTTTTTGCCCTTTTGTATATCGCTGTGGCATTGCTGATGTACGGCACACGTCATTGGCTGGGCAATACCTTTGCCTATTTATCCGGGGCGATTGCCGGTATTGCCGATATTGATGCGATCACGATCTCTACGGCCCGTTGGGCCTCTTCGGGAAGGGGCAATACTGCCGATGCGGCCAACATCATCCTGCTGGCCGTCATGTCGAATTCTCTCTTCAAGTTATCCGTGAGCCTGGTAGCAGGCACAGCAGGGGTGCGCAAACCTGTGCTGACCGGGTTCGGCATGGTGCTGCTTATCGGAAGTATCTATCTGTTGCTGCACTGGTGAAAACATGAACCGGACACCACAGTCCACTTCGCTATTGTTCCTTTTCCGTGCTTTTGATGTATGTCTCGGGATTTTTGAAAAAATCAATCATCAAAGCCCTGATCTCATTGGTGGTCATATAATCGGATGGCAGTACGGCGATTAATTGCGGCTTGTAGTGTTGCAGCGCTTCAACGGCTTTTTTCAAGCCTATTTTTGCCTCGGCGGGGCCGAAAATCACAATACTTTCCGTTTCAGGGTCAATTAAAGATATGATCTCCCCGAAATATTGCTGCTCGGAATGTTTGTCCTGCTCCAGGGTGTGCCTGTCCCTGGGCGAATATTGTGGTCCCCAGGGCGTCTTGGAGCGGGTGCCGCCTTTGACGGCGTGGTGTTCTACTTCCGACATCAGGTGTTGTATCTCGGTTTGCCAGTTTTCGTCGATGGTCAGGATATAGGCTTCTTTAAAATCGAGCCAGATACCGGTATTTATCTTACGCATAGTATTTTAATTTTAGATTGGTAAAAAAATTGTTCAGGAGTGTCGGGGCTACCATTTTCGGAGCAATGTGGGTAATATACTTAAAAATACTGGAACGAGCAACCACATCCTGCCCAGCATCAGGTTATAATCGTTCAGCAGTTCGCGAAAGGTCTTTTTGGCGAACCAATAGCCGAATCCAAATTCGAAGAACAGGGTCATGGCAACCCAGGTGAAGCCGCATACCACCGCGTCCGAAGCGTTTCCCAGTTGCAGATTGTCTTTTATTGCCAGGCTGTAGAGCAGAATCAGCAGGATCAGGGTCAGCGTCGAAACCTGATGCGCCGCCAGTTCCCCGAGGCGTTTCCTGAGTACCATTTCCCTGAAGGCTCCGTTAAGCACCCCGAGTACAGGCATGGGCAGCCAGAACAGCATGTATTTATCCATAGGATCGTATCGTTTTATCACTGCCTTCCAAGGTGGGCACCCCTACTTGTTTCCTCTGGTTTTTCCCGATTTGTTCGAAGGTTTCGAAGGGGCAGCGTCTTTTTTTGCAGGTTGTTTCGGCGCCGGCCGGGTTTTGGGCGCCGGGTCGCGCGGAGGGTCGCTGCGTTTGGTCTCGTCCCACTTGTTCCGGTGATAATCTTTCGCTTCCTCTATGGGTCGCTGCTTGATGACCTTTTCAGGCGGTTTTTCCGTTTGCGGCCGCTCCGGTTTTTGCTGAGGTTCCCGTTTGGGCTCCTGAGGCTTTTGATCCGACACACGGGGTGGCCGCGGCTGGACCGGTTCTTTGGCCGGCGCCCAGTCGGTGCGTTCTTTCCTGACGGCGTTCTCGTCGCGCTGTATTTCCGCTTTCACCATTTCCCGGCCACTCGTCAATTCGGGATACTTGCGGGTATTTTTATCGAGAAAATCCTGCGGCGACATCGTTCTTTTAGGATTGGCGGCATTGTATGTCTGCCGGGCCTCTTCAAACCTGCCGTATTCCTGAAGCCTGCCGGAAAGGCGCTTTTTGTCCTGCAGCCATTCGTCGGAAACAACCGTTCTGTTGCGGTCGCGCCATTCGCCGACACCCATGGTGATGGAGGTACCCGAACGGCGGTGCCCATAATAATGGTTGACAAAGTGGGTCGACAACTTGTTGTATTTATAGTGGTGGTGCGGGTGGTAGAAGTACCAGTCCATAAAATGGTACGACGGCAAATAGACGATTACGATGCTTTGATGATAGGGATAGAATCCCCAATCATACCAGTATGGATACGGCCGCCAGCATGGGGCGGGATACCACCACGGATATCCAAACCACCACGGATAGTAATAATCGTAGTAATGAGTCGTTCTCCGCGTTTCGTAAGAGTCGTACAGGTCGTCGTAAGGATAATCTTCTGAATCATAACCGTACTCCGTGGCGTATTCTTTCGAGGCCGCAGCCATTTCCTGTTGTGCCTGCGGGTCGTTTTCGATTTCTTTTTTCCAGTCTTCGAGTTCCTGGGCGTGCGCGCGCGCAACGGCCAGGTGCAGCGAGTCGGTTTGCCGGATCACCGAAGCCGGGTCGTCGCGATAGGCGTCGCCCACCAGCACGGTAAAGCGCAGGTCCTGGTTGAGCAGGTCGAGCACTTCAGGAAGTCCTACCAATTGGCGAAAAGCCGCCTGTGCCGGTGCGGGATACCCCGCGATCAGGTCGTCCAGCGTTCTGCGGGCCGTCTGGTCGAGGTCATCGATTTTCTGCAGGGTTCTTGCCTGGTTTTGCGACACGTCGAAGGCGTCGTCACGCATGTTTTCAGGCAACTGGGTCAGCAATTGTTTGACCGCTGCGGGCGATTTTTCAGCCGCAATTTTCCCGGTGAGTCCGGGATAGCGCGACAGCTCGTAAAATATCTCCTGTGTATTCCTGGGAAAATCTTCGATCAGGGTGCGGTATGCGGCGGCGGTTTTTTCCCGGACGCTGTTCATTTTGACCAGTACCTCCGGGTATTTACACGCCTCCAGAATAGCGAGGCGTGTGTCTTCGGGGTATAGCGCCAGCGCCTCCACCGTTTTTTTGTTTTCTTCCGCAAGTTCGCGCAGCAGCGCCTTATCGGTCTGGCCAAATGCCCTTTGGGCTCCAAAAAACAACAACAGCCCGGCAATCACTTGAAAAACGTATTTCATGATTATGCAAATCAGTTTGTGAAAAAAGGTGGGCGTCGGCGTTTTCACCTGCAAAAATCGGCTCGGGAAAGGAAATATGCTGTGATCCCCGTCAGGGCTGCTACTGAGCCTTATCAGGTATCCGGACGGCGCGTCTTTGAAAAGTGCAATAATCCGTAAACAGTACCACTAATAAGGTAAAGCGCACTACTCAGGCGGGTACTGCAGGGCCGAACTTTGCAGTAAACATAAACTTTCCACATCATGAAGAAACATCATCAAATACTCATCATAGGCGGCGGCAACGCGGGCCTGTCTGCAGCATCCCAACTGCTGCATAAAGACCGCCATCTGGACATTGCCATTATAGAACCCTCCGAGAAACATTATTATCAGCCGGCGTGGACGCTCGTGGGGGCAGGTGAATTCGAGATCAACGATACCGAGCGCCTGGAAGCGGACTATATTCCAAAAGGCACCACCTGGATAAAAGATGCCGTTGCGGCATTTGAGCCGGAGCAAAACAGTGTGACGTGCCGCAGTGGCGACAAGTACACCTATGATGTATTGCTGACGGTACCGGGTATCCAGATCAACTGGGACAAAATCAAGGGTCTGAAAGAAACGCTGGGCAAAAACAATGTCACCAGCAACTATTCCTTCGACATTGCGCCCTATACCTGGGAACTGATCCGGAATTTCAAGGGAGGCGTGGCTGTGTTTACCAACCCCAATACCCCCATCAAATGCGGCGGCGCGCCGCACAAGATCATGTACCTGGCCTGCGACTACTGGCGCAAAAAAGGCATACTCGACAAATGCGAGGTGCATTACATTTCCGGCGGCAGCATGATGTTCGGCGTGAAGGAGTATGCCAAAACGCTGGAGGCTGTTGTGGCCAAAAACAATATCCACACCCATTTCTCCTCCAATGTTACGCAGGTCGACGGCGCCAAAGGCACTGTTTATTATGAAGCAAAAGACGCCGACGGCAAGGTGGCGCAACATTCCATGAAATTCGATATGTGCCACGTCGTTCCCCCGCAAAGTGCGCCCGATTTTATCAAAAATAGCCCGTTGGCCGACCCGTCCAACCCGCTGGGCTGGATAGAAGTCGACAAGTTCACTTTCAGGCACACGCGTTTTCCGAATATTTTTGCCTGCGGCGACGTAAGCAATGCTCCGGCATCCAAAACCGGCGCAGCGATCCGCAAGCAAGTGCCGGTGGTGGTGGAACACATGCTGGCGCATATTCGAAATACCACGAGCGATGCAAAATACGACGGCTATTCGGCCTGCCCCATCCCAACGGAATACGGCAAACTGATGCTGGCGGAATTTGATTACGCCAACAAGCCCAAAATGACATTCCCCTTCGACCAGGCCGTACCGCGCCGGACGATGTGGGTGCTCAAGAAATATATCTTGCCGTGGTTGTACTGGAACCGCATCCTGAGCGGGCGGGCCTGACAAACAGGTATTTACGCGAATCAAGGGTTGGAATTAGATTTGGCACAAGACCTATAAGGTTTGGCAAACCTTATAGGTCTAAAAGGCAACTCTCACCTATTCTCAACCCTTAATTCGTATTATATGTGGAAAGTAGTCGCGCGGGTTGTGTAACAATAGTTACCAACCCGTGCTTTTTTTTGACCTAGTTTTGCAACCGCGTGTAACATCTTCGCCCATGACGGTCAAAGTCCCTACATACAGTATTTGCAACCTCCGCGGTGTGCACCATTGCATGACCGAGTTTACGGCTTACCGGATCCGCGACTTTATGGAAAGCCATGATTCGCTGGTATTTCCGCACCGGCACAATTTCTTTCAGATCGTGCTTTTCACAACGGGAGGCGGCAGCCACTCCATTGATTTTCAGCATTATGAGATCATACCCGGTCAACTGTACTGCATGAAGCCCGGCCAAATGCACAGTTGGTCGTTTACGCCCGAAACGGAAGGCTACATCGTCAATTTCAACGAGACGTTTATCACAACGGCCTGCCACAATCCCAATTTCATGGACGACTTCCCGATGTTCGGCACCTTGCGGAACCCGGAGCAACTCAACCCCGAGGCACGCCTGCAAATTGAGTCGCACCTGAAGGCCTTGTTTCATGAATACGAAACCTATCAGGGGGAATTCCAGGCCGATCTGATGCGGGCCATGCTGATGCAACTGTTGATTTTTATTGCGCGCAGCATCGAAGACCCTGCCGTAGCGGGCATCTCGAAGCACAGCCTGGCTCTGCTGCGCGATTTCCAAAAACTCATCGACCAGCATTACCGGAGCCTTCGCCTGCCCAAGGCATACGCCGACATGCTGTTTATCACACCCAACCACCTCAATGCCGTGTGCAATGCAGTGGCGGGAAAATCGGCGGGCGAACTCATCCGCGACCGGGTGCTCCTGGAAGCAAAAAGGATGCTGGCGCAAAAACAACCCACTATTTCAGAGATCGGATATGCGCTGGATTTTAAGGACAATGCCTATTTCAGCCGCTTTTTTAAAAAATATACCAGCCAGACACCGGAGGAATTCCGTAAGAACCGGGGTAACTTCACATCAGAAACGCCAGTCCAACACCGACCATGAAAAAAAATACCCGTCGTCGCGAATTCCTGAAAAACACCTTGCTGACAGGCCTCGGAGCCAGTAT
>CALMBD010000314.1 GCA_937861115.1 uncultured Bacteroidota bacterium | reverse complement strand
TGAACCAGCCGAGCTATGCGCCCTTGTTCGCTTAAGCGGCTGCAAATGTACAAGCAGCGCTTTCTGAAAACCAAGGATTATCGAAAAAAAATTTTCACCGTTTTTTACGGCTACCTTTGTCGCATAATATTACAAGGTACCATGAAAATCATTGCTTTTTACGGCGCTGTGATCGCGCTGATCTTCGCCTGTTGTACCGCCAAGCCCGACCTGCCGCCCGAAGAGGTGGCCCGGCAATGGCAGGCATTCATCGATAAAAACCGCTTCGACGACGCGCGCCTGCTGAGCACGGGCGAGGCCCTGGAGTATATCAACGGGCTGGCGGCCTTCAGCAACGGCGATACCCTGGAGTGGGAAAACAACACCATGCTCAACCTGGAATGCAAGGTGTTTGGCGACTCGGCCTACTGTACCTACCACTTTGAAGACGAACTCGGAGAGCCTATTCCCGGGCACTTGGGGCTGAAACGGCTAAAAGGACAGTGGCTCGTCAGTCGCACTTTTTTCGACGACGGACCGCCTGTCGACAATTCCGACCAGAAGGGCGATATGTTGTTTCCCAACGATACGCTCGACGAGGTGCTGGAATAAGGCGCCCCTTTCCTTACAGGGTAGTGGCCAGAACGGCCAGCCGGGCGCCCAGTTGAAGCTCGTTGCGATCGAGCGCCTCCTTGGCGTAGGCGTGCAGTTCCCGGATGCTGTCCTTCCCGGAAAGGATCTGCTGTACACGGGCATCGGTAGCGGCCAGCGCCATCGCTTCGGCAGCAGCCGGCAGGGCAGGAAGCCCGGCCAACTGACCCAGGTTGTTGCCGGTCAGGATGCGACTGTCTCGTATACCGGGCGGCAATCCGTCGAAACCGATTCCGATAACGGTGACTACCTGCTCAATCTCTTCTATGGCAGCGCCGCTGGCCCTGACATAGTAAAAACGCCCCATGCGGCCCATCAGGTCGATTTTGTGCGGGTCGATGCGACCCTTGTCGTTCAGCACCGACTCGGCAATGTGCATCAGCACGATCCTGCAAACGACGAGGTTGCCTGCGCCGCCAAGCTCGCCCAGGGGCAATATCTTTTCCACCTTGCACTCCATGTGTACCGGACTTTCGGCCACCCGGAACGGCTTTACCATTTCCGATGGCAGGGGAGTGAATCCCGCTTTCTCGAATTCATTTACCTCGGCGCCATACTCGATACTCGCTACCGCCATTTGCCGAACAATATGGTGCGAAACGACGTTTATCACTACTTCTCCCGTATCTTCTGCGTTTTTCAGCGTGTCTTTGGTGGTATTATTGGCCACGCGACGGTTGGAGGAAAAAATCAGGATCGGCGGGTTGCTGCTGAAGGCGTTGAAAAAACTGTAGGGCGCGAGGTTGGGCACACCGTCGGTGCTGATGGTGCTGGCAAACGCAATGGGTCTTGGCGCCACGGCGCCCAGGATGAACTGGTGGAGGTCTTTGGTGGCGATCTGGGTCGGGTCGATCTTCAGCATGGATGCGGGAATGTTGACTATTTTTAAAAACGACCCAAAAGTAGGGCCTTGTCCGGGTTGTGTTGCGGATATTTGCAATTGAATTTATTTAAATCAGGATGAATAAAACGATGATTTCCCGAATTGGTCTGCTCCTGCTGGCCGTTGCCATTGCGGTACTGTGGTACCGGTACCGGCAGCCCAATTTCCGGATGGGCGACAAGGCGCCGGATTTTGAAGTGACGCTGATCGACGGCCGCAAAATGCAGCGCAGCGATCTGGACGGCCATTATGCCCTCTTGCAGTTTTGGGGCAGCTGGTGCGGACCCTGTCGCGCCGAAAACCCTGCCTTGGTCGGGATATATCAGCGATTTCAACAACAGGGGTTCAGCATCATGAGCATCGGCCTGGAAGCCAACGAAAAAGCGTGGCGCCGCGCCATACAGCAAGACGGTATGATATGGCCCTGGCACGCCATGGAGCCGCACAGTTTTAGCGGCGGCATATCTCAAATGTTCAACATCAAATCCATTCCGACAACTTTTCTGCTCGACCCCGACGGCACGATCATCGGCGTCAATATGCCGCCCGAACATATCGAAAAGACCTTGTCGGAACGCCTCGCCGGCCGCTGACAAAATGGCATTATTCCAGGCAGGGGCATAAAAATTGTGATAGCGTTCCGGATATGCCTTCCAAAACGCGTAAAACCGCGAACCAATGAAAAAAACACTCAAAAAGATATTCGATATGGCGGAAAAGAAAATCAATATGCCCGATCAGGAAAGCACTGAAGAACAGGAAACCATGACCGAAGAACAGCCTTTGAACAACGAAAACGACGATAAAATTAACGAACTGCAGGCGCAGCTCGACGAAAGCCGGAGCAAATTCCTGTACCTGGCTTCGGATTTTGAAAATTTTAAGCGCCACGCCGCAAAGGAGCGTATGGAACTGATCCAGACGGCCGGTCGTGACATCCTGTCATCCCTTTTGCCCGTGTTGGATGATTTTGACAGGGCCGACAAGAACGACAGCCTGACCGAAGGCACTGCCCTGATCCATCAAAAACTGGTCAATACGCTGAAGCATAAGGGACTCGTCGCGCTCGATACCAAGACCGGCGATGTGTTTAATCCCGATATTCACGAGGCGGTAGCCGAGATTCCGGCAGCCACCGACGACCTGAAAGGAAAAATTGTAGATATTCTCGAACCGGGCTACACCCTGGGCGAGCGCATCATCCGCTTCGCCAAGGTGGTGGTGGGGAAATAATCACGTCATTGACAAATGACGAAAGGACGATTTACACCGTCAAGGACAAAAACTTATGTCAAAAAGAGACTATTACGAGGTGCTGGGCGTAGCGAAAAATGCCAGTGCCGACGATATAAAAAAGGCGTACCGCAAAAAGGCGCTTGAACATCACCCCGACCGCAATGCGGGGGACAAGACTGCGGAAGATAAATTCAAGGAAGCCGCGGAGGCCTACGACGTGTTGAGCAACCCCGACAAACGGGCCCGCTACGACAACTACGGCCATGCCGGCGTGGACAACAACGGCCCCGGCGGCGCCGGAGGTTTCCAGGGCATGGATATGGATGATATCCTGCGCCATTTCGGTTTTGAGACCGACGATATTTTCGGCGAGTTCTTCGGGCGAGGCCGCGGCGGCAGCAGAAGCGGCGGCCGTGCGCGTGGTGAGCGGGGATCCAACCTGCGCATCAAGGTAAAGATGACGCTCGAAGAGATCGCCTCCGGCGTGAACAAGAAGATAAAGGTGCGCAAGCAGGTGACCTGCAATACCTGTGGCGGGTCGGGCGCACGCGACAAAAGTTCGATCGACACCTGCGGCACCTGCCGCGGTTCCGGCATGGTAAACCGCGTGACGCAGACGCCCTTCGGCATGATGCAGACCGCTACAACATGCCCCACCTGCAATGGCTCCGGTCAGACCATCAAATCCCCCTGCAACGTCTGCAAAGGCGACGGCCGCGTGTTCGGGGAAGAAACGATCGACGTGGATATCCCGGCCGGCGTTCACGAAGGCATCCAGCTGTCGATGTCGGGCAGGGGCAATGCCGGCGCCAAGGGCGGTTCGCCCGGCGACCTGCTGATCACGGTCGAAGAGGCTCCGCATGAAGACTTTACGCGGGAAGGGAATAACATCATTTACGAACTGTTTATCAACATAGCAGATGCTGCCGTCGGCGCTAAAATCGAAGTGCCCACCCTCGACGGCCGCGCACGCATCACCGTACCCGCCGGAACCCAGTCGGGCAAGATTTTCCGCCTGAAAGACAAGGGCCTGCCTGCACTCCAGAGCTATCGCCGCGGCGACCAGTTGATCCATGTCAATGTCTGGATACCCAAAAAACTGACCGAAGAAGAGCGCCGGCTGATGGAACAACTGCGCGATATGCCCAATTTCCAGCCGACACCGGGTAAAGAAGACAAGAGCTTCTTTGACCGGGTGAAAGATGTGTTCGGGTAGATTATCTGCTCTCCACCTTTTTTTTATTCCTTATTGGGGAAATTCTGCAAACGATATTACCTTTGCACCCGCTTTAATCAAAAACAGGTTTTTGGCCACGTGGCGGAATTGGTAGACGCGCTACTTTGAGGGGGTAGTGTCCTTACGGATGTGCTGGTTCGACTCCAGTCGTGGTCACTTAAAAATGCAAAACCTCCGGAGTGTATCGACACTTCGGAGGTTTTTTTATTGGCCCTTTGACCAACTTTAATTTTATTCATCATTCATCATTCATCATTCATCATTACTTTTTCAACTCCTCCAGTTTCCCCGACGCCTTCAGCAATTTCAATACAGCCAGTTTATAGGCAAAAACCTGTTGCCAGTAGTTTGTTTCGGCTTCCGACAGGGCCGTTTGTGCAGTGAGCAGGTCGGTGAGCGACATCACGCCTTCTTTATATTGCAACATGAGTTTGTCGGTGATCTCGCGGGCGAGCGCCACGTTGTCGGTTTGGGTTTGCAGCGCGCGCAAGGCATTTTGCAGTTGCTCGCGCGCCTGAATGAACTCCAGCATCTTTGCTTCGTCGACCTGACGTTGTTCCTCTTCCAGTTTCAGGGCCTCCAGTTTGAGCAGCCGCACCTTGCGGGTACGCCGGAATCCGTCGAAAATGGGAATATCGATCTTGAGCCCGAACGACGCTGCGCCGTACCAGCGGGTATCGGTGTCGAATATGTTCGCATCGTCGCGTTGTGTCTGAAAAAGGCCGGTGACATACGCGCTCAGGTTGGGCAGGCCCTCCGCCCAAAGGCTGCGGGTCTGGATACGGTTGAGGGCGAGGTTCTGGAGCAGCAGCAGGTGTTCGGTGGTGCGTTCCGGTTCCAGGGTCAGCGACTGCCAGCGCAGCGAATCGGCTGCCGGGTTGGTCATTTCTTCAACAGGGTCCAATTTTTCGTCGTACGGTACGCCGCAAAAAAACTGGAGCGACTGGTGCAGCGCCGCAATGGCCGTATAGAGGTTCTGCCGCTGGGTTTCGAGGTTGGTACGCGCCACCCGGATGCGCTTCACATCGGTCGGTATGGCATAGCCGTTGGCCAGTTGCAATTCCGCGATCCGCTGCAGCGCTTCCAGTTTTTCCAGGTTGGCATTCATGGCCCGAAGCAATTGTTCGGTTTGCAGTGTCTGGTAAAATACATTGGCGGTACTGTACAGCACCTCCTCCTCTGTGCGCTCGATCAGCAGGTTGGAGATGGTCCGCCCGGCGTTGATGGCGGGAATGCCGCGGAAAAGCGATTCGTCGTATATGCGCTGCTCCACTGTGACGATACCGGTGAGTTGCCAGGGTCTGCCGAATTGCGCGGGGATATACGTACCCTCCGCCTGTCCGAACAACTCGCCCGGCAGCAGTTCGGTCGGAAGAACGGGCGAGTAGCCGTACCGGACATCGGCATTGATCTGCGGATAGGCGGCGCTGCGGCTTTCGCGCAACCTCAGTTCAAAGCCCTGCCGGTCGAGCCGCGCTTTTTTGATCTGGGCGCTGTTGGTCAGGGCCATGTCCAGACAATCGACCAGCGAGACGGGATGTTGGGCGGGCTGTGCGCCGGCGATGCCCGCATAAAGAAGACAAACAAGGGAAAGTACCGAACTTTTCATGCGGCAAAGGTACTGCGCCGGAAAACGCTACCGTATCCCCTTTGCGATGAGTTTTGTCAGTGTATTTCAAAACCTGAAAACCGCTACTCCCACACCTGTTTTTTCCGGAAAGCCACCCCCCTGAAAAACGCTACCGCCGAACCGTCCTGCTTCGTTACCCGGATCGCGTAGTTGGAAACGGCGTTGCCGAGGTGATCCTCCACCGCTTCTGCAGTGAGCACATCGTTTTCAAAAACCGGCGCCACATGCTCTACGGTGCAGTGGATGGATACCGTGTGCCGCCCGCTGGAGTTGCAGGCAAATGCAAAGGCGCTGTCGGCCAGTGAAAACGTGATGCCCCCGTGCGCCACTCCGAACCCGTTGAGCATTTCTGCACGGACCGTCATCCGCAGCGTGCAAACGCCGGCGCCTACCGATACGAGTTCCATGCCCATCCAGCGGCTGAACGGGTCGTTGTCGTACATGCGGTGAAATATTTCGAGCGGAGACAATTGTTTTAGTGGTAAGTGGTAAGTGATAAGTGATAAGTGATAAGGGGGGCGCCTGTAGGTAGTTGGGATAGTTTTTTAATAGAAGGTTTTGCCTTCCCGGGCCATTTTGCGCAGGAGCGGGCTGCAGCGGTAGCGGTCTTCCAGGTATTCGACGTACAAGGAATCGAGTTTTTCCACCACTTTCTGGATCCCGATCTCGTCAGCCCAGGCAAGCAGGCCTTTCGGGTAATTCACGCCCTGGGTCATGGCCAGGTCAATATCGTCGCGGCTGGCAATACGGAGATAGAGTGCGTCGGAGGCTTCGTTGATCAGCATGGCCAGGACGCGGCTGGCAATCTCGCGTCCCAGTGCCTCGTCGCGGTTGGGCTCGGGCATGACGGCGCCATCCCGGTAGTCGTAGAATCCGCGGCCTGACTTGCGGCCAAAAAAGTGTGCATCTACCAGTCGTTTCTGGGTAAAAGAAGGCTTGTAACGGGGGTCGAAGAAAAAATTGGTAAAGACCACCTCTGTAACGGCATAGTTGATGTCGTTGCCGATAAAGTCCATTAGTTCAAAGGGGCCCATCCGGAAACCGCAGCGTTCGCGCATGGCCCAGTCGATGGTCGCTTCATCTGCGATCCCCTCTTCAAAAATGCGGAGCGATTCGCCGTAATACGGCCGTGCAACGCGGTTGACGATAAACCCGGGCGTGTCCTTGGCAATGACGGTGGTCTTGCCCCACCCGTCGATCAGTTGTTTTCCGCGTTCCACCACCTCGGGGTTTGTCTGCAGACCGGGGATGATCTCCACCAGGCGCATTTGCGGGGCAGGGTTGAAGAAATGTACGCCCAGAATGCGTTCCGGGTGCTTCAACTGCGCGCCCATGGCTGAAATCGAAAGCGACGAGGTATTGCTGGCCAGCACAGTATCTTCTTCCACAATGGCCTCCATACTCTTGAACGCGATCTGTTTTTGTTCGATATCCTCAACAATCGCTTCAATCACGATCGAGCAATCGCGGAAATCGCTCATGTGGTCTGTAAAGCCAATGCGACTGAACAGGGAGTAGGCATCGGCATCCGTCAGTTTGCCCTTGTCGACACCGGTTTTCAACGAGGCCTGTATCTTTTTTCCTGCTTTTGCCAGCGAGATGGTCAGGTTATCGCACACAATGACATCATGTCCTGCCGCAGCGGCTACCTGTGCGATACCGCTGCCCATTGCTCCTGCACCAAGTATTCCTATTTTATCCATATTCGGGTTGAAAGGTTTCGGGTTTGGGAGGTTTCGTGGTTTCGGGTTACTGGTTACTGGTTACTGGTTTCGGGTTTCGGGTTTCGGGTGGTGAGGCTGCCTTGGGGTAGTGTCAATAAAGGTATGAGGGCGCAAACTTACAGGAAAACCTATTTCGTAAAAAACTTAAAAGCAACATCAACCGGAAAAACAACCTAAATGACCAATGGATACCTCGAAACCATTGCCCGATCGCCCCGCAACCTCCGCAACCCGCAACCTCCGCAACCCGCAACCTCCACAACCCGCAACCTCCACAACCCGCAACCTCCACAACCCGCAACCTCCACAACCCGCAACCTCCGCAACCCGCAACCTCCGCAACCCG
>CALMBD010000313.1 GCA_937861115.1 uncultured Bacteroidota bacterium | reverse complement strand
TGTCGTAAGAACCGTCGTCGAACGTAGTGGCTTTCACCCACGTTACACCGGCGCCGTCGCAGCCGTCAGCCGGCTCGTAGCAGTCGTACGGATCGTCGATGCCGATGGCAACCGTCGTGTGTTCGTCGCAAGCAGCTACCGGCGGAACGAAGTCGCGTACCGTCAGGCGGAACGTGCAGGTGCTCGTGTTGCCGCAGTCGTCTTCAGCCATGTAAACCACCGTGTGCGTACCTTCGGGCAGGCAAGGCGTGATGCCGAATGCGCCAAGGGTATCAGGATTCCACAGGTTGTTGCCGGGGAAAGAAGTCAGCGAACCACCGATCGGGAACATGCCGATCGTATCGAACGTAAACGGATCGATACCGATGATCATGCCGCTGATGTTGTTGATGCGCGAGCAGTTGTCGGAGATAATTACGTCGGGCAGGTTGTACTGCGCGCAGCAGGTGAACGGATCAGTGCTGATCGTCAGGTTAGCCGGGCAGGAGATGGTAGGACCTTGATCGTCAAGTACTTTGATGATCTGGTTAACTTCCACGCTGTTGCCGGTGCACCAGTCGATGATTACCCACTGGCGGCGGATTTTGTAGGTACCGTCGCAAACTTCAATTACTGCGTCGTCGTAAGTCCAGCCGATGGTGCAGCCATCTGGCTCATCGAATACATAAGGATAGCCTTGCAGGCCCAGTCCTTCGAGTACATCAGGTGTCGGGTACGAACCCGTGCAGGAAATCGCAGGATTGTTCACACCGTCGTAGTTCGGCGGATTCGTAACGTCGTTCAGGGTCGGAGCAACAAAGCTCAATACCTGTACACAGGTTTTGGTGTTGCCGGACGCATCAACAGCCGTCCATTTACGATTTACTTTTTTCGTCAGGCCTGTAGTCTGGCAGTTCTGCGCGATTACAGCATCCTGATAAGTCAGGGTAACGTCGGAACAGTTCTCAACCGTAGGCGTGCCTGAGCCGGCAGTTACGAGGTAAGTCTGGTTGCCGGTCTGGAACACGTTTACGTTGATAGCAAGATCGTTCGGGAAGCCGGGGCTTTCCGAAGTGCCCTGAATGTTGATCTGTGCAAAGCTGATCGGGCCAACGTCGCCGCCTACTGCGTCAGTAACAGCAAGTACCCAGGTACCGCCCGTGCTTTCACCGTCGAATGTGGAAAGCGGGTTGGCGGGCTTGTATGTGCCGGCGATAGCCGGGTTGTTGCCGCAAGTTGCCAGGAACTGGGCGTGCGTCAGGGTAGCTTCGTCGTCGAAGACAACATCCATTCCGTCACCGAGGCAGCCACCTGCGCCAGGAGCCTGGAACAGTTGAATCTGCGTGCCTGCAGGAGAAGTCAGCGTAGCGCTGATGTCACCTACCCACGTGTGGTTGGTTTGGAATACAACGTTCACATCGTTGATCGTAGCGCCGGGACCAACCGGAATGTTTACCGTGGTAGTAGCAGCGTCAGCGATAGCGAAGTTGGCCTTGCCGGATTTCACAACAGGAACGGGAAGTTCTGCCGGATCTGCAAGCGAGTTACAAGCAACGATTTTGTCCGTGCAAACCAGTACCGGCGGAAGTTTGTCTTCCACTTTCAGGTTGCCCCAGCACTTGTTGCCGGTGTCAGGATCAATTACCTGAACAGCATATGTCTTGCCTACGTCTTGCGGGCCAAGGATACCAGGTACCCATGGGCCGTTGCCGTAAGGCGGTGTTTTGTCGAGTTGTACGATGTAGTCGTCGTAGCAGCCGTACGGGCCACCTTCCAGAATCTGGTCGGCGTTCAGTTCTTCGGTGCAATCAGCGTCAAGCGATACATAAACGAAGTCGTTACAAACGAGTGTAGCAACCGGGTTTGCGTATTCAACTACTGTGATGTTGAACGAGCAGGTAGCTGTGTTGCCGAAACCGTCTGTTACACGGTAAATGATCGTGTAAGGCGACTGGTCTTTGCAGAATTCGCTGCCCGGCAGCGGACCTGCGATTTGTTCCAGTTTGGTCGGGTTTTGCAGGCTGTAGCTTACGCGGATTTGCGGACGCGGGTTTTCAGCCGGGAATGCAACACCTGCGAACAGACCGTTCACCCAGCGACCGGGTGCGTTGTCGATCTGGAGGTTGGCATCCTGGGTGGGTGCGTTGTTGATCGTAGCAACTACGCGAACACCGGTACCGCTACCTGCGTTAGCCACGACGTAAACACCGGCGGTGCCGCCGGCAGGAATCGTCCAGGTAACAGGAATGTCGTACAGCAATACGGTCGGGAAGCCGGCCGTGATGTTGGCCTGAATCTCGCCTGCGAGCGTCCAGCCGGCAGCGCTGCCTTCAAAACCTACGCCCGTACCGTTACGCATGTAGCAACGGAGGCTGTAAGTACCTGCGCCAAGACCGGCCAGAGAAGCCTGAACGTTCACATTCGTGATGTCCATGTTCTGAACGGCGTTGAGGTTGTTCAGGTCGATCGAGTAGCCGGTCCAGTAGTTGGTGAAGGCTACGTTCTGCTGCAACGTCACCGGAGGTGTAGCTGCGAACAGGCAGTTGTCGCTGAACGTGGGTTCCGGCCAGGAGAAAATCTGGCAGCACAAACCCGGATCGAGGTTGGAGAAGATGCTCGGAGGGCAGCTGATCGTCGGGTTGATGTTATCGATAACCGTAACCGTGTTGGTTACAACGTTTTGGATAGCGCCTGCAGCGTCGAGGAGCTGCCAGGTGATCACCGCTACGCCGGGCGTCAACGGACCTACTGCTACGTTAGCCGGGTAGGGCTGCGCGATGTTTACGAAAGCGCCGCCGTTAACCTGGTAACGGATAAAGAAACCGGCAGTGGTTGCACAGCCAGGCGTGCTCTGACCAGGCAGAGCAAGGTTTGGCGTGGCACTGCAAGCGTTTGCGCTCGTACCAACAGTAACGTTGGCCGGAGCCGTCAAACAGGGAGGCTGGAAGAATTCCGTGATGGTAGCCGCCCAACCCGTGCCGCTAACAGAACCGTCGGAGCCGAACGAAAAGTTCAGGGCGCCTGTGGCGTTAGCAGGGCCGGCCTGGAACTGCAGGCCGGTGAGCTGGGTACCGTACCAGCCACCTGCCGGGAAACCACCGAGGGTGGCAGGGTTGGCGCTGGCGAAGAGCGGAGCAGCTTGTGTGTTACCGTCGCGAATGTAGAGTGCGTCGAACTGAGCCTCTGTATTGTGCGAGGAAAAGTTAACCCGGATTTTGTTGTTCGGGTTGTTACTCGGAGCAAAGGTTACGGCAGAAGATGCCGGGATGGAGTTGTTGCTGTAGTTGGCAGCAGGTCCACCGTTGTCGTAAAAGTTAAAGAAAGCACCGGCGGGGTTAACCGTGAAGGTAACCTGACCCGTGTTAAAGGGCATATTGACATTGGCCTGCGCGAAAGCCTGTGCTCCATACAGACAGCCCAGCAATGCCAAAGCCCAAAGTGTAAGATTTCTCTTTTTCATGAGATAATGATTGTTACGAATTTCAAAAAGAGATGAAACAAAAAAATTAAAGTGTCAACTTGCCTACGGCATCGTTGAAGAGAGCCTGTTTGGCGGATTTGCTGAGTGATACCGAGTACACCGAAGAGCCGGTGGTCAGTTTGTCAAATGCAGCTTGTACAGCACCACCGACGCCGTTGCCGCCGTCGATCTCGTTGATGATACCGTGGTAGAACAAAACGTGAACCATAGCATTTTCGTAGGCCGGCGTGCCGGGCGTGTTTGCATTCACTACGACTTTCTGGTTCTCAGCTTCTGTTAACAGCACGGGAACCGCCTGGGCAGGTTGCATCCAGTTGTAGGTCTGTGCACTGGCTTTGCCGGCCGTGAGCATCAGAACACCAAACAGGAAGAACCCCACCAGCAGCGGCATCATACCACGTTTTGCGAACGTTCTTTTCATGTGTGAAAAAATTTAAAGTTTAAAAATGTTTGTGACCAAAGTTTCTGGCGGCTCACCTTCCGGAGTATCCGGCACAGAAAAAGTTTTATACAAAAAAAATAAGTATTGATAGTCGGGAGACCCCGGCTATCAATACTTATTTAGGAAAAGGCACAGTTAAGTGTATAAAGGCGCATCGTTTTTTCATGAGATTAAAAAGTAGTAGAATAACCGCTCCAGCGCGGCAGAACAAACTCAAACGAACCGTGCACGATCATCATTCCACTCCGGAATGAAAAAGGGCTTCAAGGAAAATAATAGCAAATAGCTTGCCAAAAATCGGAAACTGGAACAGGAGAGATGGAAAAAGATATCTGACTAATAAGTCTGTATCAATGCCGGGCGCGAATGGCCGTACGGCGGACCTACTCTCATGAGATTACTCGGATTAAAATCTGTAAGTGTGGGTACTTATAAAACCGCACAAATATATTTCCATTATCGGATTGTTTGCTCCGAACACATTTTTTTTTTTTAAACGGGGTGATATTTCGGGAAACAGGCTGTTTTTTTCACCGCTTCGGTAAATGGCCCCGACGCAAACCGTGTGACTGTGAGAACCCGGGCGATTTACCGTTCTGCATTTTACCAGCAGTAACTACCTTTGCCCTCCACTTGTGCAATGTACGATGTTATTATGGCAAAAGCAAAAACTACCCGCTTCTCTTTTTTTCTCAGGCTTACCTGTACCGCCTGTATTTGCGCCTATATATATATAGGTGTATCCGGTTGCAAGGGCGACCAGAAAAAACCTGCAACTTTTCAGGAAGAAGAAGAAACCCTGACCGCGACAAACCCCGTCCTGCAGTTACTGACCCCCGAAGAAAGCGGCATCGACTTTGAGAACCTCATCATCGAAACCTACGAGAACAACATCACTACCAATATCAACATGTACAATGGCGGCGGCCTGGCCATCGCCGATATCAACAACGACGGTCTGCCCGACATCTATTTCATCTGCAGCAACGGCAAGAACCGCCTGTACCTGAACCAGGGTAACCTGAAATTCAAGGACATCACCGATGCCGCCGGTGTCGGCCTGGAGGAAGGCTTCGAAACGTCCGCTACGGCGGTAGATATCAACGCCGACGGCCTGCTCGACCTCTACATTTGCCGGGGCGGCGTGGAAAACAACGAAAAACGCCGCAACAAACTCCTGGTCAACAACGGTAACCTGACTTTTACCGAACGTTCGCACGAATACGGCCTCGACGACCAAAGCGCCAGCACCGGCGCCAATTTTTTTGACTACGACGGCGACGGCGACCTCGACTGCTACCTGCTCAATTACCCGACGGAAGCCATCTACACCAACAAGATCGAAGCCCAGCTCGGCCCCGACGACAAATACCACCCCTACCTGGTGCCGCGCGGCCAATACGACAGCGACCGCCTGTACCGCAACGACAACGGCAAGTTCACCGACGTCAGCGAAAAATCCGGCATCTGGAACCTCGCCTACGGACTGAGCGTCAGTGTGAGCGATATCAACCGCGACGGCTGGCCGGATGTCTACGTCGGCAATGACTTCATTCAACCCGACCGCCTGTATATCAACAACAAAAACGGCACGTTCAGCGACAAACTCGACCAGTACTTCCAGCACTGCACCCAGCACACCATGGGTACCGATCTGACCGATTTTGACAACGACGGCCTGATCGACCTCTTTGCCGTCGATATGCTTTCGGCCAACAACTACCGCCGGAAGTCGTTTTTTGCCACCAATACCCAGAGCAAGCATACTGCACTCATCCAGAACGGCTATTTTGAACCGGTGATCCGGAATGTCCTGCAGCGCAACAACGGAAACGGCACCTTCAGCGATATCGCCTGCATGGCGCGCGTGTTTGAAACCGACTGGTCGTGGAGCGGATTGCTGTTCGATATGGACAACGACGGGCTGCGCGACCTGCACGTCACCAACGGCTACCGCAGGGAGGTCACTAACCGCGATTTCATCGACTTTACCCTCACCGAAATCCAGAATGCCAACGCCGGCAAGCGCCTGCGCGATATTTATCCCAATTTCCAGGACTTCCTCAAGATTGTGCCGACCTATAAGTTGCGCAATTTCGGTTTCCGCAATACCGGCGACTGGGCTTTTGAAGACATCAGCGGCAAATGGATGACCATTCCGGCAGCCTGGTCCTGCGGCGCAGCCTGGGCCGACCTCGATGCCGACGGCGACCTTGACCTGGTGGTCAACAACCTCGAACAACCCGCCTTTATTTATAAAAACGAGAGCAAGGGCAAGCCAAACAGCAACTACCTTCAGGTCGTGCTGAAAGGCAACGCGAAGAACCCTTTCGCCGTCGGCTCTTCCCTGCTGATCCACTACGGCAACGGCAAACAACAGTACCAGGAATTGTACCCGACACGCGGCATATTTTCCTCCGTGGAACATCTGGTTCACTTTGGTCTCGGCGCCGCCACCCAGGTGGAAAAACTGGAAGTCAGGTGGCCCGACGGGAAAACGCAAACACTGGATAATATACCTGCTAATCAACGACTTACGCTGAATTATTCCGATGCTGCGGGTTACGTGGCGCATCTTGTTCCAGCCAAGCCCCAGGCACTATTGTTCCACGATAAAACGGCATCCTCCGGGGTTAAATTCCGGCACCAGGAAAATGAGTTCAACGACTTTGAAAAGTGGCCGCTCAACATGTGGAAAGTCTCGGAACTCGGGCCGCTGATGGCCAAGGGCGATGTGAACGGCGACGGCCTCGAAGACTTCTTTATCGGCGGCGCATTCGACCATCCGGGCGCCCTGTTTGTCCAGACACCCACGGGTAGTTTTCGCCCCGCATCAGCCGATACATGGGAACTGGATAAAATATATGAAGACCACGGCGCCGTATTTTTCGACGCCGACGGCGACGGCGATCAGGACCTGTTCGTCATCAGCGGGGGCGCGGAGTCTACCAGTCCGCTGGCCTGGCAAAATCGCCTGTATCTCAACACGGATGGCAAAGGCAGGTACGCCAAGGCGCAGGGGGCTATTCCGCAAAGCCAGGACGTGGCGCTGCGCGTGGCCCCGTACGACTACGACGGCGACGGCGACCAGGATTTGTTCATCGGAGGCCGCGTGACGCCCGCCAAATGGCCGCTTATTCCGAGGAGCCTGGTATTGCGCAACGACGGCAGCCGTTTTACCGATGTTACCGCCGAAGTGGCGCCCGAATTCGAGCGTTGCGGCATGGTGACCGACCTGATCTGGGCCAATATAGACGCCGACCCGCAACCGGAACTGATTGCCGTGGGTGAATGGATGCCGGTAACGGTTTTTAAACTGAAAAACAACAAGTTACAAAATATCGGGAGCCAACTTGGCTTCGACAAATCGAATGGCCTGTGGTTCAGGCTCGCGACGGCAGACCTCGACGGCGACGGCGACCTGGACCTCGTCACGGGCAACCTGGGTTTGAATACCCGCTTCAGCGTGTCGGCGGAAGCGCCGCTGCGCTGCTTTGCCAAAGATTTCGACAACAACGGTACCCTCGACCCGATCACGGCTTATTATGAGAACGGGAAACTGTATCCGCTGATGCAGAAAGAGGTATTGAACAAACAAATGCCGATCCTGAAAAAGAAATTCCTGTACGCCAAGGATTTCGGTTACGCCACCATGGACCAGGTATGGCCGCAAAAAGATCTCGACGCTTCGCTCAACCTGTTTTGCTATGTGCTGGAAACCTGCTGGTGGGAAAATCAGGGTGGAAAATTTGTGCGCCACTCCTTGCCACTTCAGGCTCAAACATCTGTTGTTCAAGGTATTATTACGGGCGACTTCAATGGAGACGGCAAAATCGACCTCCTGCTTGCAGGCAATAAATACGGGCTTGAAGTCGAAACCAACCGCTGTGATGCCGGAAACGGAACATTGCTGACCGGCGACGGTAAAGGCCATTTTTCCTGGTACAACAACATGGAAAGCGGCTTCTGGGCCATGCGTGAAGCGCGGGATATGCTCTCGCTGAACAGTACCGGTGGCAAGCAACTCATCATTGTGTCCAACAACAACGACAGCCCGCAGGTCTACGAGCATTGACACCGGTCTAAGAGGCTGTCTGACCATTATTCATTACACAGACTAAAACGATTCTACATGAAAAAACTACTTTTTCCCTTGTTTGCAGTACTGCTTTTTGTCGCCTGCCAGTCCGATTCAGGCGCTAAAGCCGATAGTTCAGCCGCCGACAATGCGTCCACGCAACCGGCAGCGGGCGTGGCGCAGGACGTCGCTACCCAGGTTAAGGAGACTGTGGCCAAGGCCGAATCTTCGCAGGAAACCATAAAAAAGATCGGATCGGAAATAGACGCACTGTCTGACGATGTAAAAAAGAAGAACGAGGTTCAGATCAATGAAATGCGCAATATGGTGGAGGCACTCACTGAAAAGCAGGCCATGATCATCGGAATACTCAACGGCAAATCGCCCGGAGGAGACGGCAGCGCTCCCACCGGGACCGATGAAGGTGCTGGTCCTGTATCGCTCGACCCATCCATGGTAAAAGACCTGACAAACAATATTGAATTGTACCAGAAAGAGATTGAAAAACTGCAAATGCAGATAAAGGAACTGTCGGGAAAACAGTAACCCGAATACTGTTACAGCGCATCAGTACAGTGTTTGCCGAAGCGTTCGTTCCACAGGAGATTTCCCGAACGAACGCTTCAGGCAATACACTCCAATATTTCTCCAAATTCGCGCCCCATCTTTGCGTCAATGAAACTTCTGCTCATAGAAGACGAGCGCGAACTGGCCGCTACTATCCGGGAATTCCTTCAACACGAGGGCTATATCGTGGAATGGGCTTCAAATTTTCCCGCTGCCGCCGAAAAAACGGCCCTGTACGAATACGACTGCCTGATCGTTGACATCAACCTGCCGGGCGGCGGCAATCGCTCCGCGAGTTGCTGAATATTCCGATTATCGCCAGCCTGCCCGTATTCGACTCCATTGTGTTTTCCATATCCACGCGTTTGCGCCCCAAATTGATGACGGCATTCGGAGCGATCATGGCACTCCTGCCACTGGGTCTCGGCACGGGCGCACAACTGCACCAGCCCCTCGCTATTGCCGTTATCGGTGGTTTTTTGGCCGCCCTGCCGCTGTTGCTGGTTGTTTTGCCGACGGGAATACGGATATTGTACCGGGAAAACTTGCCCCAGGGAAAACGTCAAAAAAGTTCGAAAACGCCGCCAAAACCACTTGAAATGTAAAATATCTGCTTGAATATGGAAAATTCCAAAAAAGAAGAACGCGCCATGATCAATGAGTTGCTGCACACCAACGACAATTCGCTGCGCAAACTCCACGACATCGTCGAATCGACCATGCGGGAAGAAGATCTTATCGTGCAAAATCTCCTGCACCCGCCGGAGGAAATTCTGACCAGAGGCCAGCGCATTTCCGACAAGGTGGCGCGTTTCGGCGGCAGTTGGGCCTTTATTATCAGTTTCGGAGTATTGCTCTTCGCCTGGGTTTTATTCAACTCTGTTTCGCCAAGCAAGGATGTATTCGATCCGTATCCTTACATCCTGATGAATCTCATCCTGTCGTGCATAGCCGCCCTGCAGGCGCCCATCATTATGATGTCGCAAAACAGGAAGGAGGAAAAAGACCGGCAACGGGCCGAAAACGATTACCTGGTGAACCTCAAAGCAGAACTGGAAGTGCGCAACCTGCACCGCAAGATCGACCTGCTCATGGAAGAGCAGATCAGTCGGCTGGTGGAGACACAGGACCTTCAAATGCGGTTGCTGGAAGAGTTGGTCGCACGAAAGAAGACCTGAATAAGATGGTATTGATGAATAAAATTATGATTGGTTCGGTTTTTTTGCGGGTTTGCCGGGTTAGGCCGGTGGTATACTATTTTTTTTTGTTTGTGATGCGCCGGTTGAAGCCGGTGGTATACCGTTCTATACGCCGGCTGAAGCCGGCGGTACCATTGGGGGTACCCTTGGTGTTTATGCTGTCCATTGGACTAAACGCTCAATCGCCTTACCGGCTCAACCTGAACAGGGAAATTACGCTCACAGGAATCGGCATAAGTACCGGATTAACAGGGCTTTATCTTCGATCGACGGTCCAACCCTATGAGGTTCATGATTTGGCATCGCTCGATCCGGCAAACATAAATGCCCTGGACAGAGGGACCGTTCACAACTATTCCGGGAAGGCGGACCGTGCGAGCGATATCCTGCTGCATGGCTCGCTGGCTGCTCCGGTATTGTTGCTGGCCGGCCGGAATATCAGAAGCGACCCGGGCACGGTTGCCATACTGTGGGGAGAAACGGCTCTGGTTGTTTCAGGTATAACCACCCTGACCAAATTTGCCGTCCGGCGTACCCGGCCCTTCGTGTATAACCCTTCGGTACCGGCAGACGCCAAAACCGGTATTGATGCAAAGGCATCCTTTTTTTCCGGGCACACTTCCTTTACCGCTGCCAATACCTTTTTCGCAGCCAGGGTGTTTGCCGATTATTTTCCACACAGCAAATGGAAACCTGTTGTCTGGAGCGTTGCGACAACAATTCCGGCGGCAACGGGCTATCTCAGGGTAAAAGGGGGCAAACATTTCCCTACAGATGTGATCACAGGCTATGCCGTGGGCGCCCTGACAGGTTTTGTCGTGCCGGAATTGCACAAAGCGCATCGGACCGGCAATACACTCAGCCTGGTGCCGGGATGGGACAGTATTGGATTGATTTGGGAAATCAGGTGACGATTATGGCGTAAGTAATTTGGTGAACGAAAGCGAGCCTAACATCCATTTGCCGTTTTCCCTGACATACACTTCGGTAACCATAAATGGATTGGTTACTTCATTTCCGCCAACTACTGCCAGCAAAGTGATTTTATTGAGCAGGATGGCCGTATTATCAATGATATTCACTGAAACTTCGTGGATATCCGCTTTCTTGTAATGGATTCCGCCGCTTTTAATCACATCAAGCTCCTGGTCTCTTCCCCAGCTTCCTCCCATGTGAACGAATACAGATTTTTCATGAAAAAGGGCTGCCAGCGTATCAACATTCTTCTCCGACATCCACAGCCATTTCTCTTTGGAGAGATTGATGATCTGCTGCCCGGCCGACACGCCGCCCGCGCTGTTTTTTTGCATGGAGAAATAGGTTTCATCCGTTACCCTGTCCAGCCATTTTGTCGGTTGCGGTGCGGTAACGGCAAGGTAGGTAAAGCCGCTATCCGGTGTTGCGCCATGCCAGTGCTCCACGCCCGGCTGGCATTTGATGATATCACCTTTGTGAACTGTTTGCAGGGGCTTGCTCCTTTCCTGATAATAACCGACGCCTTCTGTAATGAACAAATGTTGCCCACCCGGATGAATATGCCAGTCTAAACGGGCGCCAGGCGCAAAAGTGGCAATAGCCATATTGTAATGAAAGGTATCGTCGGCATGGCTTAAATGCCGGAGCCAGACGTCTCCAACGTGGTGTACATTAGGAGATTTTTCCACTTTGGGAACAACGGGAGACTCCTGCGCCAATACCTGCATGGACAAGGCAGCAAAGAATAAAATCGCATGGAAGGTTGGTTTCATCATTTTCTGATGGAGCATTCTGATTTGCATTTTATACTTGTGAAACAGGACAAGATCATAGGCCTAACGGCCAACCATTTTTTGTAACTGTTCAGGATACCGGGCCCCCTGCACTTCAATCGTTGAAATTGCCCCGTCGATTTCTTCGAGGTCGGCGGCGCCAAGCGTAATTGCTGCGGAGCCGACGTTTTCCTCCAGCCTGTGCAATTTTGTGGTGCCTGGAATTGGAACAATCCAGGGCTTTTGTGCCAACAGCCACGCAAGGGCTATTTGTGCCGGTGTTGCGTTCTTTTCAGTAGCGAGTTTGCCAAGCAAATCAACCAAAGCCTGGTTTGCTTTTCGGTTGTCTTCAGAAAAGCGGGGAACCACGTTCCTGAAATCTGTTTTGTCAAACGTTGTGTGCTCGTCTATTTTTCCAGTCAGAAAGCCTTTCCCAAGGGGGCTGAACGGAACAAAACCAATCCCTAACTCTTCCAGAGTGGGCAATATTTCCTGTTCAGGTTCCCGCCACCAAAGGGAGTATTCGCTTTGCAGTGCGGCTACCGGTTGAACAACATGAGCACGGCGAATGGTTTGAACCCCAGCCTCCGACAACCCGAAGTGTTTTACTTTTCCCTCTTTGATCAGATCCTTCACCGTCCCTGCAACATCTTCAATGGGAACATTGGGGTCTACCCGATGCTGATAAAGCAGGTCAATCACATCCGTTCGCAAGCGTTTCAGCGCTGCTTCTGCAACGGCCCTGATGTTTTCAGGACGGCTGTCTACACCCAAAGATGTTTTACCTTCCCTGAAACCGAATTTTGTAGCAATCCCTACTTCGTTACGGAAGGGTTCCAGCGCCTCGCCAAGCAACTCTTCGTTTGTAAACGGCCCGTATGCTTCGGCGGTATCAAAGAAGGTAATGCCATGCTCGAAGGCTTTCCTGATCAGGTTGATGGCATCCTGTTTTTCCGTTGCAGGGCCGTAACCAAAGCTCAGGCCCATACAGCCAAGACCCAGGGCAGAAACCTCCAGGCCGCTATTTCCAAGTTTACGTTTTTGCATGATTTATTTTTTACAAGTTTAATTTAATTGAAATCTGACTGTTGCAGACACTGTCACGCTATTTGAGGCTTTTACCGAAAATGCCGGTCAGTTTGCTGACGGCAGGACCACCGTATTGTGGTTTGCCATAATCTTACTTTTAATACAGCAAAGGTCCGGGTGTTATCCTGCTTGCATGTTATACAGATTACGGATTTACCTACCAATATTCCTGATTCGGGTTTGCTCCACTGATCGGGATGAATAAAAGCCTAATTTTGAGCCGGATAAAACAACAGTATTATGGACGTAATGCGAAGATTTGAGACCATCAGCGAATACAACGCATTCAACAACAATGAAACGCTACACCCATTGGTAAGTGTGGTTGATCTCTCAAAGGCCAGCCCCAGACAGGCGTCCACCATATATTTCGGCTTTTACACCATCTTTCTGAAAGAGGTCAAATGTGGTGATCTGCGGTATGGCAAAAACACTTACGACTATCAGGAAGGAACGCTGGTATTCATTGCACCCGGACAGGTGTTGAGCGGTGACAGCAGCGGAGAGACGTACCAGCCGAAAGGTTACGCGCTTGTCTTTCATCCCGATTTGATACACGGAACGCCGCTCGGGCGGCATATTCAGGACTATACTTTCTTTGGCTATCAATCCAGTGAAGCGCTTCATTTATCGGAACGGGAAAAGAAACTCGTCCTGGATTGTTTTTCAAAAATTGAGTTTGAACTGGAACGGGCCATTGACAAGCACAGTAAAATGCTCATTGTATCGAACATTGAACTGCTATTGAACTATTGCATTCGTTTTTATGACCGCCAATTCATTACCCGTGACCATGCGCACCAGGGCATTTTGGAAAGGTTTGAGCGCTTGCTGCAGGAGTATTTTCTTTCCGACAAGCCTCAAATTGAGGGGTTGCCTTCCGTCGCTTACTGTGCCGGCGAGCTCAACCTGTCTGCAAACTACTTCGGGGACCTGGTGAAAAAGGCGGCCGGGAAATCGGCACAGGAATACATACAAGCAAAAGTGATTGATGTGGCCAAAGAACGCATATTTGATCCCGGCAAATCGGTCAGTCAAATCGCTTATGAGTTGGGATTTAAGTACCCGCAGCATTTTACCCGTTTCTTCAAGCAGCAGGTCGGGCAATCGCCAAATGAGTACAGGATGATAAATTAACTCAAGTTGTGACCTATGCTAACCATTTATGCAAACCATAGACAAAAACGAAAACAAAGCACTTAATCAAGAATCCGTTAGCCGTCACGGCATGAATTGAATGAGGAAACAGGTCTGTTATGGCACTAAAGTAGGATTCAACTCGCCTTCTCATTGCTTTTTTCCAAAGCATGATCTGGTAAATGTCTCCTCGTCTGGTGTTCTTTTTTCGGCAAACTTCCCAAGCGCAGTCATCCAGCAATAAAGTGGTTAATACCAAGGCATCATTGACCTTCCTTTGAGGGTCTTCTTTGTGTTCAACTGCTTTGAATATGTCATCCAACAGCACGTAAATTGCGACCGTGAAGAAATTCATATTGACCTTCGTGTTTGGTGTGTGGTAACCCAAATTAACGGAGGTCTTTTTATTTGATGCGAATTTCTAGTAGGTCACAACTTGAGTTAAATAGATAGATCAACGCTGGGTATTTAAAACGGCAATTCCTGGTAGGTTCACCAGGGTTGCCATATTTTTTACTGCAAGTTGTCGTAATTTGAAGGCTAGCTTCACCGCTCCTCCCAAATCTCAAAATAAGAGCAAGTCACCCGTGCCCGCCAGGGCCGAATACCAACCTGACCTTCCATCCCGGGAGGTGTGGCAACTTGATAGCAAAGAACACTATCTACAAAAACTTCGATGGTCTCCGGGGTGACGCGCAGCAAAAATTGATACTCCGCGCCGTCATCAATAACGAAGGGTACTCCGGCATCCAGGTGTTGATAATCAGAAAGAGCATCGCCGGCCTGAGCACCAACGAGCTCCAGGCGCATGGTTTGGCCGTCAAGTAAAAGATGAAAGTATTGAACCTTTCCGCCTACACTTTGATAACCCAGCAGGAGGCCCGCGTTGGCAGTTTCCGTGTGCGCACCGGCGTGCTGCGCATAGCCGTCAAAACGGAGCACAGCCTGTAAGTTGAAAGGATGTGCGCCGTAGCGGTACCGCGACAACAAATACTGATGGACGCCACCACCATGTATAATGCGCATTTCAGGTGAATAGTCCCAGTCGCCCTGCCGGTGTAGCGCTTCCCAGGCCGAATAGTCGCAAAATTGCTCCCGCTGCGCGCCATTGCGGGAGTCTTTGACATAAACCTGTTCGGAAAACCTGTTGTACCCTTCTTTCACGTGCAGATGGAGATAAGGATTGGTCTCGAATTCGTGGGCAGGTAATTCCAAATTGTCTTCGAACTCCGAAGGTGTTTCTCTCCGCCTTTGATTTTTGTACAACATCGTACCAGGTCGCTTCAGTTTTTTACGTAGTACGATCTTAATCGACATCTGGGCATTTGCTTTGTCGGCCAGGCGTTCTATCTTTTCCAACATGGCCTGCAGGTTGTTTTGGTCGGTCAGGTCAATGTTCCATTCTATAGTCATTTCGCCTGTTTCAGGAATGTCAATCTCCTCTAAAATATCGGGTGGCGGCACTCCCGTATGCCCATTTTGATTCACAGGATCGGGTAATAGCATCGATTTAATGTCGCCCCACTGCCGGGCCCCGGCATTTGTCTGGGTGGGGCCGAAATAACCTTCCGAGAAAACAATCTGGTGTTCCTGTTCAAGATACTGAAGTAAGGGAACTGCATAAATCCTGAAATTCGTGCTTGTTGCATGAGGCCTTGCCAGCAGGGTTCCACTTTTATTGTCCATGCTCCATCCTTTCAATTTGGAGAGATAGCCCTTACTCACACCGCACACCGCAGCGAGATGCGTCTGCTTGACACCCAACTCTTCCACTGCTATCAGTAAGCCAGTCTGGAAGATCGCGTAGTAGTCGTTTTGACGAATCGGTTCCATAAAAGAATTTGCACAAAAAAACAAGATATAAACGAGTCCGGGAAATTTTTCAGGAAACGAACCGGTGTTTCCTGGTGCGTTTCCTAAACTGGCTCCAACGATAAAAGTCCGGAACAGGCGCCTTTACCTTTGCACCGACTCATTAAAATAGAAATACATGGACACCAAACGTAAGATTTTCAACCTGATCATTCTCGACGAAAGCGGCTCGATGCAATCCATCAAACAAGCCACCATCGAAGGCTTCAACGAAACTGTACAAACGATCAAAGGCACGCAGGCGCTACACCCGGAGCAGGAGCAGTATATTACCTTAGTTACGTTCAATGGAATGGGGACCAAAACACTGCTCTCGAACCAACCGGCAGCAGAGCTGTCAGAACTGGACGCCACCCGCTACCATCCCAGCTCTAATACTCCCTTGTACGACGCAATGGGCTTCGCCTTTCAGCGGCTGCGCACGCAGCTGGAATTAGTCCAAGACTACCATGTTTTGGTAACCATCTTTACCGATGGACAGGAGAATGCCTCGAAAGAATTCAACGGCACGACCATCAAAAGCCTGATTGAAGAATTGAAAAACCAACAATGGACTTTTACCTATATCGGGGCCAACCACGATGTGGAGAGATTTGCCCATCATATCTCCATTCAGAATACCATTTCGTTTGAATCGAATGCCGAAAGTGTGCATCAATCGCTGGTGCAGGAGCGCAGCGCACGGACACGGTATTACCAAAACAGGCGCGAGGGCAAGCCTAGTGGAGAGGATTATTTTGCGGGGGATAAGGACGGCGAGTAAATTATCCGATTAAAAAAATGGGCAATCGTCGAAAAAAACGCAAAAACAAACCAATGCAATTGTTACTTTTTTAATCTTTGACTTTTACAGAATATTCTGCTTTATTTTTTGCGTTTGCCAGTTTTTTTTTATTTGAACTTAAGCCAAGTCAAACTAAACCTTTTTTCTCCTGCGCCCTGTGTCGCCTTTACTGGAAAACCTATCGCGATACAAGACCTGAAATTGACCAACAAATCCCTATGGTTCAACATTTCGCTCCCCCTCCCGCGCTTTCGCCTTTTGTTGAAGGATTCCTCGCGATGTCCTTCCACTTCGAGTCAGCATCCCAACAAATGCTCAGTGCACGCGGCGTGCCGATGCTGGTTTTCCCGTTCAAAAATCCGCCCAGAACGAGCATCCGGCATGGAGAAGCAGGGAGTAGCTATCCGCATCAAGTGATGGACGAACCGGCGTTGCTCTATACGAGCAACGTATTTTGTCAATCCGATTTTATGGGCGATGTCAATTTTGTAATGGTGATGCTGAAACCAACAGCTGCTTACCATTTCACGCAGAGTAACGTGCAAGGGCTGTCTAATACAGTTGCCACGCTTGACGACCTCCATCTCTATCAGCATTTTGATGCTTTGCAGGAGCGACTCTGGGCAACTAGTGCTACGGCTACGGCAGTCGATTTGATTCAGCGCACCTTGATCCGGTTTTTCCAGCAACATGCAAAAATCGGCGTGGGCGATTTCGCTCCGGTGATGAATTATATGTTCCGGAGTCCATCCCTGCTTACCGTGCACGACTTGACCCGCAAGTTTAAATGCACCGAACGCTGGCTGGAAAAACAATGCGCAACCCAAACCGGCCTGTCGCCCAAAAACTGGCTCCGGCTCATCCGCCACCGACACGCTGCCAACTATTGGCTGAACCATCCGAACAGATCCTGGATGGAAGTGGTGGCGCAGTATAGATACACCGACCAGTCGCACCTGATTCGGGATTTTAAACAATTTTCCGGCAGCCCGCCGGCGCAGCATTTTTTGCAGTACAGCGATACGGAGACGGGTTTGATGCAGGATAAGGTGGGCTTGAGCAGTTTGATTGGCGATGGCGGCTAGGACGGTGTTCGGGTTTTTACAATGGGGATGGAGCGGCATGGAAGAACTTTGCATCATATTTTCATAAAAATAAAATATTAGAAAGGAGACAAAACAAGTTATTCCTCCAAAC
>CALMBD010000312.1 GCA_937861115.1 uncultured Bacteroidota bacterium | reverse complement strand
CGACAGGCATTTGGCTTGATGATGTCCCAAATGTATTGCCGGCCCTTCAAAAATCCAAATAATCCATCCCGAACTACTCCTTCACCATCTTCCCGCTGCTTTGCCAGTCCTTCCCGCGCAGTTCGTACAGGTACACCCCTGCCGGCAAGCCACTCATGTCTGCGCGGGTATTATCCGAAGTAATAGAGGCCGTTCTCACCAGGCGCCCCTGCTGATCGAAAATGCGGACACCTATGCTGCCGGTAAAAGGCTTCGCCATGCCAAATTCCACTACGTTTTTTACCGGATTGGGGAAGACGCGTACGGCAGGCGCCCTGGCCGGTTCATGGCTGCTGCTGACGGGCTGGAAATTGGCGCTGAACAGGCCGATGCCGTGCGTGGCAGCCACGACAAGCCCGTCGGAAGCCCGCGTTTCCACCTGGTTGATCACGCTGTTGCCGATCAGTCCGGGCGCTTCAAGCACCCACTGCGTACCGGGCTGTCCTGTCGCGTGCAGGAGCAGCGTATCGGCGCTGTACAGGCCTGTGCTGGTGCCGCAGAAATACTTGCGTGAGCCGTCGGGGAAGGGCAGAATGCTCACCCAGCGCACAGAAGGCGCATTGCCGGCGCCGTTGACGGTCGCTTCGAGGTTGCCGCCAACTTTCTTCCAGTTTTGGCCGGCGTTTTCGCTGAGGAAAACGCTGTATAATCCGTAGTTGGAATACACCAGTATCACGTGGTCGGCATTGTCGGGGTCGATTGCCAGACAATTGACGTATGCCGTGGTAGAGCCCTGCGGCGACGGCAGTTCGACCATCGACGGGGAGCCGGTATTGGCGTTGTCGATGCGGTATATTTTATTCCGACTGGTACCGAGATATACCCGGTTGGCAGGGTTGGCCTGCGAAACGGCGATAGCCGAAAAGACATGCCGGGCATTGTTGTCGTTAAACTGGGTCAGGGTATCCGGAAACAGGGTCCAGCCGGTGGAAATACTGTCCCATTCGTTGTTCAGCGGTAGGGCGCCGAGTTGATCCTGGCGGTACAGCCGGTCGCCGGCAGGCAGGTACAATATATTGGCGTCGTTCGGATCGAGCATGAGGGGGTTGATAAACAGGTAATCTGCCTGCACCCTGCCGATCGGGTCGAAGCGCTGGAAGGCCAATACGTTGCCCTGTGCGTCGATGTTGCATTTTACCACGCGGCCGCCGTTGATCGACAATACGTAAAACGCCTTGTTTGGCGCAATGCCGCCGAAGCAGCCGTCGCCATTGACGGTCTGTTTCCAGACGGCGGTCGGGTCGTCGCTGTTCACAAAGAAGTTGCCGTTGTCCTGAAGTCCCCCGATGATGGTGTTGTCGCCGGCTTCATTTTTATCAATGATCGCCGTGTAGAATTGCGAGGTATGGTAGCCCCGGTTCAGGGCCGTCCAGACGACGTTGGCAGCGTTGCAGTCTTCCGTGCGGTGCAGGCCGCCGTCGCTGGCTGTGACCAGGACGTTCGGGTCGGACGGCAGAAACAGCATGTCGTGCTGGTCGGGGTGGTGGTTGGGATACAGTTCGAAGTAGGGCAGGTAGGTACCGGGCTTGTAACCGCCGATGTGCGTGGTATTGTCTGGCGAAGAAAAGCCGTCGGTAGAGCGGTAGATATTGGTGCCGCCGACAAAGACATTGTTGGTGCCGGGCTGTACGCGCACCACGAGATCATAACCGCCCTGTGCGGCAAACTTGTCGAATTCGGTGCCCATGGCGGGCAGGTTCAGGGAGCGGTCTTCCCAGGTGCCGCCGGAACCGTCGCCGCCGGTGTAGGTATATTTCCAGAGGCTGGTCCAGTCGTCGCTGCTGATATAGTGGTTGAAATGTCCGAAACCGGGCGTAGCGCCCAGGAAGTAGACCTCGTTTTCGTTGTTCGGGTTGATGCCGATCACCAGCCGGTCGTATGCTGCGGGGAAATTGGCCGGAGTGATGTTTACCCAGCCGGCCCCGTCGGTGCTGCGCCAGATGCCTTTTTGGCTGCCTTCGCTGCTCAGGGTGGCGTACAAGACCCCTGTCGAGGTGATGGCAATATCGGTGGCATAGGAGAAGGGACCCGAGTTGGCATTGCCCCGCACCACCGACCAGGTAGTGCCGCCGTTGAGGCTGCGCCAGATGGCGCCGTAGGTAGCGGCATACACTTCATCCTGGGCGTCGTTGGTCGGATCGGTGACCACGCGGTAGCCGCCCTGCCAGACGTCGGTGAAACTGTTCTGGTTGCCGTTGTCGGTATTGCCCAGGGCGGCCCAGGTGTTGCCGCCGTCGGTACTCTTGAACATGCCGTCGCCGAAGTAAAAAGCGCCGCCGCCGCCGCTGGCGGAAGTGCCCCACAATTCGCCCGAAATATAGTACCAGGTATCGGTATGACCCGGCCGGGTGTCCTGCGCAATACTGACGCAGCCGGGGTGTGCATTGAGCGGGGTCTTGCGCTCCCAGGATTGGCCGCCGTCTTCGCTGAGCCATAGGCCGCCGGAGACGCCGCCTGCAAAAATGCGGTTTTCGTCGTTGACGTCGAATGCCAGCGCGCGGGTGCGGCCGCCGACGTTCCAGGGGCCGCGCGTCATCCAGTCCGGCCCGGAGCGGTCAGCCGCCGCCATCGGGATACCGGCGGCAAATCGCTGTTCCAGAAAGGCGATGCCTTTGGGGATTTCACCGGTTGCCGGATCGGCGAGGCGCATGCGCTCCCATTCCTCCCTGCGCTCCCGGTTTTCCTCCTGGGCGCCACCCGGGATTGAAACGGGTTTTTTATCATTTTGAATCCATATCAGGCCGGAAACGGCCAAAACGAGGGTAATAATAGCGGGTATTAATTTTTTCATGGACAAGTTGTTTTAGGCAGGCAAGGTAACAAGCCGGGGCGAACTTTGAAAAATTCGCAACCACAGGAACGGTAGTTTGTTTCATTTGGGCATTTCATTTAACCATATCGTTTATGTCAGTACGCATTATTCCAAAGGAACAACAAGGTTCCGGCGCCTTCAACGGCGGCGAAATTGTAGAGAACAAACCGATCGGATTCCCGCAGGACCACTCCAGCATCCGGCCCTATTCCAGCCTGTTTTACTGGGCGCATGCCCGTGCCGTGACCGACAGTACGATCGGACTGCACCCGCACCAGGGTTTTGAAATCTGCTCTTTTGTGCTGAACGGCGAAATACGCCATTACGACACCAAATTGCGCGAATGGCGGTCGCTGCGCGCCGGCGATGTACAGATCATCAGGGCCGGCAACGGCATCAGCCACTCCGAATGGATGGGTAAGGACGCCGAAATGTTCCAGATCTGGTTTGACCCGAACCTGGCCAAAACACTCGACCAACCGGCGAGTTACGACGACTACCGGGCTGCCGATTTTCCGGAGAAAAAAGTAAACGGCACGCTCGTCAAAATCCTGGCGGGCGAAGGCAGCCCGTTCAGGATGGATACGCCGGGCATAGCGGTCTGGCGCATGGAACTCGGAAAAGACGGGTTCACGCTGGATGCATCGGCCTCGGTAATCTACTCGGCCTATGTGCTGGAGGGCAACGTTTCTTTTAATGGCGAGGCCGCCAAACAGTTTGATTTTGTGCTGCTTGCGGAGCAGACGAAAATCGAGATGTCGTCGGACGACGGCGCAAAAGTGTTCATCATCGCCTCGCCGGCACAGCCGGGGTACCGCACGTATGCGCAGTTGCGCCGGGCCGAGGTATGAAGATCGCCTGTTCGTAAAACAAACAGACCTATAAGGTTTTGAAAACCTT
>CALMBD010000311.1 GCA_937861115.1 uncultured Bacteroidota bacterium | reverse complement strand
CATGGCGCGAAAGTATCACTTCCCGTCCATTTATACCCTGAAATAGCGTAACCGGCAGATTTGCATTTACTGAACGACTTCAAAAAACATCTCCAGTCGTTGCCAGAGCCGGACAAAAAGGCCCAGGCCCAGTGAAATGACCAGTACGAACGTCAGCAAAATGCCCAGCGCGAACTTTGCGCCAAAGCGGCTTTCTTTGGGGGATTCAGGTCCTGCATCGTCTTCTATTTTGGAAACGATTTTGGAGAATGGTGCAAACAAAAATGACATGTGCACGGCAAAATTAAGTAGTTAAAACAAGATACGGGTATTTGACCCTGCCGGGATAAAAAGGTTTAAAGGGGCTGAAATGCGCAAACCATTCTTGCCGCGCCGGCCAGGTCTTTGCGCAGGATTACACCGGAAAATCCTTCCTCCCGAAGCATATCAGCCACTTGTCCGGCAGAAAATTCATTACACTCAAAAAACAAGGCCCCGCCGGGATGCAGTTTTTTCAGGCAAAAAGCAGCAATGGCGCGGTAAAAAACAAGGGGATCGCGATCTTCAACAAAAAGTGCAAGCCCCGGTTCGTAATCGATAACATGTTCCGGCACCAATGACTGCTCGGAAAAGGGAATATAGGGCGGGTTGCTGATGACCATGTCGTACATCGAAAACTGTGCCCAATTGGATTCGTCCAGAATATCACCCGACACAAAATGGCAGGCGTCCTTTCCAAGGATTGAATCGGCATTTTCAAGGGCGATCTCCAGTGCTGCCGGGCTTTTTTCAACGCCCGTCAGTCGGATGCCGGGATTTTTCTTTTTCAGGGTTATGCCGATACATCCGCTGCCCAATCCGATATCGAGTACCCCGGGGGATTCTACTTGTCGCGTCTTCAGCCACTCCAGCGCCCAGGCGACGAGTTCTTCCGTTTCCTGTCTTGGGATAAGCACCGCAGGACTTACCTTAAAGCGCAGGCCGAAAAAATCAGCGGAGCCGAGTACATACTGGACCGGTTCGCCTTCCAGCAGACGCTTCAGCATAGCGGCAAACTTTTCCTTATCTTCAGGAGCAAGGACAATATCGCGATCATAGGGCCGGATGCCGAAAGCATCCTCCAGCAGGATGCGCGATATGGAGGCAGATTCTCCTGCACCGTAACGGGGGGTCAGACTTTCCAACAGCAGCAATCGGGCCTCGTTTGCGTTCATAATGTCAGATTTCGACAACAAAAACGGTTCCGCCTGGCTTGTTGTCCAGCACCGAAATGGAGCCCTGATGCGCTTTCACGACCTGGCTTACAATGTATAGCCCGAGCCCGGTACCGGTTGCCTGGCGGGTTTCCTCGTTTCCGAGCCGGTAGAATTTTTCAAAAACGGCCTGTTTTTCGGTATCCGGTATGCCTTTTCCCTGGTCGGCCACGCGCAGCACGAGTTTACCGCCTGCTTTTTCTGCGGAAAGTTCGACGGTCGACCCTTCGGGCGAATACTTGACCGCGTTTTCAAGCAGGTTCTGCACAATGGCTGTTATACCGGACTTGTCGGCCTGCACCGGTGGAAAATGATCGGGAAAATGCATTTCAATTTTTGCCTGTGGAAAGCGGATGAGAAGCCCGTCGGTCACCCCGCGGGCAATGGCAGGCAGGTCAACCGGTTCGGGCAGCGGTCGCCAGTTGTCTTCGAGTCGGGCGGCAAGCAGCAGGTCTTCCACGAGTGTCTGCAGGCGGGAGGCATCTTTTAGTCCGCCTTTGCACAGTTTTTCCAGTTGATCGCGTTGAAGGGTGTGTTTGCCGAGCGTCTCCAGCACGAGTTTAAGGGATGCGATGGGCGATTTCAGTTCATGGGTGATACTCAGCATAAAATTGCGCCGTTGCCGAGCCAGCATGACCTCCCGGTTGGCACTCCGGTTGATAACCCACAGGCCAAAGATCAGGCAGGCGGTAAAAAAAAGACCCTCGGCTATGACCATGCGCCGCCCTTTTTCCCAGTTGCGTACGACCTTTTTGTACTCTGCCGTTTCGAGCATTTCTGTTTGGTTGTAGCCCTGGTTTTTCCGGGTAAAATGCGCTTCAACCAAAGCCTTCTCCGACGCAAACAGCAGGTCGTTCTGGCGCCACAAATGATAACTCCACCAGCCGAATGCCAGGATCATGTAGCAAATGACAAAGTGCGACATGCCGCGCACCGGTACTTTTTCCAGGATTTCCTTGATCGGCATTTATTTCCCTGATTTGAATTATCGCCTGTCGAATATCTCCCGCAGGTTCCAGTAGAACAACCCGCCGGCCAGCCCAACCCAAATATACATCCAAATTTGCGAAGGGAAAATGCCCACCACCTGTTCGTACATCGCCAGATCGCTGCTGGGCCCGACATTGAAATCCTGAATGATATACAAAACGGCGGCCATGCCCAGAAACATGAGCAGGTCCTGATCCCAGTCGGTTTTGCGGGCAATGAAATACAACAGTGCGGCAAAGCCAAGCAACAACCCCGTACTTCCGGGCGATTGGTACCAGATAATACCGGCAAGCGCCATGATACAGGCCAGTGCGATCAGGGTAGCCTGCGTGATCTGCCGGTGCCGGACGCCGATCCGGAAGATAATATTGCCCAGCACTGCGCTGCCCAGATAGCCGCCCATCAGCACCACGCCGTGACTCCCGCCCCGGGTGATCGTATAGCCGCTGCCATCGGTATTGATCTGCATGCCTTCAACGGAACCGCCGGTCAGCAAAGCCCCGAGTGCATGGCCGAATTCGTGCAAAAAGGTAACAAGCAGGGTGACGGGGTACAAAACAAGGTTGCCGAACGAGCCGCCGAAAAAACGCAGCAGCAAATAGACCATCACCATTACCAGCAGTCGAACGTGGATTTTATCCGTCATGCGGGCCATTCTTCAGTCGGCGAGAATTTTGATCAATTCCACCTCGAAGATCAGGGTTGAGCCCGGTTTGATCTTGGGCCCGGCACTGCGGTCGCCATAGGCCAGTTCTGCCGGGATAAAGAACCTGAACTTGTCGCCTTCATGCATATACTGGAGCCCTTCGGTCCAGCCTTTGATCACCTGATTGAGGCTGAAAGTCGCAGGCTGCCCCCGGTCGACGCTGCTGTCGAATACATCGCCATTGACCAGGGTGCCGTGGTAGTGTACTTCCACCTTGTCTGTTTCCTTGGGTGCAACAGTACCTGTACCTTGTTTCAGCACCTCGTATTGCAAGCCGCTCTCGGTGGTTGTCACACCAGGGCGTTTTTTGTTTTCCGCCAGGAATTTCTGGCCTTCGAGGCGCAGGCGTTCGCTGGCTTTTGCCTGTACGGCGCGGTTGTAATCGCTGAACACTTTATTGGAGGCTTCCGGGGTGAACAGCATCGAATCGCCGCCGAGCGACGACCGGAGTGCGGCGATTAGGACTTCGCTGTTCAGGTCATCGCTCAGTTGTCGTTTGATACTGTTGCCCAGAACAATACCGTATGCATAACTGGCGCTGTCCCTGGCATTTTCGAGGACGATCCGGGATGGCCTGTTTTTCTGGGCCGAAAGGCTGAGCGAGGTTGCGACAAGGATGAATAGCAAAACGATTTTTTTCATTTCCAGTGTGCTGTTGTTTAGGAGCATTATGGTTGGATAAAGCAGCGCCCTGCTATTTTTTCTTCATTTCTGCGTAGAACTTGTAGAAATACGGGATCGTCTCAATCCCTTTGTAGTAGTTGAACAGGCCGTAGTGTTCGTTGGGCGAATGGATATCGTCCGAATCGAGTCCAAAACCCATCAGCACTGATTTTGCGCCGAGTACCTGATCGAACATGGCCACGATCGGAATGGAGCCGCCGCCGCGTTGCGGCAGGGGCTTTTTGCCGTAGGCCATTTCCATAGCCTTCTCTGCAGCCTTGTATTCCACCGAGTTGGTGGGCACCACTACGGGGTAACCGCCGTGGTGGGCAGTGACTTTAACCTTTACGGATTTCGGCGCAATACTTTCAAAGTGTTTCTGGAACTGCTTTTCTATCTTTTTCGGGTCCTGATCGGGAACCAGACGCATGGATATTTTGGCGAAAGCCTTGGAAGGTAACACTGTTTTTGCGCCTTCACCTGTGTAACCGCCCCAGATGCCGTTGACGTCGAGGGTAGGCCGTATCCCGGTCCGCTCGATGGTTGTAAATCCTTTTTCCCCCATCAGTTCGGCAATCTGAAGGTCTTTTTTATAGGCTTTTTCATCGAAAGGTGCTTCGTTCATCAGTTTGCGTTCCTTGGCGCTCACCTTCTGCACATCATCATAAAAACCTTTCACCACCACCTGGCGCCTGGCATCGTGCAGCGAGGCGATCATGGAACAAAGCACATTGATCGGGTTGGCTACTGCGCCGCCGTATACGCCGGAATGCAGGTCGCGGTTGGGGCCGGTCACCTCTACCTCCATGTAACACAGCCCGCGAAGTCCGACGGTAAGGCTGGGTGTATCGTTGGCGATCACGCTGGTATCACTGATGAGCACCACATTACAGGAAAGTTTTTTCTTGTTTTCCCGGCAGAACTTTTCGAGGTTTTTTGAACCTACCTCTTCTTCTCCCTCTATCATGAACTTGACATTGCAAGGCAGATGTCCGTTTTTCAGCATCATTTCAAAAGCCTTCACATGCATGAAAAACTGGCCCTTATCGTCGCAGGCGCCCCGTGCAAATATGGCTCCATCCGGATGCGTTTTTGTTTTTTTCACCACCGGCTCGAAAGGCGGGCTGTCCCATAAATCCAGCGGATCAGGTGGTTGCACATCGTAATGGCCGTATACCAGAACGGTAGGCGCTTTGGGGTTGACTGTTATCTCGCCGAAAACAATGGGATGCCCGGCAGTTTCGTGAATTTCAACGGTTGGAACACCTGCTTTCCGCAAATGATCGGCGGTAGCCTCCGCCATGCGACGTACGTCGCCCTTGTATTTTGGATCGGCACTTACCGACGGTATCCTCAGCAGTTCGAGCAATTCATCCAGAAATCGCTGCTTGTTCGACGTCAGGTAGGATTTAAGTTCTTTCATATTTGTATTATAGCAGAATGAAAAAATTGAAATTGGGGGCGTAAAGTTCGCTTTTTTTTCAGAATGGCGGCATGTTACAATATCATGTTGAATGGATAAATTCGGCATCGGAATTCCGTTTCAAATACAGATTGTTACAACAGTGATTATGATCCGTATATACACAAAACAGCAATAAGATTACAATATGCCATATTTTGCCATATTATATTTCGTAACATCATCCGCCTTTTCAATACCTTGGACCGTTTTAATCCGCCTCGCAACACATAAGACACTCTAACTGTTTCCCAGCATGAAAGGACTCTACTTCCTCTTTGCGACTATTTTCCTCATTTACAGCCACTTACTTTTCGGACAATGCCCTCCCCCAGGCTTTCCTCAACCGGGAAACAACTGCCCGACCGCACCAATACTTTGTGAAAATCTCGACGGGTATTGCGCGACCATCAACAACAATAATGCCGTCCAGACCTTTCCGGGATGTCCGGGCTGGCAGTTAAACAACGATGAATGGTTTGCTTTTTATGCGGGCACCACATCAATTACCATTCAGGTGACCCCTTCCAACTGTTCGCCCGGCAACCAGCAAGGTCTGCAAGGTGGTATTTACGCGGGCTGCGGGCCGCCCTGGACGGCCATGGACCTGCAATGTGCCTGCACGGAAAATCCTTTTATATTATCTGCCAGCAATTTCGTTATCGGGCAGATCTATTATTTCGTACTCGACGGGTGCGCCGGGAACGTATGCGATTATTCAATCGATGTACTGGACGGCTCCACCGTCGGCGCACCACCGGCTAACCCGGGCGCCATCAGCGGCCCGACAATGGCCTGCCAGGGCAGTTCTTCCAGTTTTACCATCCCGCCGGTTCTTGGCGCCACCATTTACACCTGGAGCATCACACCGGCCGGTATGGGCACGGTAACGGGCAGCGGCCCGAACATCGGCGTCAACTGGAATGCCAATGCCAGCGGCACGGCCACGCTTTGCCTGAACGTCGCCAATGCTTGTTATCCCAACCCGACGCCGAGTTGTTACACGATCGACATCATCCCCAAGCCGACGGCCATGATCACCGGCAGCGGTGTTTTGTGTGCGGGCGCTTCGGGCTCCGTACCCCTGACCGTCAACTTTACAGGCCAGGCGCCGTGGCAATTTGTGTATACCATCAACGGGGCGCCGCAACCTGCCATTCAGACCAGCAATAATCCATATACCCTGATGGCCACTCAGCCCGGAACCTATGCGATCCAAAGTGTGTCGTCCGTAAACGGGGGGTGCGTCGGCACAGTATCCGGAAATGCCGTTGTTACCCAAACTACGGTCACCGCCAATGCACAAGTCACCAATGCGCAGTGCGGACAAAGCAACGGCGCCATAAACCTGTCTGTAGGCGGCGGCACCGCGCCTTATACGTTCCTATGGTCGGGTGGTCAGGTCACGGAAGACCTGTCCAACATCCCGCCCGGCGGCTATACCGTCACGGTGACGGATGCCAACGGCTGCACCAAAGTGCTTAATGTGGCCGTAAATGACAATGTCGTCAATATCAATGTCACCGGCGTCGTAGCCGCCAACACCACCTGCAACGGCGGCAACGGCAGCATAGACGTGAGCGTAAACCCGGCAGGCACCTATACTTATAACTGGTCGAACAACGAAATGACCCAGGACATCAGCAACCTGCCTCCGGGTTCCTATACCGTCACGGTCACAGCAGGCCCGACCTGCAGTTCCACGGCTACCTTCAACGTGCCGGACAACCCCAATACGCCCAACATTGCGTCGACGGTCGTACAAAGCACCTGCGACCTGAGCAATGGCAGTATCAACCTGAACGTTACGGGCGGCGTAGCGCCTTACACCTTCATGTGGGACAATGGAGCATCTACTTCCAGCCTGACCAACATCCCGGCCGGCAGTTATGCCGTGACGGTCACCGGCGCCAACGGTTGTTCCAGCACGGCCAATATCAACGTCGGCAATAATAACCCGCCGATCAATATTACTTCCACTATCGTAGCCAATACTACCTGCAACGGCGGCAACGGCAGTATTACCCTGAACATCGCTCCTGCGGGCATGTACACGATTACCTGGTCGGGTGGCGAAACCACACAAAATCTAACAAACCTGCCTCCGGGAACCTACGATGTCACGGTTAGCGGCGGCGGAAGTTGTACCCAAACAGCATCGTTTACGGTGCCGAACAACCCGAATACGCCGAACATCAGCGCATCGCCGACAGCCTCGACCTGCGACCTCAGCAACGGCGCTATCAGTGTAAATGTTACGGGAGGTGTGGCGCCTTATACCTATATGTGGCTGGGGGGACAATCTACACCCAACCTCGGCAATATTCCGGCCGGCACATACGACCTCACAGTGACCGGTGCCAACGGATGCTCCACAACCGCCAGCATAACGGTGGGCAACAATAACCCGCCGATTACGATCACCCCGACAGTGATTGCCAATACCACCTGCAACGGCGGCAACGGCAGCATCAGCCTGACCGTGACACCTCCCGGAAGTTATACGTTCATCTGGGCAGGCGGTCAAACCACCTCAAACATCGGCAACCTGCCTCCCGGAACCTACGATGTGACGGTGAACGGCGGCGGCAGTTGCACCCAGACGGCTTCGATCACGGTGCCGGACAACCCCAACAACCCCGTTATCAATCCTTTTCCCATCCCTTCCACCTGCGACCTGAGCAATGGCAGTGTAAACGTCTCGGTCTCCGGAGGTGTAGCGCCGTTTACCTACCTGTGGTCGACAGGCGCTGTTACGCCCGGCATTTCGGGCATCCCGGCCGGCGGGGTCAGCCTCACCGTTACCGGCGCCAACGGCTGCTCCAGTACGGCAAACATCAATATCCCCAATATCAATCCGCCCATCAACATCAGCGGCAACGCTATTGCCAATACCTCCTGTAACAACAATGGCACGGGCAGTATTTCCATTAATGTAGCCCCGCCGGGTGCTTATACCTTTACCTGGTCGAACAATGCCACAACCCAGAACATAACCGGTCTACAGCCGGGCACTTACACGGTGACCGTGAGCGGCGGCGGGTCGTGCACCCAGATCGCTTCCTTTACCGTACCCGACAACCCGAACACCCCACAACTGTCGTTTTCCGTTACGGCAGCCTCTTGCGGCCTGAACAACGGCAGCATTAACCTTACTGTAATCGGTGGTGTCGCGCCGTATCTGTATCAATGGGGAAGTGGACAGGTGGTTCAGGACCTGAATAATATTCCGGCCGGCGATTATACCGTCACCGTGACAGGCGCCAACGGCTGTGTAGCCGTGGGCAATGCCTTTGTCCCCGACAACGCCATTCCGATCAGCCTGAACGGCAACGTAACGCCACAGACCTCCTGTGTAACCAACAACGGCTCTATTGTACTGATGCTGTCGCCAAACAACCTGACCGTTAACTGGTCGAACGGCAGCAATTCAACCACCCTGAACAATATTCCGCCCGGCACCTACGACGTTACGGTCAGCGCCGGAGGCACTTGCACCGAAACGGCAAGTTTTACGGTAGATGATGCTTCCGAAGTGCCGTTTCTCGATGTGTTCATCACGCCCGCTACCTGCGGCTTTAACAACGGCAGCGTCGACCTGGAGGTATTCAGCGGACAACCGCCGTTTACCTATAAATGGTCGAACAACCAGATGTCGCAGGACATTGCCAACCTGCCTGCCGGCAACTACGCCGTTACCGTCACCTCGGCGGTGGGCTGTACTTCCGTGATCTTTGCCGCTGTACCCAGCGAAACCATTGCGATCGATATCATCGGGGTCGTTTCCGACAACTATTCCTGTGGCACGCCCAACGGCTATATCGATATCGATATTTCGCCGCCGGGCAACTACATGTACAACTGGTCGAACGGCAAAAAAACGCAGGACATTGAAAACCTGACACCGGGAAATTATACCGTTACGGTCAGTATCGGTGTCAACTGCAGCGCAGTGGCCAGTTTCGACGTACTCGACGCCACTGTACCGCCCAACCTTTCCGTGGTAGGTATACCCGCAACATGCGGCCTGAGCAATGGCGGAGCAGACGCAACGGTAAGCGGCGGCGCACCGCCGTACACCTACCATTGGTCGAACAACGCCACTACACAAGACCTGAGCAACATACCCCCGGGGACTTACTCCGTCACCGTAAGCGGATTTTTCGGCTGCTCCGCAACGGCTACTGTCACTGTTGCCAACAACAATATTGCCCTGAACATCAGCGGTACACCTGCCGGCAACAACTCCTGTATCGCGGCAAACGGCGCAGTGAATATTTCCGTTGCACCGGCAGGCGCCTACACCTATCTGTGGTCGAACGCCGCAGCAACGCAAAATATCTCGGGCATTGCAGCAGGTACTTATACCGTGACCGTCACCGCAGGCGCCAATTGCAGTTCCACCGCAACTTTTACGGTTGCAGACAATACGACCAACCCGGATATCACGCCGGTCGTAACAGCCGATATCTGCTCGCAGGCTATTGGCGCCATCGACCTCACCGTGAGCGGCGCACCGACGCCTTATACTTATTCCTGGTCGAATATGGCTGTCTCAGAAGACCTCAACAGCCTGAATTCCGGCAATTACTCGGTTACCGTGACGGCCGGCAATGGCTGCACCGCAGATACGACGCTGAATGTGCCGAATAACAGCTCTACTTTCAGTCTGTCGGGCACGGCTACGCCGCTGACCAGTTGTATCAGCGACAACGGCGCCATCAACCTCACGGTTACACCGGCAGGTCCTTATACCTACCTGTGGTCGAACGCCGCTGCAACAGAAGACCTTTCCAACCTCGCACCCGGCACCTATACCGTATCGGTAACGGAAACCGGCAACTGCACGGCGACCGCCTCGTTTACCGTCAACGATGCCACCACCTTCCCCTCCGCCGCCCAATCAGTAACACCGGAAATCTGCGGATTGTCGAATGGAGGCGTCGACCTCACCGTTAGCGGCGGCGCAACGCCCTATACGTTTATGTGGACAGGCGGCGCTGTCACGGAAGACCTGAATGGCATTTCCACGGGCAGCTATACCGTCACAGTCACAGGCGCCAACGGCTGCTCGGTCACCACAACAGCAAATGTCCCGGAAAACTCGATCAGTTTTTCCATTGCAGGAACACCTGCACCCAATACTTCCTGTGTGGTGAATAACGGCAGCATCGATGTTACGATAACGCCATCCACACCCGGTCCCGGCGCTTCGTATACCTTCTCCTGGTCCAACAACACATCGAACGAAGACCTGAACGGCGTGCCGGCCGGCAACTATACCGTAACGGTCAGCGCAGGCGGTACCTGCACCAACACGGCAACCTACGTAGTAGGCGCTACGGCCCTGCCCCCGTCTGTTTCCGACAACATCACACCGGCATCCTGCGGACAAAGCAATGGCGACATCAACCTTTCCGTTAGCGGCGGACAATCGCCATACACTTTTATCTGGTCGAACAGCGCGCTTACCGAAGACATCAATACGCTTCCTGCCGGCACCTACACGGTAACCGTCACGGGCGCCAACAGTTGCACGTTCGTCAAGACGTACACAGTGCCCGACGACGTGATTCTGCCCAATATTTCCGGCATTCCGACAGCCAATACTTCGTGCACCTCCAGTAATGGAGGAATAAACGTAAGTGTCACACCCGCACTTAATTATACTTTCCTGTGGTCGAACAGTCAGACGACGCAAAACCTCGCCAATGTACCGGCCGGCATGTACTCTGTAACGGTGAATGGCGGTGGCAACTGCATCAATGTGGCCAGTTTTACCGTCGATAACAATACGCCGGCGCCCGTCATGTCCGCCGGTATTCTGAGCGCCTTTTGCAGTCAGAGCAGCGGCGGAGTGGACCAGACGGTTGTCTCTGGAACACCTCCCATAACCTATGCCTGGTCGAACAACTCTTCGTTTGAAGACCTTACCGGCGTTCCTCCCGGCAATTATACCGTGACCGTAAGCAGCGGCAACGGGTGCACCTCGGTGGTTTCGTACGTTGTGCCTGACAGCACCATGACGCCTGTGATATCGGGCAGCACCCTGCCCAACACGCTTTGTGTCGGCAGCGATGGTTCCGTTACGATCAACGTTACTCCGGCACTGCCTTATACCTATAAATGGTCCAACAACCAAACCACCCAGAATATCCAGAACCTGACGGCAGGTGTCTACACCGTCACCGTTAGTGCCGGCGGCGCCTGTACTTCAACGGCCTCGTTTACGGTCGGTGCAGGCAGCGATGTGGTGGCAGTGAGCGGTTCCGCTACAAACATCCTCTGTTTCGGCGCAAACGACGGCGCCATTGCACTCTCGGTCAGTGGCGGTGTCCAGCCTTATCAGTACAACTGGGCGCCCGGTATCCCCGGCAATCCGCCCAGTCCCGGCAGTCTGCCCCCTGGCGCCTATGCTGTGACCGTCACGGATGCCGCCGGATGCTCCGGTGTCGCTTCGTTCACGATCACCCAGCCTTCAAGCGGCCTCCAGCTTACCTGCAAGCAATCGAGTAATGTAAGTCTGCCAGGTGCTTCGGATGGCGCAGGCACGGTAAATATTTCCGGCGGTGTCGGCCCATACACCATCGTGTGGTCGCCCGGCAGTTCACAATCCAATGTCAGTCCCGGCAATTTTGTCATCAGCAACCTCAGCGAAGGCAATTACGCTGTAAGTGTTACAGACGCCAACGGATGCGTCACCTTGTGCGGTTTTGCCATTGCGCTGATCAATTGTGAAACGGCGGTAGGCACCATGTCGGGCAATGCACTGTCGTATTGCGGCGACGGATGCCTCACAGCAGTTTACAACGCCACAGGGCAGTTTCTCGATCCCAACGACGCCTTCCAGTTTGTTTTGCATGAAGGCAACAGCAACCAGATCGTAAACGAGATCGCGCGCAACAGCCAGCCCGTCTTTTGTTTCGATCCGGCGACAATGGTGTACAACAAGACGTATTATATTTCTGCTGTTGCGGGAGATAACGATGGCACCAACAACGTCCTGCTGAGCGATTTCTGTACGGCAGTTGCCGCGGGAACTCCTATCATTTTCCGGGAGAAACCGATCGCCGCAGCCGCACAGCCGGAGCCCATTAATTGTGTCGTGCCGCAGGTCAGCCTGTCGGGCTCTTCCAGCGTTGCTGGCTCTGCATTCGCGTGGAGTACCTTCAACGGCACGATCATCGGGAATGCCAACCAGCCCGTGGTAACGGCGGGGAAAGCAGGCAACTACACCCTGATCGTCAGTTCGTTTGGATGTACGGATACCACGGCCGTACAAGTGGCAGATATTTCCAACAATCCGATGGCGACCATTCTGGCCAATCCGGACGATGTATTGGACTGCACCATCAGCGAGATCATTCTTTCCGGTCAGGTGGAAGGTACCACCGCCGCCAATGTTATCTGGATCAGCAACGGCGTCATCTATCCGGGTAATACCGTACTTCCGATCGACCAGCCGGGTGTATATGAATTCGTGATACTGGATACCCTGACCTTCTGTTCGGATACGGCAAGCATTGTGATCGACGAGGACCTGGACTATCCGCCGCTTTTCCTCAATCCTCCTGGTCTGCTGACATGTATCAATACCTCCGTCACACTCAGCGGCGGTTCGCCGCTGCCGGGCATCCAGTTTTCATGGGCAACTGTGAACGGAACGGATACAACCATCATTGGCAACGGCACCAGCACAGGTATTTCGGCGCCGGGCAACTATTATCTCATCGGCATCGACCCCCTCAACCAGTGCTCCAATATCCTGGGCACCAGCGTGCTTGCAGACATCACGCCTCCCGTAGCGGATGCCGGGGCGCCGTTCAGCATCGCTTGCTACGGTGAAACGGCCTCGCTCGACGGAAGTGCTTCTTCCGGAACGCCCGGACTGACTTTCCTGTGGTCCAGCACCGATGGAAGCCTTGTTACCGGCATTTTTACACCGGCTCCTGTCATTAATGAACCCGGCACCTATACCCTGCTTGTCACCAACCCCGGTAACGGCTGTACGGATACCGACAACGTGGTCATCGTGCCCGACGAACCGGTTCCAACGGTAGTGGTCAAACAACCCCGTTGTTATGGCGATAAAGGATCGATCCTCATCACGGATGTACAGGGGGCCAAACCGCCCATCCGTTATTCGATCGATGGCGGACAGCAGTTCACAGCACAAAATTTGTTTACCGGACTCACTCCAGGCGACTACACCATCCTGATCATAGATGCCTATGGTTGCAGCACAAGTGCAGATGCGCAGGTAGAAGAAGGGGATATTATCGAAGTCGTACTCGAGCCGCAGGCGGTGATCAAACTGGGCGAAAGTTACCAGATCGACGCGCAGGTAAACCTGCCTCTGGACCAGATCGGATCAATCGAATGGACACCGTCAACCTGGCTGAGCTGCGACACATGCCTGAATCCGCTGGCTACGCCACCCAATTCGTACCAGTACAAGATCAAGGTATCGACCCTCAGCGGATGTGAAGACACCGCGCCGTTCCTGCTGGTGGTCGACCGCCAGATTGACGTTTATGTACCGAACATTTTTTCACCGGATAACAACGGCAACAACGACCTCTTCACCATTTATGCCGACCCGCGGGGCGTGACGAATATCAAGTCGTTTCAGATATTTTCGCGCTGGGGGGAGATGGTCTATGAGCACTACAATTTCCAGCCCAACAGCCCGACCATCGGCTGGGACGGCAAGCACAGGGGGCAGGAGCTCAACCCCGGCGTATTTGTATGGCATGCCGTGCTGGAATTTATCGACGGCACAGAAGCCTTGTATAAAGGCGATGTGACCGTAAAACGCTAGAGTATCGATGAAAACCGTCATGATTGTCCTGTTGCTTGCGGCGGCATCCTGTTTGTGTGCCCAGCACTTTCCTTACACGCCGGATCCGCTGGTACGGCAAAACCTGGAAACGTGGCAGGACCTCAAGTTCGGGTTCATGATGCACTGGGGCGCCTACAGCCAGTGGGGCGTAGTGGAAAGCTGGAGCATCTGTTCGGAACCGTGGTGTAGCCGCGACGGCGCCGATTATATCGATTATGTAAAGCGCTACGAGGCACTGCCGGAGACCTTTAATCCGGAAAAGTTCGATCCGGAAAAATGGGCGGATGCTGCCTGGCAGGCGGGTATGCGCTACGTCGTGTTCACGACAAAACACCACGACGGGTTTTGCATGTTCGACAGCAAATACACCGATTACAAGATAACCGGAAAAGCATGTCCGTTTCACAGCAACCCCAGGGCAGACGTCAGCAAACACATCTTCGATGCCTTCCGCAACAAAGGGTTCCGAACGGGCGCATATTTTTCAAAACCGGACTGGCACAACGAGGACTACTGGGCGCCGGAATGGGCCACTCCCGACCGCTGTAATAACTACGACATCCGGCAATTCCCGGAACGCTGGCAGCGATACGAGGATTTTACGTACAACCAGATCGAGGAGTTGATGAGCCGCTATGGAAAAATGGATATCCTGTGGCTCGACGGCGGATGGGTGCGCCCCGACAGTACGATTACCGAAGAAGTGCGCTCCTGGGGGTATCAGCTCCGCCCCTGGGGACAAAACATCGATATGGGTCGTATAGCAGCCATGGCCCGCCGCAACCAGCCCGGTATCCTGATCGTTGACCGGTCCGTGCATGGTCCTTATGAAAACTACCGCACCCCCGAACAACAGGTGCCCGGCAGTATCCTGCCCTATCCCTGGGAAACCTGCATGACCATGGCCGGCGGTTGGTCGTACTCATTCAACCCGAATTATAAATCGTCGGGGCAGCTTGTTCGCACCCTCGTCGATGTAGTGGCCAAGGGCGGCAACTTTCTGCTCAACGTCGGGCCCGGACCGGACGGCGAGCTGGACACTGCGGCATATGGGAGACTACACGACATCGGCAACTGGATGGCCCTGAACGGCGAGGCCATTTACGGCACAAGGCCGGTTGCACCGTACAAGGAAGGTAAAGTATGTCTCACACAAAAGAAAGACGGCAAAACAATATACCTGTTTTACCTGGCCGATGACGACGAAACCCGAATGCCCTCGCACATTTGGCTGTCATCATTATCGCTGCCCGAAAAAGCGCGAATCCGTGTACCCGGTTCCCAGACAGGGCTGTCCTGGGAAAAAGTCGGCAAAGGTTTTTTGGTTCATATCCCCGAGTCATTGCAGCAAAACCCGGCATGTCGCTGGGTTTGGGTTCTGGAAATCAACATTTAACACATAAACATATAATCATTAATAACTATTGCCGATATTTGTCAACCGGTTCAAATCCGTTCGCCCATGCAAAAAAGCGCACTTTCTGTTTTTGTTTTTGGCATCTACTTGTGCCTGACGGGCATTGTTTTGATCCTTGCGCCGAATGTACTGCTGGGGTTATTCGGCCTGCCGGAGACCGGAGAAGTATGGATCAGGGTAGTCGGTGTACTGGCTCTGATCATCGGCTTTTATTATATACAAACTGCCAGAATGGGCTTGACCGGTTTTTTCCGGCTGACGCTTTACACCCGATGTAGTGTCATCCTGTTCTTTGGCGCCTTTGTTTTGCTGGGCTATATATCCCCTCCCCTGTTGCTTTTTGGCGCTGTTGATTTTGCCGGAGCCCTGTGGACCTGGTCTGCACTCCGAAAAGAAAACACCTCCGTTTAATCCATAATCCTGTTCCCTGAAAGTTGAGAAGCAGGCAACGTATTCAAGGAATCACCGATTTTTTCATCTATAAACACATGCATCATGACATTCCGATTAATGATCCTGCTTTGCACCTGCTCCTTCTTTCTTCAAGCCCAAAACGGAACGGGCATTCAGGTTTCCGGCCCGACATCCGTTTGTCCAAACGCCATTTACACTTATCAGATCCTGGTTACCAGCGAAAACGTATGTTATATCGATGTGACCAGCACAGGAGGCCACAAGGTAACCTGTGGTGTCGCCCATAATTTTGCATCAGGGTCGCACCCTTCCTCCGATTTTGGCTTTTACCAATCCATGTCCAGCTCCGGCTACCCAAGCGGAACGATCTTCAACCTTTGCATCCATTGGGTTTCTGCCTCCACCAAGAACCTGTGTTTTCAGGTGTACGACTGCCGGGGCAGGGAGATCAGTACCTTCTGCTATGATGTGTACA
>CALMBD010000310.1 GCA_937861115.1 uncultured Bacteroidota bacterium | reverse complement strand
CCAGGTAAGTTTATAAATACCTGTAATACAACCTTCTGCATTATTGTAACAGTATTTTCCGGAACGCCACTCCGCCGTCGGGCAGGCCGAGTCGGGCAGTATAGGCTCCTTTCGGGAAATTGGCCATCGATACCGGCCATACGATCGTGCCTTCTGAAAAGTGCAGGGTCTCTTTGTACACCTTGTATCCGGCCCAGTCGTATATTTCCAAAAGAGCCTCGCCTTCCCGGGGTGAAAAAGCCCGGAAGTTCAGTGTTCCCTGAGTTGAAGGATTGGGAAAGACATCGAACCCGACATTATAGGCGCTCATATCAGCCACAACAATCGGTGAATACTCGAAACTGCCATCAAAATCCAGCTGTTTGAGCCGGTAATAATTGACGCCATTTTGTGGATACTGGTCGTGAAAATGATACGCATGTCCGGCCGCGCTGGTTCCGTGCCCCGGAGCAAAACCCACCGGCAACCAGTTGTGCGCATCGGTGCTGCGCTCGATATCGAAGCCGAGGTTATTCTTTTCGGTAGCGGTCTTCCACCGAAGACTGACGGATTCCTGCTGAATCACAGCCCTGAACTCCAGCAGCTGCACCGGCAGTGCCTGCAGGCAAACAATAGTGATCGTACCCGGGAATGCAGGGGTACTGTGCGGTCCGCTGCCGCCGCCGCCGATGGAGCCTGACGTATTGGCTTGTGCCGAACCGGAATTAAAGGAAGATGCCGCAGCGGCATTTCCGTCGTCGCCGCCTGAATGGCCGCCGCCGCCGCCGGCCGCATTATCCGTCGTAGCGCCATCGCCGCCGCCGCCGCCGCCGCCCATGCCGTCGCCGCCGTCGTTGATGCCGGAAGGTGGGTTACTCAGCAGGTTTCGGCTCCCCTCTCCTCCTGGCGACAGACCTGAGGTAGAAACCTGGCCGCCACCGTCGCCGCCCGACGTGGCCGTTTCTCCGGGTCCGTTTATGGCGCCGCCGCCGCCGCCGCCGTCGCTGTTCGAAATAACGCCGCCGTTTCCATCGCCGTTTGTTGCTGAAGAGCCCCCCAGGCCAAATCCGCCGTTGGGGCCGCCCAATTGGCCGCCATTACCGCCGGCAGCAATGATCAGGATCGTTCCGCCGGCGCAATCGGAAGGATTGCCGCAGTTGACCACGCCGGAGCCGCCGCCGCCGCCGCCGCCCTCCAGTTGCGAGTGGAAGCCGCCGCCGCCGGCAATGGCAAAAAGCGTTTCGCCGTTCTGCACGACGAACGTACCGCTCATGGTGGCGCCTGTGCCGCCGGCACGGTCCGGATTGGCTTCAAGATATGCCCCGCCGGAGCCGCCGGAACTCGTAATCCGCACGGAAAAAGGACCGCCTGATGCCGGTGCTGTCCAGGACGCCGTATTAGGCCCCGTAAGGGTCAAAACCGTGTTATTGTTGCATTGTGCACCAACATGATAACTGCCGGACAGGATCAATATCGTGCAATATAAAATCCGGACTATGAATGGTCGGAATGGTGTGACACGTTGTGCAGTAGAAGGCGTATTGCGTTTTGTCATATGGCAATCGGTAGTTTAAAAAATAATAATACCTTCTGTCAGGCGGTGTCAGCCTGACAGAAGGATCAATAAAAACCAATCTGTTGAAATGGGCTACTGGATTACAATTTTTCTGAAAAACATACTTCCGTCCGGCAATTCCAGACGGGTGGTATAAGTACCCTTTGGAAATGTGGTCATGGATACCGGGTACACCATAGTTCCCTTCAATAATTGTACCGGTTCGCGGTAAACCTTGTATCCGGCCCAGTCAAATATTTCCAGCAGCCCATTACCTTCCTGGCTGCTGACAACCCGGAGTGTAAGCAGTCCGTCGGTGGAAGGGTTGGGAAAAACATTGAATTGCAGGTCGTCGGTACGCATATCTGCAACCACCATTGGAGAGTATTCAAAAGCGCCGTCATGGTCAATTTGCTTCAGGCGGTAGTAGTTCACGCCGGGGAACGGGCTATGGTCGGAAAAGGAATACTCGTTTTTCGCGTAGCTCGTGCCGCTGCCGGGCACAAAGTCAAGCGTGTGCCAGTTTGTGCCGTCAGCGCTGCGCTCGACCTCAAAACCAAGGTTGTTTTTTTCCGTTGCCGTACTCCAGTGCAACCCGATATGGCTTACCAGTATAACGGCCTTGAAGTTAACCAGTTCGATGGGTAGCGGACCCAAACATACCACGACTACCGATCCGGGGTTGGCGCCGCCGCCATTCGCGCCGTCGGTATTGACCTGGTCGGCGCCGGAGTTGAAAGAAGATGCTTCAGAATTATTGCCGCCATTGCCACCGGTATGTCCGCCACCGCCGCCGGCGCCATAGTCGCCGCCGCCGCCGCCACCACCCATACCTGCGCCGCCGTCATTGGGCACCTGGGTGCGGCTTCCTTCACCGCCTGCCGACAGGCCTGTCCGAAAAACCTGGCCGCCGCCTTGTCCCCCCGAACCGATGGAGTTTTGACCGCCGCTGTTTAATGCGCCGCCGCCGCCGCCCCAGTCGGGCTCGTGCAACGGATCGCCACCCGCCAACCCGCCGTTGCCGTTGCCATTCGTCGCAGCAGAGCCTCCCAGACCCACAAATTGATCGCCACCATTGCCACCGGCAGCAATGATGAGTATCTCGCCATTGACGCAATCCGATGGATTGCCGCAGTTTACGGCGCCCGACCCACCGCCGGCGCCGGCGCCTTCCAGTGTGGCAAACTTGCCAAAATCGCCGGCAATGGCCCTGATGGTCTCCCCGTTTTGAACCACGAAAACGCCACTCATTGTTGCACCGTTTCCACCGTTGTTGAAAAATATCTGGGTGATCGGGCCGCCACCGCCACCGGTAGCCGTGATCTGGACAAAAAATGGCCCCCCTGTTTGTGGCGCCGTCCAGGTCGTTGTAGCGGGGCCCGAGATATTGATCACCGTGTTGTTGTTGCACTGGGCGCTAAGCGTTGAATACGACGCCAGGCCCACGCATAAAAAAATACAATAAATGGATGTTAAGTGCCTTGTAAAGAAGAAAATAGTTGCTGCCATAGACCTCAGTCCTGTTTAATATATGATATTTTGCAAATACTGTCGCAAAGATAAAACCCTTCCATTTACGATAAATCGCCAATGGAAGGGTTCAGGATTGTGTTTTTGTAAATTCCGGACTATTGCAGCACGATTTTTTTGAACTGCACCTGTCCGTCGGGAAGTTCAAGCCTGGCAGTGTACACACCTTTAGGATATGCCGCCAGCGAAACCGGGTAGATCACTGTACCTTCCGGGAAGCCGATTTTTTCATCATATACTTTTTTACCGTTCGTGTCCATTATTTCCAGCAACGCCCGGCCTTCCGTCGAGGTGGTAGCCCGCAAACTGATGGCGCCATCAATAGAGGGATTGGGGAAAATATCAAATTGCGTACCCGTAGAGCGCATGTCGGCCACAACAATCGGCGAAAACTCATACTTACCATCGTTGTCCATTTGCTTGAGCCGGTAGTAGTTGACTCCGGAGATCGGGTTTTTGTCCATCCAGGAATAGTCCGACTGCTTGATCGTGCTGCCCTGGCCTTGTACGAAACCAATTTCCGACCAGCTGTGGCCGTCGGCACTGCGCTGAAGGCTGTAGCCTAGATTTTCCTGCTCCGAGGCGGTGCGCCACACCAGTTGTATATCGTGCTGGTGAATGACTGCTTTAAAGTCGATTAACTCGACGGGGAGCAGGCCGCAGGCGGCTTCGACAGCGGCCTGGTTAACGCATGCGCCCGCATTGCCGCCGATCAGGATCGCGCCGTTTGGAGTAGCGATATAATCACAGATGCCTTGTGCAGCGCAGTTGCTGAGTTGGGCATTGAAGTTAATGGAAAGGTTGCCCCCTATCGACGACAGGTTGGCCAGTTGGTTGAGGTTGGTCAACGCGCCGTTTTGTTCAATACTGAAATTACCGCCAACTGTCGTCAGGTTGGAAAATCCACCCAAAGTGGTCATAGAAGCATTGCCGGATATCTCGAAATCCTGCCCGACGGAGGCAAGGTTCGCCAGGGAGCTAAGAGAGGTCAAGCTTACATTGGAGGAGATAAAAAGATATTGACTGACGCTCGTAAGTGCATTCAGGCCGTTCAAGGTCGTCAAAGCTCCATTGTTCTGGATCTGCAAGATGCCACCCAGGCTCGGCACCAGGTTCAAGCCGCCCCCAAAAGACGTCAACGCGGGATTGAATGCTACGTAAAGGTCGCCGCCGATACTGTTGACACCCGACAAGGCGCCCAGGCTTGTCAGTTGAGTATTGGACTCAACATTCAGACTAAAGCCTATAGACGTGATGTTATTCAGGCCGTTAAGGTTAGCCAAAGTGCCGTTGTCAAAAATTGTAAGCCCGCCTGGAATAAAGGAAAGACCCGACAAACCGGTCAGGTTGGTTAACACCGGATTGCTTTCGATTGTCAGGCTGGGATTTGCAAAACTGTTATCAAACTCATTCAGCACGCTCAAACCGTTAAGATTGGTAATATCGGATCCGCTTATGGTAAGGCTGACAGGAAGCAGGAAGCACCCGGGATAATCTGAAGCGAAATTATCGACTTCAGCCTGGGAACTCAGGGTAAGTGCCGAACCCGGACATTGTGCCTGTGCCCGGAAACCCGCGGCAATAAATCCGGTTATTAACAGCAACAATGTACCGATATGGAAAACAAACGATGTACCCCGCTTTGGGGCGTAAAAATGAATCACTTTCATGGAAGAATCGGTTTTGAAGATAAAATGTTTGGCGTCGTGCAGATTTACTGAAGTCTACATACAACATAAAATCCACTGAATCAACTGATTGCTTTGACCCAGGGCTACTAACCAATTTATAGAAATATTTACCGACAAAACTATGCCAAAAATGGTATAACCTTTAAGCATTTTCCTGTAGATGCTGAAAGTGGCATAGGCGGATCGATCGATAATTTAGATTGCCACGTGCATCCCTTGAGCACGTGGCAATCTAAAATCCGGACAGGAGATTATTATTGCAATACAATTTTCCTGAAGTGTACCGTACCGTCGGGCATTTCCAAACGGGCGGTGTAGGCTCCCTTGGGATAGGTAGTTATCGACACAGGATACGCCATGGTACCCTGGAATAACTGTATTTGCTCTTTGTACACTTTATAGCCTACCCAATCGTATATCTCCAGCAACGCTTCGCCATTGATCTGGCTGACGGTGCGGAAGGTAAGTGCGCCTGTTGCGGACGGGTTGGGATAAACCTCGAACGACAGTGCATTGGCACTCACATCTGCAATTACCATCGGAGAATACTCGTACTTGCCGTCGGTATCCATTTGTTTCAGGCGGTAGTAATTAACCCCGGCAAGCGGATTGCGATCCATAAAGTCGTAGGTATTGGGGGAGGTCGACGTTCCGTTGCCGGGCACAAAACCCAGTGTGGTCCAGTTGCGGTTGTCGCCACTGCGCTCTATATCGTAACCCAGGTTGTCTTTTTCGGTAGCCGTACTCCAATACAATCGGACGCCTTCCGTATGGATAAGCGCTTTGAAGTCGGTCAGTGTTACCGGCAGGGCGCCGAGGCAGATTACCGTAACAGATCCGTCAGAAGGTCCCGCACCGGCAACGCCAGGAGTGTTTTGTTTATTGGTGCCGCTGTTGAAAGATTGCGCAGCAGCGCCATTTCCGCCTGCGGCACCTGTATGGCCGGCGCCGCCACCTGAGCCGGTATTGTTACTGGCGCCGCCGCCGCCGCCGCCGCCCATGCCGTTGCCGCCATCCGGACCGCCAACAGCGCCTGCTCCGTTACCACCTGCCGTAAGACCAGTAAACAACACTTGTCCGCCACCGGTTCCAAAGTTGCTTCCCGTACCGCTCACACCGCCGGCGTTCAGGCCGCCGCCGCCGCCGCCGCCGTTACCACCGCCACCGCCGCCGCTGGCGCCGTTGCCCGTAGTAACTGCACCGCCAAGGCCATCGCCGTCAAATTCGCCGCCATTGCCGCCTGCTGCCAGGATAAGCAGTGTGCCGGCCGCGCAGTTGCCCGAAATACCGCAGTTGACGACACCCGAACCGCCGCCGCCGCCGCCGGCGAAGAGGGTTGAACTAACCCCGGCGCCACCTGAAATGGCAAAAATGACCTGGCTGTTCTGAACGACGAACTCACCGATCATCTCGGCGCCGCCGCCGCCCTGGTTGGGGCCCTCGGAGTTGCCGCCGCCACCGCCGATTGCCGTAATGGAAATTGTGAACGGACCGCCCGACGAAGGGGCCGTCCAGGTGCCGGTATTGGCTCCGGAAATATTGATAACGGCGCCGCCGTCGCATTGTGCTTGCATATTGGCCGGTAGTATTCCGCCAAAAAAAATGGCTGCCAGACCCCAGAAAAAGATTCCGGAAATGCCGTGCCATTTTGTAAACAGGTAGAAATTGCTTTTCATGAGCATACGGGTTTTATGATATTTGCTGATTCAAGGCGGCAAATATCGGCACAAAATAACTTGAATTGGGTAAACAGGTTGAGATTTGGCGAAAATGGTCAAGCAACACGGGTTAGGAAAGGAGCAGAGCATGCAAGACGGAATCGCAGCTCCGCTCCTTCCAATTTATTGCAACACGATTTTCCGGAACAGCACGTTTCCGTCGGGCAATTCGAGCCGGGCCGTATAACTGCCTTTCGGGAACGTTGCCATCGAGACCGGGTAAACCATTGTGCCTTTCAGCAATTGAACCGTCTCTTTGTACACCTTGTATCCCACCCAGTCGTATATCTCCAGCAATGCCTCGCCTTCAACTTTGCTGACCGTACGGACGTTGAGTGCGCCGCCGGTCGACGGGTTGGGAAAAATATCGAAGTCCAAACCGTTCATACGAACATCGGCCACCACGATGGGCGAATACGCCGATTTGCCGTCGTAATCCTGTTGTTTCAGGCGGTAGTAGTTGACCCCTGAAAAAGGTTTTTCATCGGTAAAAACGTACTCGTGGTGCTCCGTTGTGGTGCCGTTCCCAGGCACAAAATCGAGCGTTTTCCAGTTCTGGTTGTCGGCGCTGCGCTCCACGTCGTAGCCCAGGTTATTTTTTTCCGAGGCCGTGCTCCACAGCAGGTCAACCGTCTGGTCGTCGCGGATGAGTGCTTTGAAGTTGATGAGTTCAACGGGGAGCGAGGCCAGGCAAAGGATGGTTACGGAGCCCGTAATTGGACCAGATGGGTCCCCTGTAACCCCATCACTACTTGTTATTAAAGTCCCAGAATTAAAAGACTTAGGCTTGTTATCATTTACATTAGAGTTTCCTCCATTTCCTCCTTCGTGGCCGCCGCCGCCGCCAGAGCCACTACTATTATTGCTTCCGCCGCCGCCGCCGCCGCCCATGCCATCCCCTCCATCGGGGTCAACACCTCCACCAGTACCGTCGCCGCCGACAGACAATCCAATTTTAGAAACCTGTCCGCCACCTCTATTGCCAGATCCGCTAGCATTGCTTCCGCCGCCGCCGCCGCCTTCATTACCGGAGCCTACACCACCACTGCCATCCCCTGTAGTTGCAAGAGCCCCTTGACCATTTCCATCGCTTTCTGCGCCATTCCCTCCAGCCGCGATTATCAATACAGTTCCGGAAGCGCAATTTCCTGTTATCCCACAGTTTACTACTCCAGAGCCCGCTCCACCACCGCCAGCATTATTGCTTGAACTGACCCCTGCACCACCTGCTATAGCTAGCAGGACTTCGTTATTTTGAACAATAAAGGACGATGTAATCGTAGCGCCCCCCCCGCCTTCATTATTATTTTCAGAGTTTCCGCCGCCGCCGCCAATGGCAGTTACTCTCACAGACCATGGCCCTCCTGTCGACGGCGCCTTCCATGCTGTAGCATTTGGCCCAAGTATGTCAATAACGGTCGTATTTCCACATTGACCTTGTATTAATTGTGCTCCAAGGCATGTAATAATTATTGATCCATTATTAGAGCCACCACCTGTCAAACCATTACTACTAAACTGTTGTGCGCCCGAAGCATCTATAAAAGAAGATGCATTTTGTGTATTACCCCCTGTAGCTCCAGTATGTCCCGCCCCACCGCCTGAGCCTTCGGTTGTACTGCTTCCTCCTCCTCCGCCGCCGCCCATACCGCCGCCGCCGTCCGGGTCTCCTCCTCCTCCCACACCATCACCACCGGGTGCTAACCCTGTTTTGGATACAGCGGTGCCACCAGTGCCTGAAGTTCCATTCCCTCCTGGTGAGTTCAGACCACCACCGCCACCGCCACTATTAGTACCATTATTAGCCACACCGCCATCGCCAGACCCCGACGTAAGTGCTGAACCACCCAAACCATCATTATCACCCTCCGCTCCGTTGCCGCCAGCAGCAATCAGAAGAATGGTCCCGTTAGCGCAATCGGAAGGATTACCACAATTAACCACACCAGAACCGCCGCCGCCGCCGCCGCCGTTATTGTTGTCACTTTCTCCTGCCCCACCGGCTATAGCCAGTAAGGTTTCGCCATCCTGTACGGTAAATGTTCCGCTAATAGTTGCTCCACTGCCCCCAAGATCACCGCCGGAGTTTCCGCCGCCGCCTGCCCCCACGGCCGTTATCTGAACGATCCAAGGGCCGCCAGAAGCCGGGGCTGTCCAGGTAGCTGTTGTGCCAGTAGAATTTGTTGCAGTCAAGGACAGATTAGTCGTACACTGCCCCCTCAACTCAAAGCCATTACTCAAAACAACAAAGAAAACAAGGCTCCACAACCGGAGCGGCAGGGGCATTGCCCCGCAAAGCCGAAGTACGAACGGGATAGGCATGTTCAGTAGAATTAAAGGTTGATAGTTATCAGAAAACGAGTATCTGCAGTAAACCGATTAGCAACAGGAAATAATTAAGATTTCGCCATTCAAGCGCCCAATATAACGCCGCTGACCTCCCCAAAACCGACGCGTACACCCTCGTGCGCCGCAACGGCACGCATGGTCACTTTGTCGCCGTCTTCCAGGAATGTCCTGGCGGCGCCGTCGTTCAGCCGGACAGGTTCTTTGCCGCCCCAGGAGAGTTCGAGCATCGAACCGTAGGAACCCGCTTCCGGGCCGCTGATCGTACCCGACGCCATCAGATCGCCCACGCATACATTGCAACCGTTGACGGTATGGTGCGCCAACTGCTGCGCCATAGACCAGTAAAGATACTTTGTATTGGAACGGGACACAATAGTCTGCGGGCTTTTCTCGCCCGTAGAGAGGGCTACTTCAAGCGAAATATCGTAGTTCTGCGCACCCCGGGTCTGGAGGTACGCCAGAGGCGCAGGGGTCTGCTTTGGCCCTTTTACGCGAAACGGGCGCAGGGCTTCAAGCGGAACAATCCAGGGTGAAATCGAGGATGCAAAGTTTTTGCCCAGAAACGGACCGAGTGGCACGTACTCCCAGCGCTGTATGTCGCGGGCGCTCCAGTCGTTGAACAACACCAGTCCGAAGATGTACTCATC
>CALMBD010000309.1 GCA_937861115.1 uncultured Bacteroidota bacterium | reverse complement strand
GGACGAAGTGAGGCTTGAACTTACACTTCGGTCTGCAGCTTGCCCAATCTTCCCTTATCCTGTTGAAAACACCCGTTCGCTCTACGGACGCTTTACTACCGCACACTCGCAATGGGCGCCTTCGTGCGTTACTCGCCCGTGATGCGGACAGGTGTTTACAACAAGACAAGGGCCGGTTGGTGGGGTGATCTGGCATTTGGGGATGTGGATGGTATGGTATGCCTGGTGCTCAAGCCGTTTCGGTTTGCCTGGTAGGGATTCGACCTCATTTGTTGCGCTCTGCTTCGCCCCACACCCGCCTGCTTCTGTCGGGCCGGCCACCACTGTTTCCCTGTATATTTGCCGGCAAACAACCGCACCCGCCATGCACCCGAAACTTTGCCTTTTCGTTGCGCTTTCCCTGTTCCACCTCCACAGCATGGCGCAAACGCCGCCGGCGGCGCCCAATACCGCGTCGGTCGAAACCTGTTTTCCGGATACCAGCGGCTATGCGGTGATCACGGTGGGGCCCGTGGGGCGCGATTTCAGCGACCTGCAATCGGCCATCAATGCCGCAAACCCGGGAAGTGTGCTGGTGCTCGACGCCGGGGCGGTGTTCAAGGGGAGTTTTTCGCTTCCGGATAAACCGGGCGAGGGCTGGATCATCCTTGCCTCCTCGCACCTTTACCTGCTGCCCGCAGCGGAAAAGCGGGTGCAGCCCGACGCCCCGACCGGGAACAGCGCTTTCCCGACCCAAAAAGATGCCATGCCGAAGGTGGTTTCGACCAATCCTTCAGGGCTTCCCTGTTTCCGCACGATGCCTTCGGCACACCATTATCGTTTCGTCGGACTTGAAATAACCGTGGATACGAATGTGCTGAACAACTATGGCCTGATGTTTCTGGGTGATGCCTCGGCCGCCCAAAATACCCTGAACAAGGCGCCGCACGACCTGGTTGTTGACCGCTGTTATATCCACGGGCATACCAAAGCCACGATCATGAAGGCCGGGGTGCTGCTCAATTGCGCCAATTCGGCCGTGCTGAATTCCCATATTTCCGACTTCCACAGCGTGGGCTACGATACCTACGCCATCGGGGGAACGAATGGCCCCGGACCTTTTGTGATCGTGAACAATTACCTGGAGGCCGCCGGGGAAAATATCCTGTTCGGCGGTGCTGCGCCGGCCATTCCCGGGCTGGTACCCTCCGATATCGAGGTGCGCAACAATCATTTTTTCAAACCGTTTTCCTGGCGCATCGGTCATCCGGATTATGCGGGAAAACACTGGACGATCAAAAACCTGTTTGAATTGAAAACGGGTGTCCGGGTGCTGCTCGATGGCAATATTCTGGAAAATGTCTGGGCCGATCTGCCTGTCGGACAAAGCGGGTACGCCATTGTGCTGACCGTCCGGTCCGAAGGCGGCGCAGCACCCCAGGCGGATGTGAGCGACATCGCCGTCACGAACAACATCATCCGCCACGCCGGCGCAGGTATTTCCCTGTCCGGTCACGACAGTCCGGCCGCAAGCCTGCAGTCGCGAAGGATAAAAATTGCCAATAACCTGTTCGACGACATCGACGGTCCGGCGTACGGCGACGGCAATATTTTCGGCCCCAACGACGGCACGTTTATCAAAATCGGCGACCCGGACCATGTCATCATCGACCACAACACCGTTTTTCAGAGCGGGCCGGTCACCTGGGCCTACGGCAGCACGGCCAACATCGCCTTTACCAATAATATGTTCAACTGTTTTGTCTCCGACGGCGGTTACCAGGGCCTTTACGGGCCGGGGTTCGCACAAGGCGGCAACGGCCCGATGGGCGCTTATTTCCCCGGCATTACCGATGCCGGTCAGGGCCTGCACAAAAATGTGTTGATCGGCGGCAATGCCGCACAGTACAGCAATTACAGTACGCTGAGCCAGAACTATTTTCCGGCAACGGCAGCCGCTGTCGGCTTTGTCGATGTCGCGAACGGCGCTGCCGACTATCACCTGTACGCCCTGGCGAACACAAGTGCCTTTAAAAACGCGGCCGCCGACGGAAGCGATATCGGGGTGGATATGCTGCGGCTGGATTCCGCGCTGACGGCCGGGATGCCGTGCCCCGCGACAGTGGCAACCCGAATCTTGCCGGGTATGGGCCATATCCGCATACAGCCCAATCCCTTCCGGGGGTATTGCATCCTGGTCAGCAGCGTCGACCTGAACGATGCGGTGCTGACGATTTGCAATTTATCCGGACAGGAAGTCCGGCGTATCGCGCATATCAGCGGAAAGGAAACTGTTTTGTCGATGGGTGGTTTGCCGGCAGGGGTTTACTTTTATTCCGTCTCCTTGGCGGATAAAAATATTGCGGGGGGCGTGTTGATGGCGGAGTAGGGGAGCGCTGCGCTTCGGGCGTTGCGCGTCCGTGATGCGGACGGGTGTTTACAACAAGACAAGGGTAGGGCGGTGGGGCGGTCCGGCATTGGGGGGATGGTGTGGTTATCACAGTTAAGTGAGTTGCAACATTCCCTTTAACACCTCTAACCGAATTGTATTAACCTTAGGAAAGGGAATATTCTCCAAAACCCGAAAATGTTTGTCGTGTGTGACAATGAAATCAGCCTGGCCAGAGACAGCACAGTCTACAAATTTATTGTCATCCGGATCGGATGTTATAAGATTCCAGTTGTAATAAGGCATAATCAACTCCACATTCGAGAACTCAAACAGAAACTCAAGGCGTTCATTTGATAAGTCAGAACCGTATTTCTGAATACATTTTTCAAGGTATTCCGTCAGGATTTCATTGCTTACAAGGAGGGTATATCGTTGATTTATAATACCTTCAAAAACCCACCAGTATTTATGATGGGGTAAAATGGATACCAGGAAGACATTGGTATCCAGCACTAGCCGAAGGTTATTGTTCATCTTCCTCTAACCATTTGTCTAAATCTGCATCTGTGATATTGCCTGCTTTGGCTGCCTTGGCCGCTTTTTCTGCGAAACGATGTGCAAAAAATTGTGCCAGTAGGTTTTTCAATTCGCGAAGTTCTTCTTCTGACGGATTGAACGAGTAGATTTTTAACAACTCCAATTGGAGTAGACTTAATTTGGTACTTGGTTGATTCGTCATAGCCATAACTACAATGATTGAAAACCCGGGTGGTTTCTTTCCCAGACAAAAATAGGCTGTTTTGAAGAAACTCCCATGATAACCTTTTGTGTAAAGGAGCGACTAACTGCAACCTTTCCGGTTTTGATGATTTCAACATAGCATTAGGTAATGGTAATGAATGAGTCTATTTGTCCCAACCGTTCAGGGGCGTCTGTCTGCGATCTAAATTACTTGTTTCCTGTCCTGTTTCGTTCCAAAACGCGCTCCATGATGCCTTGTCATGTTGTAAACACCCGTCCGCTATACGGGCGCTTTGCTACTATACATTCGCAATTGGGTGCGTTTGTGCGTTGCGCGCGTGATGCGGACGGGTGTTTACAAACATGACAAGGGTAGGGCGGTGGGGTGA
>CALMBD010000308.1 GCA_937861115.1 uncultured Bacteroidota bacterium | reverse complement strand
TTTAATGCGCCTCCAGCCAATTATCGCCCGTCCCCATTTCCACCAGGATCGGCACCTTCAGATTCGGCAGCGCGGTCTGCATTTTTTCCCTGATGATGGGTTTCAGGCGTTCCAGTTCGTCTTTTCGGGCGTCGAACACCAGTTCGTCGTGCACCTGCAGGATCATGTTCGACTTAAAACCTTCCCTGCGCATGGCCTCCCGGATGTTTACCATAGCCACCTTGATGAGGTCGGCGGCAGTGCCCTGGATGGGTGTGTTGATGGCGACGCGTTCGTTCATGGAGCGCATCATGCCGTTGCGGCTGTTGATGTCGCGCAGGTAGCGGCGGCGGCCCAACAGCGTTTCCACGTAGCCGTTGTTGCGGGCAAACTCGACGGTATCGTCCATGTATTTTTTCAGTCCGGCGTATTGGCGGAAGTAGTTCTCGATTAACTCCTTGGCCTCCGTGCGTTTGATACCCAACTGGTTCGACAGGTTGCTGGCCCCTGCACCGTAGATGATGCTGAAATTGACCGTTTTGGCGGCGCGGCGCTGTTCGGCAGTCACCTGATCGAGCGGTACATTGAAGACCCCTGCGGCTGTAGCCAGGTGGATGTCGAGGTTTTTCTGAAAAGCGTCGAGCATGGCCTCGTCGCCGCTGATCTCGGCGATCAGGCGCAGTTCGATCTGGGAGTAGTCGGCCGAGAGTAGCAGGTGGTCTGCGTCGCGGGGAATAAACGCTTCGCGCACCTTGCGGCCTTCTGCCGTGCGGATCGGGATATTCTGCAGGTTGGGGTTTTGGCTGCTGAGGCGGCCCGTTGCCGCCAGTGCCTGGTTGAACGACGAGTGTACCCGCCCCGTGCGGGGGTTGATGAGCGCGGGCAAGGCATCGACGTAGGTGCTTTTGAGTTTCATCAATCCCCGGTGCGCAAGGATGTCGGCACAAATGGGGTATTGCACCGCCAGGTCGGTAAGCACGGCCTCGTCGGTGCTGTACTGACCCGATTTCATTTTTTTGCCGGGGTAGGGGATTTTCAACTGGTCGAACAACACCTCGCCCACCTGTTTGGGGCTGGCGACGTTGAAGGGGAATCCCGCCTCGTCGAGGATTTTTTTCTCCAGATCGACGATCTGTACGGACAGTTCTTTGGAGTACGCCCCCAGAAAATCGGGGTCGATACGTACGCCGGCATGTTCGATATCGGCCAGAACCTGTACCAGCGGCGTTTCTACTTCACGGAATAATTTGACCAGGCTGGGGCCGCCTGCTTCGAGTTTCGGGGCGAGGTAATCGCGCAGTTGTATCGTGACATCGGCGTCTTCAGCGGCGTAGTCCTTGATTTTTTCCACCGGCACATCGCGCATAGTGCCCTGCTGTGCGCCTTTCTTGCCGATCAGTTCCTCGATCTTTACGGTAGCATAATGCAGGTATGTTTCCGCCATATAGTTCATGTTGTGGCGGAGTTCGGGCTCGAGCAGGTAGTGTGCAAGCATGGTGTCCCACAAGGGACCGCGCACTTCAACGCCGTAGTTTTTCAGTACGATGATGTCGTATTTCAGGTTCTGTCCGATCTTTTCGATCTTGTCGTTTTCAAATACTTTTCTGAATTCCTCCACTACCTTCTGGGCCTCCTTGCGGTCGGCGGGGACAGGTACATACCAGGCCTCATGGGCTTTTACGGCAAAGGAGAAGCCGACAAGATCGGCCTGTGTCGCTTCGAGCGCCGTCGTTTCGGAATCGTAGCAAATGGCGGGTGCTGCCAGCAGGATTTTGACCAGTTCTGCCCGTTTTTCCGGCGTATCAACGAGATAATAGGTATGTTCGACATTGTCGATATTATTGTCGGCACTGCGGTGTACGGGCAGGCTGTCGCCTGCAATAGGCTGGGCGTCGGGGTCGTCGCCGAAAAGGCTGCCCTGTGTACCGGTATTTTTGGTACCGCCGGCTTTAGCCGGCGACTGCGATGACTTTCCGGTCTTTTGGTCGCCGGCTGAAGCCGGCGGTACCAAAGCCGGCGGTACCGAAGCCGCGCCTCCCCAGGGACTGCGTAAAATCGCGTCCGCCAGCGTCCTGAACTCCAGTTCCCGGAAAATGTCAATAAGTTCCTCGCGGTTGAAAGGCTCCAGTTCAAAAGCCTTGTCGTCGAACTGTATCGGTGCGTTGGTATCGATGGTGGCGAGCCATTTGGACAGCGTGGCTTTTTCGCCGTGGGTTTGGACGATTTCCTGTTGTTTGCCTTTGAGTTTGTCTGCGTTGGCGAGCAGGTTTTCCACGTTGTCGAATTCGTCGAGCAGTTTGACGGCGGTTTTTTCCCCGATGCCGGGCAGGCCGGGGATATTGTCGACTGCATCGCCCATGAGTGCGAGCACATCGATCACCTGGTCCACGCGTTTGATGCCCCAGCGTTCGCATACCTCTTTGGGGCCCATGATCTCCACGTCGTTGCCCTGCCTGCCGGGTTTGTAAAGAAAAATGCGTTCGTCGACTAATTGGCCGAAATCCTTGTCGGGCGTCACCATGTACACTTCATAGCCCTGCTTTTCAGCCTGCTTGGCCAGTGTGCCGATCACGTCGTCGGCTTCGTAGTTGGGTACGACGACGACGGGCAGGTTCATGGCCCGGACGATCTTCTCGACCCAGGGAATGCCGAACGTGATATCTTCCGGTTGCGCCTCGCGGTTGGCCTTGTACGGTTCGTATTTTTCGTGGCGAAAGGTGCCGCCCTTCGGGTCGAAAACCACCGCAATATGTGTGGGCTTTTCTTTTTGCAACATATCCCACAACGTGCGCATAAAACCCTGAATGGCCGATACGTTCCAGCCTTTCGAATTGATGAGCGGCCGGGTAATGAAAGCGAAATGTGCGCGGTATATGAGGGCGTGGCCGTCGAGGAGGAAGAGTTTTTTATTTGTCATGGTTTGATTTTCGTCATTGATCGCTCGTGATCGTCATTCGTCATGGCGAAAACGGGCAGCAAGTTAGGGCTAAAAAACTATTTTTTGTTTTAAAATCAAGGGAAATACACGCGGCTTTACTATAACTCATGAACCCGGGCAGAATGCCAAATATAATTGCGGGATAAAAGCCTGGTGGTGGCACATGGGTAAAGCCTGTCGAACAAGACTGATCTTGCAAAACGCCTGAGCATAAAGCGGCGGGCAGCAGCGCGATTTTCCCCAAAAGAAAAAGATCGCCCCATACCCTTTGAAGATTTGACCCTTCCGCCTTTTTTCATACTTTTCCGCTCAATAATCC
>CALMBD010000307.1 GCA_937861115.1 uncultured Bacteroidota bacterium | reverse complement strand
AACAATGGGTGATCCACGTCGTGCGACAGGTGTATATTGAAAGTAGCATTTTTCCCGGGCTGGTTCCAGCCGAGACGCAAGAGTATTTGGTACAGCAGCGCCGCATATTCGTTCACCACGGGCCGATCCAGAAAGCCGGCCCGAAAGGCCAGCGACCGTTCTGCGGGAAAGCGCCCGTGTTCATCGCGATCGGGCAATACATACTCCTCCCAACGGCTCAGCATAAAAAAAGCCGATGCAAAAAGGTCTATTCCGCAAGTCATGGTTCGGTCGGCTGCGGCCCAATGCGTCCTTCCGTAGATACCTGTAACCGTTTCAGCCGTCTCAAAAGGGTGGGGTAGCGCAAGCGCACGATCCGGAATGTTTTCTTTCAGGAGGTACTCGCCATCGGCCAGTTTGCCGAAAAAATGATCTTCCACAATCAACGCAGCGCCGTCGGGCAATACGATCCGGTAGTGTTCTGCGGCCGGATCGGGCATCACCTCATAGGATATGCCCAGCAATTCGCCCAACAGAACAAAAAACGCGTAGTTTTTTTCCGCTGAATAGGTCGGCTGCGTATAAATGCGGAGCATGGTTTACCGGTTCAGTTGTTTTAGCGCTTTCGCTGCAATGGCCTCGCCGATAGCCAGGGAAGCGGTAGCGGCAGGACTGGGGGCATTGCAGACATTAATAATGTGCGGTCGTTCAAGGATAAGAAAATCGTCGAGCAGGTTTCCTGCGCGGTCGCATGCCATGGCGCGAACACCCGAGCGCCCCGGTTCGACATCTTCCGGGCGAATATCGGGCACAAGCCGCTGCAAGGCGGCAACAAAATGCCTTTTACTGTATGACCGTTTCATTTCGGCCCAGCCGTCGCGCCAGTATTTTGCCACAATCTTGCGGAATCCCGGAAAGGTAATCGTTTCAGCCAGCTCACCGGGATGCACATCCCAGCGCGAGTAGCCCTCCCTTCGAAAAGCAAGTACGGCATTGGGGCCGGCTTCTATTCCGCCTCCGATCATCCGGGTAAAATGCACACCCAGAAACGGGAAATTGGGATTGGGCACCGGATAAATGAGATTTCGGACGAGATACTGCCGTTCAGGGATAATTTCGTAGTACTCCCCGCGAAATGGCAGTATCTGCAGATCGGGGCGTTCGCCGGTCATCTGTGCCACCTTGTCGGAATAAAGTCCCGAGCAGTTGATGAAGATGTCGCCCTGCAATTCCTGTCCGTCCGTTTGAACCACCACAGATCCGCCGCTCATGGTGAGGCTCATTACCCTCAGGCCAGTTAGTATATCGCCGCCGTTTGCCCGGATCAGTTCAGCATATTGCTGCGCCACAGTCCCGTAATCCACAATCCCTGCCTGGGGCACCCAGACTGCCTCAAGGGCGTCTACACAGGGTTCCATGTCGCGGGCTTCATCACGACCGATCTTTTTCAGTCCGATCAGGCCATTTTCAACACCCCGCTGGTAGATGGCATGGAGCCTGCTGCGCTCCTGCGCTTCCGTGGCGACGATTATTTTGCCGCATATATCGAAAGGAATGCCATATTGGGTGCAAAACGCGATCATCAGATCGTATCCGCGTTTGCAATTCAGGGCGCGCAGGCTTCCAGGTTTGTAGTAAATTCCGCTGTGGATTACGCCGCTGTTGTGGCTGCTTTGATGCGCTGCCACCTCCGGTTCTTTTTCCACTACGGCAATACGCAGTCCGGGCGACCCGCGCTGCAGGTACATAGCCGTAGCGAGCCCCACAATCCCGGCTCCGGAAACGATGATATCGTATTTTATCACGATTATTTGATTGAATAGTACAGTTTGTCAAGCATAATCTTTTTCAAACCCGATGAATTCTTAACGGAAAGCTATCTTTGCCGCCGCCAAACAAATATTTTCAATGAAAGATTTTCTCCGTACAATCGTGTTTTTGCTATTCCCTGCTTTGCTAATTGCCCAGACTGCGGGCAAAGGGACAGTGCGTGGCAATATTTTCGACAAAGAAACGACACAGCCGGTCGGTTTTGCAACTGTGGTTTTGGAAGGCGCCGGTATGGGCGCCATTTCAGACGTCAACGGCTTCTTTTCCATCTCCGAAGTCCCGGTAGGGAGCTACACCCTGAACGTCTCGCTCACGGGCTATGATGCTTTTTCGATGCGACTTGAAGTCGTGAAAAACGAGATTTTATATCAAAATATATACCTGACCGAAAGCGGACAGAACCTCGAGGAGATTGTCATCAGCGGCAAAAAGGAACAGGCAAGGAATGATGTTCAGGTATCCAAACTCTCTGTTACGCCCAAACAAATTCGCTCTTTGCCTTCGGCGGGCGGACAGGCGGATATCGCCCAATACCTCACGGTACTACCGGGTGTTATTTTTACGGGTGATCAGGGCGGTCAATTGTACATCCGGGGCGGTTCACCGGTGCAAAACAGGATACTGCTCGACGGAATGACCATTTACAACCCCTTCCACAGCATCGGCTTTTTCTCCGTTTTCGAGACAGAACTGATCCGCAACGTGGATGTGCTTACCGGAGGTTTCAATTCGGATTACGGCGGACGTATTTCGGCTATTGTAGATGTCAAGACCCGTGAAGGCAACCGCAAACGCTTCGCCGGCATGCTGTCGGCAAGTCCGTTCCAGGCGAAGGCACTGATCGAAGGCCCTATCGTGCCCATTAAAAAAGATGGCGGCAGCAGCATTTCGTTCGTGCTTACGGGCAAACACGCGCTGATCAACAAGTTTGACGAGATTTTATACAGTCATGTTAACGATTCTATCGGTATTCCGTTCGACTACCGCGATTACTACGGAAAAGTTTCACTGCTCACCGGAAACGGAAGCAAACTGAACTTCTTCGGTTTCAATTACGACGACGGAGTGAGATTCCCGATCACTGATTTCAGCTGGAAAAGCGGCGGCGGCGGTATGGATTTTACGCTGATCCCCACCAACTCCAACACGATTGTAGGCGGTACGTTTACCTACTCCAAATATGATTCCCGCATTGAAGAGGCCGACCGGCAGCCTCGTACCAGCGGCATTTCGGGTTTTTTCGGCGGACTGAATTTTACCAATTTCGGCCGGAACAATGAATTGAAATACGGTATAGAACTGACCGGCTTCAGAACAACCTTTGTGTTTGAAAACTATCTTGGCGTACCGACCGGCCAGAAAGAAAACACAACGGAGATCAGTGTTTATTTGCGCTGGAAACGCAAAATCGGAAATCTGGTTATTGAGCCAGGATTCAGGTTACAGTACTATCAAAGCCTGAGTGAAACGGCTCCCGAGCCTCGTCTCGGCCTCAAATACAATATAACCAATGCTTTGCGCTTCAAAGCTGCGGGCGGCCTGTACTCCCAGAACCTGCTGTCGACCATCAATGAGCGCGACGTGGTTAACCTGTTCGTAGGATTTCTTTCCGGTCCGGAAGAGACGATTTACAAGCTCAATTCAAAAACTGAAAAAGCCGACAGCCGGTTGCAGAAATCCATCCACGGTGTGGCAGGCTTTGAAATAGATGTGACGCGGAATTTTGACCTGAATATTGAAGGTTACTATAAAAAATTCACCCAGCTGATTGCATTGAACCGCGATAAACAGCAGCCACAAGACCCCGACTTTACCACTGAAACCGGAAATGCTTACGGGGTTGACGTCTCCATAAAAATCGAAGCCAGGCGCGCCTATCTCTGGGGCTCGTATTCCCTGGGTTTTGTAAATCGCTTCGACGGTCAGCAGGACTACCCGCCTGTCTTCGATCGCCGACACAACCTCAACCTGGTAGGTACCTATCAGGTGGGTAAAAACAGCGAATGGGAATTGGGCGTCCGCTGGAACTTTGGCTCCGGCTTTCCGTTCACGCTTACCCAGGGTTTCTACACCAACTACAACTTCAACGACGGACTTAACACCGATGTGTATGGCGGCAATGGCGACCTGGGCATAATATATTCCGAAAAACGGAACAGCGGCCGACTGCCGTACTACCACCGTCTTGACTTGTCTGCCAAGCGCACCTTCAAATTCTCCAAATACACCAATCTGGAGGTCACGGCGTCCTGTACCAACGTATACGACCGGCCCAATATCTTTTATTTCGATCGGGTCCGGTATTCGCGCGTTAACCAGTTGCCTATTCTGCCAAGCCTCAGCATGACCTTCCAGTTCTGATCCATCCGCCATGACGAATGACGCAATGACTACCTTCAAACTCACCCAATACTCTCACGGCGCCGGCTGCGGGTGTAAAATTGCGCCTAAAGTGCTGGATCATATCCTTAAGTCGGGATTTGCGCACCGGTCATATCCTCAATTGCTGGTTGGGAACGAAGAGCGGGACGATGCGGCCGTGTTTGATCTGGGTGATGGCACGGCTGTGGTGAGCACCACGGATTTTTTCATGCCGATCGTCGACGACGCTGAAGACTTCGGTCGCATTGCATCGGTCAACGCGATCAGCGATGTTTATGCGATGGGCGGCACGCCGCTGGTCGCCATTGCGATTTTGGGATGGCCTGTAAATGTTTTGCCTCCCGAGGTGGCCAACCAGGTGATAGAAGGCGCCCGCAAGGCCTGCAGTGATGCAGGCATTCCACTGGCAGGCGGCCACAGTATCGATAGTCCGGAGCCGATTTTCGGACTGGCTGTCACGGGCAGATTGGCCATCAACAACCTGAAGAAAAACGGCGGCGCAACCCCAGGGTGCCAGCTATTCCTGACCAAACCGCTGGGGGTGGGCATCCTGACGACCGCCCAGAAAAAAGACGTGTTGCAACCGGAACACGCCGCAATTGCTCCTGATAGCATGAAGACGCTTAATAAAGCGGGCATGCGGTTTGGCCGGTTGGACTATGTAAAGGCCATGACAGATGTTACCGGGTTTGGACTGCTGGGGCATTTGTCTGAAATGTGCGAGGCAAGCGACGCCAGCGCCGTAGTGCATTTTGAAAAGGTGCCAACGATCGATCGCGCCATCCTGGACTATTATCTGGAACGGAAATGTGTGCCCGGCGGTACCCTGCGCAACTGGGACAGTTACGGGCATAAAATTGCGGGCGCCGACGATTACAAACGCAACATACTCGCCGATCCCCAAACAAGCGGCGGTCTGCTGGTGGCCGTTGAGCCCGGGATGGAGGAGTCGTTTCGCAAGGAAGCTGCCGGGGAAGGTTTTGACCTCGAACCGTTCGGCTTTTTTATTGAAAAACAGGACGTCCTGATAACCGTTGTATAAAGATGCTGGCCTATATCCTGCGGCGATTGGCCTACGGGTTACTGGTAATGGCACTCGTCGTAGTAGCCATCTCGAGCATTATTTTTCTTGCCCCGGTAGATCCTGCCCAGCTTACCTTCGGGCAACGCAGCGACGTCGCCACCGTAAAGGCCAAAACGGCCGAATTGGGACTCGACCAGCCGCTTTATATCCAACTGGGTCATTATCTGGCCGATGTATCCCCTGTATCCCTGTTGCCGGCCACTGCTGAAATCCGTCGTAAATACCGGTTTGTCTCACTGTTCCATATGAGTGAACACAGCGACCTGGTACTCAAATTGCCCTACCTGCGGGAATCGTTTCAGACGGGCCGACCGGTTGTCGAAATGCTTGGCGAGGCTATCCCGCCCACGGCACTGCTTGCCGGTACCGCCCTGTTATTAGCCGTATTAATCGGTATCGCTTTGGGCATACTGGCTTCCTTGCGGCCACATTCGGTATGGGACCAACTGATCTCGGTGATTTCCGTATTCGGTTACTCGCTGCCTTCTTATGTGGCTGCCATGCTGCTGGCACTGGTATTCGGATATGCCCTGGGCGACTGGACGGGGCTGGATATACAGGGCAGCCTGTTTGTGCTGGATGATTTTGGCGAATGGCAGATGCGCTGGAGCAACCTGATCCTGCCATCTTTAGCCCTGGGTCTGCGCCCGGTTGCCCTGATTACCCAACTTACCCGGAGTGCCATGCTGGATGTGCTTTCGCAAGACTATGTGCGCACTGCAACAGCGAAAGGCCTGTCCTCTCGTGCAGTAATCGTCAGACACGCTCTTCGCAACGCGCTTAACCCCATTGTGTCGGCGGTGTCGGGTTGGTTTGCAGCCTTGCTGACCGGCGCATTTTTTGTCGAAAACGTATTCAACTTCAAGGGGCTGGGCGCCACTACCGTCACAGCGCTCCTCAATTTTGATATACCGGTTGTCCTCGGCTGCGTATTATTCACCTCAGCCGTTTTTATTGCGGTCAATCTGGTATCCGACCTGTTGTACGCCTGGCTCGATCCACGCGTGCGGATCGGCTGATTACCAGGGCTATTTGCCGCCCTGTTGCTTTTTCTTGTCTTCCTGGAATTTCATCACCATCTCCATAACCTCGGAAAGTTGTTCGGCGCTGATTCGCTTGGAAAGTATTTCGTGCTTGCGGTCCAGGATAAAGACCTGCGGTGTGGTCTGAACGTCGTAAAGCGTTTTGTACCGGCTTCTGATGTAGGGATCGTAGTAGTTGAGGAACAGGTTGTCGTCGAACCCTTTTTCCTCCACGCCTTTCCAGCAGTCCGGACCTTTGTCGGTAACGGCGGTACAAACGGCAAACACCTTGACGCCCCTGTCTTTGAATTTTTTGGCAAACTCAACCATGAATGGCGCTGCTTTCTTGCAATGGCCGCAATCGGGCGCCCAGAAGAACAGGACAGTATAGTCGGCATCTATATCCCAAAGGCTGTGCGGCTGGTCGTTGCGGTCCATCACAGTGATATTGGGGGCAATTTTTCCGATCAGGATAGGCTCCAGTCGATTGGCGTTGTCGCATATTTTTTCAACATCTTCCTTTTTGGTCCACGTTGCCAGTCCGGAACAGTAATACTTTTTGGCAATATGCACATAGCAGGCGTCGAAACCCACCAGATTGGTTTTGGCGTAGAAGTTCAGGAAATGGATGAGATAGTATTTATAGTTTTCCGGGCTGTTTTTCATTTTATCGATCACGATGTCAATCGCAAGATTCACACTGTCAGGGTGTTGCGGTGTGAACTTGGTGACAAAGTAGTCGATCTTCTGATGCAGTACCGGGCTGCGCAGCATGCAGGGATCGGAAACATCGATATTGTCAAAGAAGTGGTCTTTATACCAGAAGTATTTTTTCCGGTTGGCCTCTTTTGTCTCGCCCGGAAACTCCGGCGGTTCCGGCTCCAGCGATGCCCGCACCACTTTGGCACAGAGCGAACTGCCGTGTTTGCTGATGAGATCACTCTGGTACTTTCGAACGTCTTTATCCAGGTCTGCCAATTTCGCCACAATAGCGGCAGAATCGGCCGGCATGCCCTTCAGTCGACTCTGGCGCGCGCGGAGGGTATCGGCTTCCGGACGTAATTTGTTCAGGAAACGCAGGTACTCGTAAAATATCTCGTTTTCTTCCGAGCCTTTGACTTTCATTTTCTCTACGGCATCCTTGGCATCGGTAATCAGCGTGAACTCCTGGTCGTTCTCCGGCATCAATACCTGAACGAACGAATTGTCGGGTTTCAGGACGAGCAGGTAAACGCCGCAAGGCAGGAGGGTGTCGGCCTCAAAGGTGAACCAGCCGTCGGCGCCAATGGATGTTGTGTCTTTTACGTATTGTTTATCGCCGTAATGGAACCCCAGGGTGAGTTCTTTTTCCGCATAGTTCTCCAGTTTTACCCGGATCTTATACCCCCCGCCGTCGGCAAGAAGTGTTGAAAACGAAATAAATACGAGGAGGGAGAGCGTGAGCAAACGTTTCATTAATGGATTGTTTTTGTGAATCATTCCAGATCAGGTGCGTGCGATCGTATTGACGCACAAATATCAGCAGATGCGGTATGCCGCCCGGAGATTTTTGTAATTGTTAACACCGTTTGCTAATACCGGTCCTGTCAAAGGTCGTACTGCTTTATTTTCCGGTAAAGGGTGCGCTCGCTGATACGGAGCTCTTCAGCGGCTTCTTTGCGTCGGCCGTTGTATTTTTTCAGGGCTCTTCTGATAGCCTCTTTTTCTATCTCGTCCATGGCAAGCGGCGCGTCCTCGGCTTCGCTTTTGTCGTAACCTATGGACACCTTGCCCGGTTCGATAATAATGGGCTTTGAGCCTTCCCGCTTTTGATCCTGGTACAGATCATCGTCCTGAACCTCCGTATCAGCCTCAGGATACAGTGGCTGGAAGGTGGATTGCAACTGACGCACCGCGCCGAGGTCGGGCATGCGGAGGTTATTGCTTTTTACCAGTTCATAGAACATCGACTTGAGTTCGTTCAAGTCGTTTTTCATATCGAACAGCACCTTGTACAGGATTTCACGCTCCTGAAAATCGCCGCCGCCTTTACTGCCCGACCCGTTGCGGTCGGAAACAACCGGCAGGTTGCGGTTGAGCAGTTGCGGCATGGTCCGCAACAATTCTTCTGAAGTGATCAGCCGCTCCTCCGACAATACCGACAGCTGTTCGGCCATGTTTTTCAACTCGCGGATGTTTCCGGGCCAGCGGTAGCTCTCCAATACCTGTTCGGCTCTTTCATCAAGGCGGATCGGTTGCATGCGGTATTTTTCGGCAAAATCGTATGCAAATTTCCGGAACAACACATTGATGTCTTCCCGGCGGTCTTTCAACGCAGGCACACGTATGGGCACGGTACTGAGCCTGTAGTAGAGGTCTTCGCGGAATGTGCCTTTGCGGACGCGCTCTTCCAGTGCAACGTTGGTAGCGGCTATGACGCGCACATCGGTCTTTTGAACCTTGGACGAACCCACGCGAATGAATTCGCCCGATTCGAGCATCCGGAGCAGGTATGATTGTGTGTCGAGCGGCATCTCGGCAATCTCGTCCAGAAAAATAGTGCCGCCATTCACCGTCTCGAAATACCCCTTCCGGTCATTCACTGCACCGGTAAAGGAGCCTTTTTCATGCCCGAACAATTCCGAGTTGATGGTGCCCTCCGGAATGGCGCCGCAGTTTACCGCGATAAATTCGTTGTGTTTCCTGCTGCTGAGGCTGTGGATGATCTTGGAAAAAACTTCCTTGCCGACACCGCTCTCTCCCGTGATGAGCACAGTGAGGTCTGTCGGCGCAACGCGGGTGGCCGTTTCGAGCGCAGCATCGAGCAGGTGTGAAGTGCCGACGATACCGAAGCGCTGTTTTATGGATTGGAGGTTGTTAGCCACGTTTTTTGTTATTCCGGTATAATTAATTGGGAGTCAACAAACTGGAGTGTAGGTTTTATGCGGACGGCATCCTTTGGCGGGATACCCAGAAAATACCATTTTGAGGTCGGGATATCACATAATGCAATCATAAGCCTTTTCTCCTTTGTCACGGATTCATCCTCGAATTTCACAGATAATTCAACCGGAAACGCGGTCTGATAAGTTTGTACCGAGACGAGTAAGGAGTCCGGAAGGGTAAAATCCATCCCGGCATTTTGCATTTTATACGCTGCCCTGAGTTCCTTTCCATTGACAAATGATTGACGCATCAAGTTTTCGCCGCCCATTTTCTCTATCATTTCAGGATGCGTCATGGCGATGGCGGTTTCCACATCGTCTTGCAACCAGGCGTTTTTATATCGCTCCATTTGGGCGCAGAGTTCCTTGACAACCGCACTATCCCGGGTATATGTCTGTGCAGAACAAGGCATCCGACAGACCAAAGTCAGAAACAAAACTGCAAAACAGAATCTGACATTCAATGTCATTGTGTACAACTGGTTTAAATAATTCGCCTTAAACGATATCTCCCAATAATGTCGCGCTCGTCGCATCTTTCACCCGTACCATGACGTAATCCCCGGGTTTCAGGCCTTCCTTTTTGGGGAACACCGTCATTTTGTTCTGGCTTGTCCGGCCGCAAAAGTCTTTGTCCGACTTTCTGGAATCACCTTCGATCAGCACCCTGAAGGTTTTCCCAATATCTGCCTGGTTGTGTCGCAACGATACGGCATTTTGAAGCCGGATAACCTCGTTGAGGCGGCGCTTTTTGACATCCTCGGGAATATCGTCCGCGTATTTGCGCGCGGCAAGTGTGCCCGGCCGCTCTGAATAATAAAACATATACGACATCGAGTAGCCTGCCCATTCCACCATGCTAAGCGTGTCCTGATGTTCTGCCTCGGTTTCGGAGCAAAAACCTGTGATGATATCGCTCGACACTGCCGCATCGGGCAGTATTCTGCGGATGGCCTCTATGCGCTGCTCGTACCAGGGGCGGTCGTACGTGCGGTTCATCATTTCGAGTACCCTGCTGTTGCCCGATTGCACCGGCAGGTGAATATACTTGCAGATGTTGTCGTAGCGCGCCATGGTGTACAGCACATCGTCGGTCATGTCTTTCGGGTGACTGGTGCTGAAACGGACACGCAAATCCGGATGCACCTGAGCCGTCATTTCCAAAAGCCCGGCGAAATTGACCTTCTCGCCTGTTTCCGGGTTTTCCCATTTGTAGGAGTCCACGTTTTGCCCCAGCAGGGTCACTTCCCGGTAGCCGTTTTCAAACAGGCTGTTCGCTTCGGCAACAATGCTGAACGGGTCGCGGGAGCGCTCGCGCCCACGGGTGAAAGGCACCACGCAGAACGAACACATGTTGTCGCAACCGCGCATGATGCTGATGAACGCCGTGATGCCGTTGCTTTCCAGCCTGACAGGGCTTATATCGGCGTAAGTCTCCTCGCGGCTGAGCAGCACGTTTACCATGCGCTGGCCATCTTCCGCACCGCCGATCAGGTTGGGCAAATCGCGATAGGCGTCCGGACCAACCACTAAATCCACGAGTTTTTCCTCTTCAAGAAATTTCTTTTTCAGACGCTCGGCCATGCATCCCAGGACGCCGACCACCGTACCCGGTCGCCGTTGTTTGATGCTTTCAAAAAATCGCAACCGCTTGCGCACGGTATCTTCAGCCTTTTCCCTGATAGAACAGGTATTGATCAGGATCAGGTCGCTTTCCTCTACGTCGCGGGTAGGGGTATAGCCCACTTCGTTCAGGATACTGGCCACAATCTCGGAATCGCTGAAATTCATCTGGCAGCCGTAACTTTCAATATAGAATTTCTTTCCTCCGGGCACGTGGGCATCCTGCCAGTGCTCTTTGAACAGGACACTTCCCTGCTTCGACTCGTCTATGGCCTTGATGCCTTCCAGTGTTGGGTTATTGTCGTACATATTTGTTGCAGCTTGGCTGGTTTCTCCAAACAGCGTTTGAAGTTACGCGGGCGCAAAGTTAAGCAGTGCAGATGACAAAATGACAGTTGCCCGAAACAACTACCAATCTTTTTTGACCCTGGAAGGTCGCGTGGCGGGAGAGCGCTCGCGGTAAGCCTGTGCATTTTTCTGCTCTTCAGGCAAGATGGCCTGCTGGAGCATACGCCGTGCTGTTTCCGGTGGAAGGCTGGCCGGTGGGACCTCCTTTTCCTGCTTGTCTTGTGCCTTGTCCAGGTATTGTTGCCTTGGGATGGGGCTGGGTGGCGGCGGCGGTGGATTTTTGGGTGGAGGTGGCTGGGGTGGGGGCGGTTGCATCAGCCGTTTGGCAATCTGCAGGTTTTTTTTGGCGTCAGAGCGGTTTGCGGACAGGCGCAGGCTGCGTTCGTAAGCCTCAATGGCTTCAGGCAGTTTGTTCTGACGGAGCAGGGCATTGCCCAGATTGTACAACGCATCGGCCCTGGCAGTATAGGTAGTACTTTGAGCCGCAGCCTCCTTGAACAGCGTTGCCGCTGCCGCCAGATTGCCCTGCTGGTAGGCGGCGTTGCCCGCGTTGTACAATCCGACACCGCTTTCGGCTTTGCGGTAGGCCTTTTCAGCCTTCTCATACGCTCCTTTCTCGTAATAAGACTCTCCTTCCCGCAAAATATGATGCTCTGTCTGTGTGTATCCTTTCAATGCACAACACAGGAAAAATAACAAAGAGAAGTATCTTGAAGTGGTTTGATCCATGTCCTGTCAGGTTTAACTCGAGCGCTCCCGGCCTTTCCACCACAACAGTTGCTCCGTTGTGAGCAGCAACAAGGCAGCGACCAGCAGCCATTGAAAATATGAAACATAACCTGTGTAAGCACGGGCCTCAACAGTAGCCCTGGGCAGGCGGCTTACTGCAGTTTTTATGGTCAGCAAGGCTTGCGATGCTTCCCTGAGGTTACTCGCCGTACCCCCGCCGGCCTGTGCCAGTGCGTTCATCAGGGCCTCATTGGCACTTGTGCGGACTGTTTTTCCGGTGAAATCACGCCGGTAATTTCTGCCGTTTTCCGGGATTACAGCGCCACCGGCGGTACCCACGCCGACGGTGAACACCTGGACGCCTTCTTTCCGGAGTGCCCGCACCAGCGGAATGGCGTTTTCCTCGTGGTTCTCGCCGTCGCTGATGAGGACCAGCGCGCGCCCGGCTTCTCCGCCGGATTCAAACACCCTGTCGGCAAGTTCTATGGCCGATGCGATATTGGTGCCCTGGTCGGTGATGTTATCCGGCTGTGCATTGCGTACAAACATGAGCAGGGCTTCATAATCGTTGGAGAGCGGCATTTGCGGATAGGCATCTCCGGCAAAGAAGATCAGCCCGATACGTTCTCCGTCAAGCGATTCCACCAGTTTTTGAATGAACTGTTTTGCCTGGTCCAGCCGGCTTGGTGAAACATCTTTTGCCAGCATGCTATTTGAAATGTCCAGGGCGATCAGGATGTCTGCGCTGTTTTGCACCTCTCCTTTAACCTGTACGGCTTTGATCGGGTTGGCTATGGCCAAAGCAATTAAAGCCAGACCACTGGCAAACAACACATTTTTTAGCCAAAAGCGCCTGCCGGAGAAGCCCTGAAGCAGGCGCTTTTCCAACGCCGGCGAGCCCAGACGACGCAGGGTCCTTTTCCGCCAGTTCCAGTACGCCAGCAACAGCAGGGCCTGAAGCGCAAGCGCCCATAAAAGGTGGAGCAGGTCCGGACTGTCAAATTCAATACCGTTCAGCATTTCATGGCTGTTTTATACCGTTATTACACGTAGTGGCCCCCAACGCAACAACAACTCCAGGATGAGGAGACAAAATGCCGCATTGAGTAACCAAAAAAACAGGTCGGTCGTGCGTCGCAAGGCAGTAGTGACGACCTTAGTCTTTTCCAGACTTTCTATTTCCGTGTATATGTTTTTTAAGCCTTCAGCCGATCGCGCCCGGTAAAACTTCCCCTGGGTGCGTAGAGCAATTTCTTCCAGCAGTTTTGTATCGAACGACATGGGGCGAAAGGCAAACTGATATGTGCCGTTGGCAAACTGGCGTACGGGCGATTCGACCAGGCCTTCCGTACCGATGCCGATGGTGTATACCCGGACACCCAATGCCCGGGCAATGGCGGCAGCGGTCAGCGGGCCAAGTGTCCCGGTGTTGTTTTCCCCATCGGTGATCAGCAGCACTACCTTGCTTTTGGAAGGACTGTCTTTCAGGTGCTGGACTGCTGTAGCCAGCCCCATGCCGATGGCGGTTCCGTCGGGCAGCCGCCCTGTCTGTATATTATTGATAAAAGCCTGCAACACCCGCCTGTCGTTGGTCAGCGGGCACTGCGTAAAAGCACCGCCGGAGAAAACGACCAGACCAAGTCGGTCGTATGGCCTGCGGCTTACAAAAGAAACGGCCATTTCCTTGGCCACTGAAAGCCTGTCGGGTAGAAAATCCCGCGTGAGCATACTGGCTGAAATATCCATGACCAGCATAATGTCGATGGCGTCGGCTTCAATTTTTTGTTCGTGCCACAAGCGCTGCGGCCGTGCCAACGCAATGATAATCAGCGCCATAGCCATCCAGCGCAGCACCTGTATCCAGTTGCGGGCGTACACTACCCAGGTCTTCACCCCTTTCATGGCTGCAAGCCTCGACACTTGCAGACTGACATGCCGCTTCCGGGCTTCCTTTCTGTACCAGTACATGAAAAACGGCAACAGAAGAAGCAAAAAAAGCCAGAGCGGCTCGGCAAATGCAAAGTTGTTCAGCACTTCAGGTACGGGTGTTTTGACTGGTTTCAGGCGTTGCCTGTGCGGTATTATGGCTTTTGACGACCAGTTGTCGGAGGTCTGCAATTGCCTTTTCGTGTGCGTGTTCGGTCGGTTGGGATTGGGCATATTTTACCAGATCGGTCATGGCCAGAACCTGCAAGGCCTGCGGAATCAGGTCGGCTGGAAATGAAACCGTTTGCAGCAATTGTCCTGTTTCGCCGGTGGTCGATTCCAGTGCCGGAATGTGAAACCGGTGTTCCAGGTATTCCCGCAGGACCAGACTCAGTTTGGCGTAATATTCCTTGACGGGTCCATGCTGCCACGCTTTTGTGCGTTTTAGTTCGTCCAGTTCCTTCAACGCATGTTCATAAGGCGATGGCGCCGGTGCTGCAGAAGGTGCCGGTAAAACTGCGGGCGTATGTTTGGGGCGTTTGGCCATCCGGCGAAGGACAAGAAACAACAGGAACAACAAAATCAGGATCACCACGCCGTAGGGCCAGTTGTCGGTCCAGTTTGGCGGTTCCCGGTGTATGTCGCGTATGGTCTCCATGTCCGACAAGTCAAACCCGCCGGGCGGGTTGCGGACGGTCAGGCGCAGCGAATTCGTCTTCAGCGGGTCACCGATGGCAAGCCGCACGGTCAACGCCGGCAACTCCAGCGTACTGCTGTCGAAAACGATCAGGGCATACTGGCGAACCCATTGCTGGTTGACACGCCGCCACTTGTCAGATCGCGACATGACGTTGTTAAGCGGTATGATGCCTGCCCAGGCGCCGAAATCAACCTGGCCAGGCGCTGCCTGCACCCCCGATACCATGACCCACAACATCGTGGTATCGCCGGCTTCGATACGGTCAGGACGCAGGGCAACAATGGCTGACGCCTGTGCAGTCGAGACCGCCAGGTTTGCCATAAAAAAAAGCAGTCCAAAGACCAGTCGTTTGTACAACGAACCATGTGTTTTGCTGCTTTTATGTTGCCGGATACTTTTTTTCATGCTGAAAAACTACCCGTGTGAAACGATCCTTGATCGCCGGGCAAAGAATTGTAACAATGCGTGTATGTAGGGTTGATGGGTGCCGATGCTCAAAAAATCGGCGCCGGCACGCCGGAACAGGGCCTGTGTCGCGGCGGTATGTGATTCAAAGGAATACCAGTATTGCCGCCGGAGTTGGTTGCTGGTGGTGTCTACCCATATTTGTTCACCCGATTCTGCATCGGCAACACGCAGCACCCCCACATCGGGCAGATCCCGCTCCAGGGGGTCCCAGCAATGGATGCCGACGCAATCGTGCTGCCTGGCCAGTACGCGCAGCGCTTCTTCATAACCCTCCGCGAGGAAGTCGGATAAAACGAAACAAACGCAGCGTTTTTTCAGGCCGTTGTGGATATACCGAAGCGCATCGCCCAACTCGGTTTTTTTACCGACAGGTTTGATGTTCAATACTTCCCGAATGATGCGCAGGATGTGTTGCTTGCCCTTTTTCGGCGGTATATACAGTTCGATCCGGTCTGAAAACAACATCACCCCGACCTTGTCATTGTTGGCAATGGCGGAGAACGCCAGTACGGCGCACAATTCCGTCAGGTATTCCGCTTTGAACTGGTTGTGGCTGCCAAACACCGCCGAGCCGCTGACATCGACGAGCAGCATGACCGTGTTTTCCCTTTCTTCATCGAATACCTTGATAAACGGCTCTCCCGTGCGGGCCGTCACATTCCAATCGATAGCCCGCACATCGTCGCCCGGATAATACAGTCGCACTTCGCTGAACGACATCCCTCTGCCTTTAAAGGCGCTGTGGTAACCGCCTGAAAACAGGTGGCTGCTCAGTCCGCGTGTCTTGATTTCGATGCGGCGCACTTTTTTCAGCAGTTCAGCAGTATCCATATTGAGATTCGAATGCCGGTTTGAAAAACGATTAAGGGATCACGATGGTAGCCAGTATCTTTTCGATAATATCTTCCTGGCTGATATTCTCGGCTTCAGCTTCGAATGTAAGTCCGATGCGGTGGCGGAGCACATCGGGGCATATCGCCCGAACATCATCGGGGGTAACGTACCCGCGACGGTTGATAAACGCCATGGCGCGCGCGGCCTTGGACAATGCGATACTTGCCCTGGGCGAGGCGCCGTAATTGATCAGCGGCGCCAGGTTTTCCATCCCGTACTGGGCGGGATAGCGGGTGGCGAATACGATCTCGAGGATGTATTGTTCGATCTTCTCGTCCAGGTAGATTTTCTTCACCGCTTGCCTGGCCTTCAGCAGTGTATCGACGCTCAGAACTTTGGTTATTTCGGGCGTTTCGTCATTAAGGTTGCGCCGTATGATGCTTCTTTCTTCCTCGAGAGAAGGATACCCGATTTTGACCTTCAGCAAAAAACGGTCGGCCTGCGCTTCCGGCAGGGGATAGGTGCCTTCCTGCTCGATTGGGTTCTGGGTAGCCAGTACGAGGAATGGCTCCTCCAGCGGAAAAGTCTGGGTGCCGATGGTCACCTGTCGCTCCTGCATGGCCTCCAGCAGCGCGCTCTGGACCTTTGCCGGTGCACGGTTTATTTCATCTGCCAAAACGAAATTGGCAAAGATCGGACCTTGCCGGACGGTAAATTGCGACAGCGAGGGGTTGTAAATGGTTGTCCCGACGACATCGGCAGGCAGCAGGTCCGGCGTAAACTGTATGCGGCTGAATTTGGCGTCCACCGCATCAGCCAGCGTTTTGATAGCCAGCGTTTTGGCAAGTCCCGGCATGCCTTCCAGCAGGATGTGTCCCTTGGTCAGTAATCCGACCAGCAGGCGGTTGAGCATGGCGCCCTGGCCCACGATGACTTTGGCGGTTACGGCGTTGAGTTTTTCAAGGAAAGCGCTTTCAGACCGGATAAACTGGTCGAGCGCCTCCATATCCATTTTTTGTTGCATGGATTTCAGGCGAAGGTGTGGTGTAAAAGGAACATAACGGCGGATTGGGGAAATGAGTATGTGGGAACGGGGTTTCGGGGTGACATGGTTGAATCTCCGCTGGACCCGACTTCCGACAGGGCTTGCTGAAAACGGCGGAGAGTAGAAACCACATGAAAAAACACGAACAGCCCGGCAAATCGCAGGGCTGTTCGAATCCAATGGCTGCAGAAGGTTCAAATAGCAACCAACAGCGTATTAACGGTCAGTTTTAAAACATCACCCGCGATACCTTCAAATTTGGTCTTGGAAATAGACATCTCGGAGAGCAGTTCGATTTTCAGTTGAGCCAAACGCCCTTTCATCAGCATGTCAAAATCTTCCCGGGTTATTTGCTGGTCGGCCAGCATGATGGCATACCGGGCAGCGTCTTCCTTGAGGTTGGCATGAAGCGCTTTTGCCGCCTCTTCATAGTGCTGGCGACGGCGCTTTACGTAATTGCCGACGATGTCCACTACCTGATCGTCCAGGCCGTCGAGTGCGGTTTTTATATTGCTTTTCTTATCTGGCATGGTATTGTAATTTTTTGAATGTGAAAAGATCCGTCATCCGGCATAAATGGGTAGCAATCAAAATCCATTCCGGCAATTACTTCTTCTTCGCCAGTTCCGCTTTTTTAATCGCATCGATGCTTTTTCCAACCTGACCTACTGCTTCCTTGATATAATCGTTGCCCAGGACGCCTTTTTCTTTCCAGCGATCAAAAAACGGCATGGCCAGATCGTTTTTCAAGATATTCCATGAGTTGGCGATCTCCATGTTCTTTTTCTGTGTGGCGGCGTGGTCGGCTGCCTGACCCAGTTCTGTCATCAACTTGCCAACGGCATCGGCATGTTTGCCATAGGGTTCCTTTGCCTTGGCCATCAGGTCGGTGAGCCTGCCGCCGAGATTGGTAATATTATCCAGGCCAACCTGATCGAAAGTGGCCGCACAGGACTGCATGGTCGTGGAAACCGAGAAGAACAGAAGCCCCAGGGTGAGAAAAAGGGTGCCGGGCCTGAAAGAGAAAAAAAGCGTTTTCATAATCAGCATTTTAGATTTAAAGTAAACTTGATTTACCGGTGAAAATAGGGCCTTTGGTTTAATTGAATGTCAAAATATTTTCCAGCACCTGCTCAATCAGGTGTTGCTCCGTTTTATGAGGGTCGACGCTGAATGTTCCGTTTGCCCGATTGGCCAGTATGGCGTTGAACGATATGGCGCGGTGCCCCAACAGTTGGGCCAAACCGTAAATCGCAGCCGTTTCCATCTCCAGATTGGTTATTTGTTTGCCCCGGAATTCAAATTGTTGCAGGGCGCCGATCAGTCCCGGGCGACTGATGCCTGCCCGCAATTGTCGCCCCTGCGGACCGTAAAATCCCGAATTGGTTGCAGTGATTCCCCTTACAAAGTTTTTGGTACAGGCCTGTACGAAACCCTGATCCGCATGGGCGAAATAAGGCAGGCTCGGCCACTCGCCCGAGACTTCCATTGCCTTATGGAACGCGTCGACCCATTCATTCTCCCACAATTCAGGGAAATCATAAAAGCGCAGCAGTCCGTCCAGCCCGAATGCTGCCGAAGAAACCAGGAGGTCATCCGCTCCGATATCTGGCTGTATGCCGCCGGAAGTACCGATGCGAACAAAGGTGAGTTGCCGGGGTGGGTTTCTGACTTGCCGGGTAACCAGATCAATGTTGAACAGCGCGTCCATTTCATTCATGACGATATCTACATTGTCTGCGCCTATGCCCGTAGATACAACGCTCAGACGCCGTTTGCCCAGCCAGCCGGTATGCGTCACGAATTCGCGCTTTTGAACCCGGTGTTCCACTTTGTCAAAATAACGGCTCACCCTGGGTACCCTGTCAGGGTCGCCGACGGTAATAATGATCGGGGCGACCTGCTCCGGATGCAGGTTCAGGTGGTAGATGCTTCCATCGGGATTCAGAATCAATTCGGATGATGCTAGTTTCATGTTACTCAGTTAAAATTTCCTTTACAGTTTTATTCGCCGTAATTAAAAAGGAAAAAGACCTTTGCTTTCCGTTGAATGAACAAAAGTAGTCATGCACGCCAAAGAATACATATCAGCACAGTTTCAAGCCCTGCAAGATGACATCTGTCGCCAACTCGAAGCCGCCGACGGGGCAGGCAAGTTTCTGGAAGACAACTGGATACGCCCGGAGGGTGGGGGAGGGCGGAGCCGGGTGCTGGAAGGAAAAATCGTGGAGAAAGGAGGCGTCATGTTCAGCGCCGTACACGGCCCGCTGCCGGAAATGGTTGCCCGAAATATGCAATTACCTCCAACCGACTTTTTCGCCACGGGGGTTTCGATCGTGTTGCACCCGCATTCGCCGATGGCTCCGATCATCCACATGAATGTCCGGTATTTCGAGACCGGTAACGGTCGCTGGTGGTTTGGAGGCGGCATCGATCTGACGCCGCATTATGTGGTTCCGGAAGACGCGCGTTTTTTTCACGAGCAATTGAAGTCTGTCTGCGACAGGTTCGACGCGCGTTTTTATCCCGACTTCAAGCAGCAGGCCGACGATTATTTTTTTCTGCGACACCGCAATGAAACCAGGGGCATCGGCGGCATCTTTTTTGACTATTTGGATGAAAAAACAGGCCTTTCCCAGGAAAATCTGTTTGATTTTGTATTGGCGGTAGGACAAACCTTTGCGCCGGTGTACACAGAACTGCTGCGCCGCGCCGCCGACCGCCCCTGGGGCGAGCCGGAAAAACGCTGGCAGATGTTGCGCCGCGGCCGCTATGTGGAATTTAACCTCGTTTGGGACCGGGGCACTAAATTCGGACTGGAAACCAACGGCCGCGTGGAGTCCATCCTGATGAGCATGCCCCCGGTGGCGCATTGGGCCTACAATTTCCAGCCCGAACCCGAAAGCCCCGAAGCGGATACGCTTGGCTGGCTGCGAAAGGGAGTGAGTTGGGTTTAGTAGACGGATATTGAACGGGAGTCTTATATTTGCCGAAGCAGCGCCAGTCACCTCTACAAACAGCCGGGACGATGAGAAAGAAAAACGACAATAACCTGCATGACGCCATGCAGGACATGTTGAAGGAGTTTAAGTTGAAGCCGCACCTTGACGAAACAAGGGTAAAAATGCTGTGGGAAAAATTGATGGGGAAAACCATCTCGACCTATACTTCCAACGTGGCCGTCCGCAAAAACGTGTTGTATCTCACCATCCTTTCGGCCCCGCTGAAACACGAACTTTCCTATTCCAAAGACAAGATCATCAGCCTGATCAACGACGAAATGGGAGAGGCATACATCAAGGAAGTGGTGATCCGCTGAGCATCCGGCAACCTTTTTTGCCCGGCATGTGTTTCCCGGCGGAACAATCCAGCCACCCATGTCCACACCTGTTTCTGTTTTCTGGCACCGCCGCGACCTGCGTCTCAACGACAATGCCGGGCTGTACCACGCGCTGAGAGGCCCGCATCCTGTGCTTCCGGTTTTTATTTTCGACCGGAATATCCTCGACGACCTGGTAGTCAAAAAAGATCCCCGTGTCGAATTTATCCATCAGAATATCAGCGAGATGAAACGGCAACTGGAAGAGATGGGCGCATCTCTGTTGGTGCGGTATGGTAAACCGGAAGAGGTATGGCCGGATATCCTGCAGGAATTCAACGTCGCTTCGGTGTATACCAACCGCGACTACGAGCCGTATGCAACAGAACGGGATACGGCCATACATGAACTACTCAAAGCGAAAAACATCCCGTTCCACACCTTCAAGGATCACGTGATCTTTGAAAAAGACGAGGTGCTGAAAAGCGATGGAACGCCCTACACGGTTTTTACCCCCTACAGCAGGCGATGGCTCGAAAAACTGGACTCGAAAAAAACACCTCCCGACGAAAACGGGTCAACCTCTTTTTACCTGAAATCCTATCCCAGTGCCAGGCACTTTTCCAACTTTTTCAAAACCTCTCCATTATCCTTGCCTTCACTGGAAAATATGGGTTTTGAACCGGCAGGTATTCCCTTTCCCTCCACGACCGTGACCCGGGGCCTGATAAAGAACTACGACAAAACACGCAATTTCCCTGCTGTCGAGGGCACCTCCCGTCTCGGCGTTCATTTTCGCTTCGGTACCATCAGCATTCGGGAGAAGGCCCGCCATGCCCAATCCCTGAACGCCACTTATCTCAACGAATTGATCTGGCGGGATTTCTACAGCCAGATATTGGCCCATTTTCCCCATGTGGCAGACCGCGCCTTCAAACCGGCCTACGACCGGATTAAATGGCGACAAGCGCCCGATGATTTTGACAAGTGGTGCAAAGGCCGCACGGGATACCCCATTGTGGATGCCGGTATGCGGGAATTGAACGCCACGGGTTATATGCACAACCGGGTGCGCATGATTGTCGCCAGTTTCCTGACCAAGCACCTGCTGATCGACTGGCGTCTCGGTGAGGCATATTTTGCCCAAAAACTGCTCGATTTCGACCTGGCCAGCAATTCCGGCGGCTGGCAATGGGCCGCAGGTTGCGGCACCGATGCAGCGCCGTATTTCCGGATATTCAACCCGGCAGAACAAACCAAAAAATTTGATCCAGAATACAAATACATCCGGAAATGGGTGCCCGAGTTCGGAACGCCGGCTTATCCGGCGCCAATTGTCGACCACCGATTTGCACGCGAGCGCTGTCTGGACGTATATAAAAAAGCACTGGGTGCTTCATCCGAATGAGTCTGCGCTACATATACCAGCCGTGCGGGTAAGTCTTTAAATCTTCGTGGTGAAAAGCCTCTGTTTGTTTCAACATACGCTGACGAAGGTAACCCAGGCGTGGCGGTGCCAGCACCGGATGTCCTTTGACCAGTACCGGCTGGTAGATATTCTGAAAACGGGTCATCTGCACTTCAAGCGGCTTGCCGGTCACGCTATCCCGGAAAGTCGCCTTTGTTCTGCTTACACTGGCCACCTCTTCATGTGCCTGGGTCAACCAGACATCGCCCAGGGGTTTATTGCTCTTAAAAAGCCGGCGAATCTGGACCAGGGGTTCCCCCGGGGCCTGTTCGATCCGGACCAGGCCTTCTCCTTTGAACGGCTCCCGCATGTTTTTCCCCACATTGCTCAGTATCTCGTCCGCTGAAGCGCCGCCTATGTAGGATGCTCGTATCTTCCAGCCACCCGGATTAAATGGATAGGCCGGTGCGGCCGGGGTGTCTTCTTCTTTCCATTTTCCCGCTTTCCAGCGGCTGGAGGCTGCCATCGTCGCCCAGTGCGACGATTCCCATACCAGGCGATTAAAGGCACTTTGCAGCAATTGTATCTGGCCCAGCGGACCCTGCACGATCATCAGCGGCTCGCCGGGCAGCAGTAGCATACCTTCCGGAGCGACATTCACCTGCACCCTCAGCCGCAAACGCTGCAAATGGTTCAGGTAACTTTCCTGGAAAACAGACCGCCCGCGTGCATCGGTGATGTGTCCCAAGTGGCTGATTACGTCAAACGAGAACCGGAAACGTCGCACATGCTCGGCAAGCAGCCCGGCGCCACAGGCTATGGCAAAGGGTCCTTCCGGTTTGTATACCAGGTGGAACATGACCTGGTTGTCGTAACTGCCATTCATCCAGGATTCCTGGGCGGCGAACGCCGGGCCCAGGTCGGAAAGCCAGTCGAAAGGCGCTGTGGAAAATGAAGTATCGGGCATATCCTGAGATGTTCTGAACGGCTTACTTAATGGTATGGCTGAATAGGTTTATTCCGACAGCAAAATAAAACATATTGCCCAGCAACTGCGGATTTTCATTGTCCCAGTTCAGCCAGTTGTATCCAACACGTATGCGGGCACTGATATAAGAGTTGTCTGTCTGTCCTGCCAGGTCGTAACCGTCGAAATATTTAAGTTTTACATCGGCTGTACAGGCGGCGCCCAGAAAACCACGGGCAAAAAAGAAATCGGAGTAATAGTCCGGCTGCGGGTTGTCCTCCTGTTCGTCGGTACCGGGTGGCTTGAGGATACTGAAACCTGCACAAGCCGAAGGAAATAGTCTGAAACTTCGGTTGTTGAATATATCGTAACCCACTTCCAGCGTGGGGACGATCAATACGCTCGGGTCGTATTTGGGCCACTCGAAACCATCCTGAAAGATCGGTTGCGATAACTTTTGCCAACCGAACGTACACCGCAGTCCAAGATTCCAGCGCTTTACCCAGTAGGCAAGCCCGACCTCGAATCCATACGGCGAGCCGAGGGTTCTTTCCAGTTCCTCTCCCTGCCAGCGGCCGCTGGCAAACAGCACATCGAGGGTAAAGCCCCGATCTCTTCTCACCTGAACGGGTGTGGACGTACCTTCCGTGTACAAATTCGAGCGGATGTACGGGTTAAAGCGGGAATCGGGATGGAGGTGCACAAATGCATCCAGGCGCTTGTTCCATTCGCCGGTGGTTTTTTCCACCTGGTTCAGCCGGAGCAAATAATCCAGTTCGATCAGGGCAAACTGCTTTTCTTCTTCAGACAAAAAACCGCGGCTGATATGCTCGTACAGGTTGAAGCGCTGCTCGTACAAAACGCGATCGAGCCAGGTGAACAGACTGTCGGGCGCAGGCATTTTTTTGTTGCCCAGGGCGAGTCGTTCCATCTCGTCGAATCGCACGATTTCATCGAACAGATTGCCATACGTACCTTCCCAGTAATAGAGCAGCCACCGCTCGTCCCAAACCAGACCGACATGCATGCTGTCTTCCAGAAGCATGAGTGAATCCTGCCAGACGGCGGCCTCTGCCTGGTCGTTGTTCAGGAAGGCGGCGAGGAGCGAAGCCCGTGCTTCGGTGACTTTCTCATTTACCCCCGCCGGTATATCCGGTTGAGCGAACAGAGAAAAAGCAACAAGAAAAAACAAAGAGGAGAATGTAAACCTGACCATCTATGTCGTGTTTGTTTGGATAAATATGTATGTTAGAAGCGCAAGGTGAGTGGCTGAGCCGGATCAATATTTCCCGAAAATACCCGTTTTGCGGGACCTTTTAACCAGATATCTGTGAATTCGCCCGTACGGGCGCCGGGTTTGTAACTCACCCTCAGGTCGCCGCCCAGCGCTTCCACGGAAACGCCGCCATCAGGGCATTCCACATCATTGAAAACAGCATAAGCCAGTGCTGCAGCCGTTACGCCTGTGCCGCAAGCCAGCGTTTCATCTTCCACACCGCGCTCGTACGTTCTGATTTTCAACCTTCCTCCGGGCAGGATCGCAACAAAGTTAACATTGATGCCTTCTTTCTTAAAACGATCTGAGTACCGCACAGACCGGCCTTCATGGCGCATGTCCAAATGTGCTGTGTCATCTACAAAGCGCACGTAGTGCGGAGAACCGGTATTGAGGATAAACACGGCATCTTCCTGTTGAATATTGCCGACGTCCTGCATTTTCAGGACTACATGATAAAATCCCTTGTCGGCAAGATTCTGTTGGCCCGGTACATCCGGGTGCAAGACAAATGCTTCATGCGGTCCGTCTATCGCCAGAAAATGGTAGTGGTTGCTGTCCCGAAGAATACCCCTGTCGAATGCAAATGCGGCAATACATCGCCCTCCGTTGCCGCACATGGTGCTTTCCCGGCCGTCTGCATTGAAATAGATCATCTCGAAATCGAAGTCGGCATGTTGCTCCAGCAGGATCAGCCCATCGGCGCCGATGCCAAAACGCCGGTCGCAAAGTGCGGCAATTTGTTCCGTGTGTTCCCGTCTGAGCCACTGCTGACTTCGCTGGTCGACCATGATGAAGTCGTTGCCTGCGCCTTGATATTTCCAGAATTCCATGTGATTTTTGCTTGCGATCCTTTAAAATTGATTGTCGGCTATATTAATTTTGGATGCAAACGAATGGCTTACGACTTTTGTTTCCAACTTTTCGGCAGAGATTTTGTCTTTTCAAACTAAAATCGGACAGACTGCGTTTTCGTTAACACCTGTTTACCCACGAAAATAACCGGTTTCACTCAATGAAAAATTATCTGTTGATTCTACTCGTCTCATGTACGAGCTCACTGTTGTCTGTTTTTGTTTACAGCAGGATTGCACACTCCAATCGTGTCGTTTGGGAAAACGAAGAAGGAGAGGTTCGGTATACCGGTTTGGTCGATAAATTGTTCAATGCCCGGTCTACCAACTCCTTTCAATCCTCTGCACCGACAAACTTTATTGAGTCGGCCGAAATTGTGACGCCTGCGGTTGTCAACATCCGCGCTTTGCAGGAATCGGGTAGCGGTATCTGGGGCGGCGGCACCATCACCGGTTCCTCCGGATCCGGCGTAATTATGACGCCCGACGGTTATATTGTGACCAACCACCACGTGGTGGAACGCAGCACCGACATCAAGGTTACGCTCGCAGACAAACGTGAGTACAAGGCCAAAGTGATCGGATCAGACCCTTCCACGGATATTACCCTGCTTAAAATTGATGAAGCCAACCTGCCTTTCATTGTTTTCGGGAACAGCGACTCCGTACGTATCGGCGAGTGGGTACTTGCCGTAGGGAATCCGTTTAACCTGGAGAGTACCGTCACAGCCGGCATCATCAGCGCCAAAGGCCGGAATATCAATATCTTGGGCGGCGGGGCAAGCATTGAATCCTTTATCCAGACCGATGCAGCCGTCAATCCCGGCAACAGCGGCGGGGCACTGGTCAACACCGCAGGTGAGTTGATCGGCATCAATACGGCGATCATCACTGAATCAGGCAGTTACGAGGGCTATTCCTTTGCTGTGCCTTCCAACCTCGTGCAAAAGGTCATCCGCGACCTGCGCGAATACGGTCAGGTGCAACGCGCCTACCTGGGGGTGAGTATACAGGACCTGGACAGCGAAACGGCCAGGGAAATCGGGCTGCCAAATGCAGAAGGCGTATATATCAACCGGATCATGCTCAAAGGCGCAGCAGAAGATGCCGGACTGAAAGTTGGAGATGTCATCATCGGGCTCAACAACACACGAATCAAAAGGCTTTCAGAATTGCAGGAGTACATCGGGCGACTGCGTCCCGGCGAAAAGGTGTACATCGAGTATTGGCGTTCCGGTAAAAAATCGCGGATCAGGATCACCCTGAAAGATATCAACAACTCGATAGCAATTGCCCGGGTACGCGGTGATGAACTGGAAAACAACCTCGGGATGGAATTGCGCGACCTGTCGGAAGACGAGGAGAAAAAAATGCGGATACAGGGCGCCCTTGTAACCAGCGTCCGACGGGGAAGTATCATTTACAATACCAATATGCAGCCGGGATTCGTGATTTCCAGTGTAAACGGCAACCGTGTTTCTTCTGCAGCAGAGGCGATAGATGCCATCAAAAACGCGTACAACAGCCTTGTGCTGGACGGATACTACGACGGTGAACCGGACCTGTACTCCTATCGCTTCAGAAAGGGCGAATAGATCGACATGCAGCCCTGGAAACACATCCATATTCTCGGTGCGCCGGGTTCCGGCGTCACAACTTTAGGTAAAGCCCTGGCAGAACGCCTGGGCTTTACCCATTTTGATACGGATGATTATTACTGGTTTACCAACGATGCGCTGCCATACCGGCGCAAACGCAACACAGAGCACCGGCGCACCCTGTTGCAAAATGATTTGAATCAGACAGACAAGTGGGTGCTTTCCGGTGCATTATGCGGCTGGGGGGATACGTTTATCACCGATTTTGACCTGGTGGTTTATGCCTGGTTGCCTGTCGAAACCAGGCTGGAGCGTATCCGGCAGCGGGAGACAGATCGCTATGGCGCTGCGCAGATTGCCCCCGGCGGCGACCTGCATGTTGTTTTTGAAAAATTTATGCAATGGGCTGCCGCCTATGATACGGCTGACGGCAATATAAGAAGCCGGGCAAGCGAGCTCCGCTGGTTGTCGGCGCTCCCTTGCCCGGCGATCAGAATCGAACAGGATATCTCCATACCGGAGGCATTATCCATCATACTGGAAAAAATGCCTTAGATTGTAAACAGACCGGAGTCAGTCCTTCTTCTTTACTTTTTCGGCCTCCTCCTTGAGTTTTTTCAGGTCTTCTTCGACTTTTTTCACCTCCTCCCTTAATTGGGCAAGTTTTTGCGCCTCGACGGCTTGCATTTGTCTGGCGTCTTCTGCTTTCTTGTTTTCACCTGCAACAACCTGAGCGGCATCGCTTTTCACTTTGGCCACTTCGGCCGCAACCTGAGCCTTCAGGTCAGAAAGGGCCTTGGATTCGTTTTCCCGGGTTTGAGCTATGTTTGCAGCCGATTCCTGCCGGGCCTTCTGAACGGCCTCGGCCGCTTCTTTTTGGGCCAGCCCAACCTCTTCTGCCGCTTTTTTGCGTGCGTCAGCGGTCTCTTCGGCGTATTGACGACGTTTTTCTTCTGCTTCACGTCGGGCATTGGCCACCTCCGTAGCGGCTTGAGCGCGGGTATCGGTAATTTCCTTTCGGGCGCGTTCCTGGGCGTCGGCAACGTCCTTCGCAAACCCTGCTTTTTTATCGTCGGCTTCTTTCTTGGCCAGTGAAATCGCTTCAATAGCCTGTTGTTTGGCGGCCGCTACTTCCTTTGCGGCATTTTCGCGGGCAGAAGCAACCTGGTCTGCGGCATCCTGCTTGGCCTTGCCCACGGTTTCGGCGCTGAGCTGTTTTTCCCGGGCGGCGTTTTCGCGTGCAGCCTTCACATCGTTGGCGGCCTGCTGATTGGCCGCAGCAATTTCCGATGCTGCTTTTTCGCGCGCGGCGGCGACATCGTTGGCGAGCCGTTGCCTTTCTCGCGAACTGGCTTCCCGCGCGATGCGCACGCTATCTGCCTCTGCTGTTTTGATACTCAGGATAGCCTGGGAGCTTTGTCTTTTGGCTTCCGCTACGGCATTGGCGCTCTCCTGTTGCGCACGCACCTGCGCCTCGCGTGCAGCAGCGACCTCTTTCGCCGCATTTTCGCGGGCAGCCGCTATTTCGGCGGCGGCTTTTTCCCTTGAAGCGACGACCTCCTGTGAACTGGCACTTACGGTTTCCTGTTGCTTTTTCTTGGCTTCCAGTACGGCATTGGCTGCCTCGGCCTGTATTTGTTTGATGCGCTCGTCGGCTGTCATTTTGGAGTTTGCCACCTCATCGGCATATAGTTTCTGGGCGACATCCGCCTTGGAGTTGGCATCCAGCACCTTGGAACGCGCTTCTTCCTGGGCTCTGATGACCTCCTGCTGGCTGCGTTCGCGGGCTGCCAGCACCTCCTCGGCGCTTTGTTGCTTGATTTTGGCTTCCTGCTCTTTGGCAGCAGCGATGGATTTGGCGAGCTCCTCCTGAATTCGGGCAATTTCTTCTTCAGCCTTTTTCCGGGAAACCAAAACCTGCGCAGCAATAGAATCGCGTTGGCCCTTGGCGCGCGCCTGTACATCGGCAATGGCTTTCGTTGCTTCTTCCTGCACCTGCTGGACGGTTTGGGCGGCTTTTTGCTTGCTCTCAACCACTTGTTTGGCGATCTCCGCTTTTTCCGCTTTTGCCTTTTCCTGCTGATCGACTACTTCATTGCGGGTGCGTTCGATCTCTTCGGCAGCACGCTTCTTCGATTCTGCTACCTCCAACGCGCTGGCTTCTCTCTGTTTGGCCACATTTTCGCGTATTTCGGCGATTTCCGAAGTGCTGTTTTGTTGAACCAATGCCCTTTCCTCGGCAGCCTTTCGGCGGCTTTCCGCGAGTTCTGTAGCCAGTCGCTGCTTTTCCATTACCGAGTTCTCGCGAATATTGGCAATCTCGTTGGCAGCATCTTCACGGGCCTTGAGGATTTGATCAGCCGCCGATTTTTTGGTAGAGACCACGTCTTCCGTGGTTTTGTTCTGCTCCATCTTGGCGCGCTCCCGGGCTTCGGCAACAACACGCGCATTTTCATCGCGAATCCGCTTGAGTTCCTCATCGGCATTGGAGCGTGCCGTGGCGATCTCGTCGCTGTACTGCAGTTTTGCCTGATCGAGCCGTTCCTTGATATTGGATATTTCCTGTGCCGCATTTTCACGCGCCTTTTTCACCTCTTCAGCCGAAGCCAATCTGGCCTTCTGAATCTCCTCTCCGGCTTGCCGACGAGCCTCGTCCACGCTCAGCGTTATTTTGGAAACGGCAGAGTCGGCTTTGGATCGGTTTTGTGATATAATAGCCTGGGCATCTGCCTTGGCTTTTTCTATTTCTGCGAGACTGCTCTTGCGCGCTTCGAGTACTTCATTCGCATATTCCAGTTTTTTCTGGTTTGCAGCATCGCGGGCAGCCGCTACTTCCTGTTGGAGCTGTGCTTTGATAGCATCGGCCCGTTCCTTTTCGGCCTGGATTTCCTTGCGCAGGTTGTCTTTTGTTTTTTCCAGTTCGGCACGCAGGTTGGTTACTTCGTTGTCGCTTACGGCGCCCCCGCTTCCGGCATTTTTATTAGATCCTCCGGCAGGCTTGGCGCCTTTTGTGCCGGTGGCTTCGTTTGATTTGCCGGGAAGCGTAACGGCTGCCCCGGGTGTATCCTTTACCGCATCGCGCTCGATCAGGGCATTGAAACAACTGGCCAGTGTTTTGAACTCGGACTGGCGGTTAGGGTTGATCGTGAACTTGTATTTCTGCCGGTCGACGAAATTGATAAAGTTAACGCCGCTGATGGTAGCGCCCGACAGCCACTCCAGGGCATCGAGGTCGAGCCGGAGGTTGTTCCGGTGCGTTGGGACGGCAGCCGGCACCACTTCATCCATACCGATAAATTTGTATGCCTGCTCGCGACCGCCGGCATCTACAAAAACTACCTGGTCGTCCTGATTAAACTCAATACCACCGACCGAGGTCATTCTGGCAAATATGCCTTTTTCATCTGTGAAGAATTCGATAGCGTAGTTGTAACTTCCCCGCACGACAATGGTGAGCGACGATGAACGGGCAATTTGGATTCCGGAGATTTTTTTGTTTTCTACTACTGCCTTTGAACAGTCCTGCGCCCCGAGAGAGATGCAAAAAGTGAAGGCGGTTAAGATGGGGAGCAGAGTACGGACAATAATTTGCATAAACTGAATAGGGCTTAGACGATTAAGCGTATTGAACGTTGGCGCGGCAATTTAGATTTTTTCCGGCATGGAAAAAAAAGATGCATCGCCATTGTGATATATTACCCAAACATTAGGGGCTAAAAGCCCTATACTGTCCAAATATTTTTCGGAAGACAAAATTAACGGTTTCAAAACACCAACTTTAACGAATCGCGAAGGTTTTCTGAAGCATTATCATGACGCGACCAATAATCGGTCATAATGCTCGATTTTAGAACGCCTTTGCTCAATACATGTCCGTTGTCCAGTTCTTCCCATCCGAGTATCCGGTGCGGAAACGCCGTTTCATACCGTATGGACAGGCTGCGCGGAAGGGTTGAGTAAGTCACCCGAAGCTCACTTTCATTTCCCGCCGCCTTTATACTCACCTCAGCAGGGTATGTCTGATAGGGGATATGCCGGAAACGAAAGAAAAAGGGTGAAGGAATCAAGGTAACCTTTCCGGTCGGAAGGGTGGCGGGGTTTATCCGCAGCCGCGTCCACAGTTCATCTTCAAGCATGGCCTGCTCCAGGCGAACATCCGTGTCGCCCTCGCTTTCAAAATAGGAGAAGAGTCTTGCCCGATAGCCGTTTTCGCGATGGTTGAACTGACTGAACACCTGGCCACACCAGTCGATCACGCTGTAGGTTGCTTTCAGGGATGGTTTTCCATTAACGGGAGAAAAAACAGATTCCATCAGCGTGTAGTCGTATATCCCTGTGTGGAAGCGGCGAAGCGCGTTGAGCTTTAATACCGGCACCCGGTCTGATCCTGCTTTAACCGGGTCATCCAGTTTGACCTGTTTCGACGCCGAAAAATCCTCTGTCACGAAGATATTTACCTGTTCTGCACTGCGTATTTCGCCATAGCGCTCCTGTTCAACATTATAGGTACTGAGTTCTGCCTTGCCCTGGTACCAGTAATCCTTAAACCCCTGCACAAGTGGCGCCGAAACAAGCGCCGGCGCCGGTCGCTGTGTCTCTGCTTCAGGGTTTACAGTTACACCAGTGCAAGAACCCCAAAGGGTTAACATAACCGTCAAGATCGAATAGAGGATGGAATATTTCATGATTAGTTTTCTCTTTATAACAATTTTCAGGCACTTAGGTCAATCCTTACGCCTGTAAATTTCGATCCACACCCCCGTCTTTTCGAGTCGTTTCATCAGGACCCAGTCTTTGTTTAAAATGGCATAGTCTGTCTCCGAAAAATCATTAAAGACATTGGAGGCAAACACAAACCGGTTTGTAGCGTAGTCCTTGTCTGCGAAACGGCGCTCGTCGCCGTTCAGCAGCAGGTTCTCTCCGGTATTGAGATTGGGAAAGGCAGACCCTACGGTTTGAAAATCAATGTTTTCCCGATCCAGATATTCCAGGGCTTCGTTTCTAAGGCTGTGGTAAGGCAGGTGTGCCAGTGTGGCATCCCAGCCCATCGCAATGCCGCGCGGATAAATCCAGCAGTTGCCAAGCGCGATTGCGATAACCAGAAAAACAGTGATAGCGGTGCGGTTGCGGGTGCTGTTCAAAGCGGTAGCCAGAACCCGGAAAGTCATAAAACTGAGCGCCAGAAAGCCGGGCAATACATACCGGTGCGCCGACACATTTTTCAACAGGATGGAGGAAGGAGTAAGGAAGAGCAACAGACAAAGCAACAGCAACAGGAGATTCCTGAAAACGATATCATCCTTTAACAGATTTTGTTTGGACCATGCTGCTTTCCCGATCAATCCGGCCAATACCAACCATACAAACACGCGTCCGAAATCAAGCCATCGCCAGCCGACGATCAGGATATTGCGAAGCAATTGGCCTGTATCAGCCTTTTCAAAGGTAGGCGCCCAGGGCGACCCGGGGTGGTACCCGATCCAGCCGGTTGCCCTCCAGTGCCACCACAAAAACCAGCCGGCAAACAGAAATCCGGGCAAAAAAGGGACCGACAGACGTAAGAGCGCTGAAAACACTGCTGCAACGTCTTTTTGCTTCAGCCAGGCGGCCCATGATTTCCCTGAAACGAGTATTTGCCAGAGGAATAATGCGCCGGCTGTCATCATCCCGCGCATGCTGATCGCACAAAGACCGAACACGCTCAGAAGGAGCCATATTCTTCGCTGTTCCAGTATCCCCAGCGTTGCCATCAGGAAAAAAGTAACCAAAACGGTATCGGGACCAACGTTGACATGCTGTCCCGCCATAACCGGATCAAGCAATACCAACGGCACCAGCCAATACCCAAACCGGATGCCTCCAAGCAGCCGCCCAAGCCGGAACAAAAACCCTGTATTCAGTAAAATGAACGGGAGCATAGCCCAGTGGCTGGCCGGCAGTGTTTTTCCAAAAACGCTCCAAACGAATGCCAGATACCAGCCGAAAACAGGCGGATGCCCGCTGTCAATTTCCGGCGGCAGGGGCGTCCAGTGTAGCTCGTTCAGGTAAAAATGATGCGCGTGCTTGGATCCGAGCTGAACACAGTCCCAAAAAAAAGGATCGTTTTGCACCGACCAGATCATGGCCACAGCACAGAGCAGGAAAGGAAAAAGTTGAAGAGTAGTTCGCACGAAACGGAAAAAGCTGTGCGAAGAACCTGATTTCCGTCAAGAATTCAAAATATTGCGCCTGTTAATGGAGTTTGGCGCCAATCAGCCGCAAAAACTCCCCCCTTGTTTCCGATTTGATGAATTCGCCGACAAAAGCGGATGTAGTGGTGACACTGTTCTGCTTCTGTACACCGCGCATCATCATACACATGTGCCGCGCTTCAATCACGACTGCCACACCTAGCGGTTGCAGCGTTTCGTAAATGATGTCGCGAATTTCGAGCGTTAACCGCTCCTGCACCTGCAGGCGTCGTGCATATACATCGACCACACGCGGGATTTTGCTCAGACCGACGATGTGGCCGTTTGGAATATAGGCGATATGCGCCTTTCCAAAGAAGGGCAACATGTGATGCTCGCAAAGGGAATACACTTCGATATCTTTGACCAGGACCATTTCGCTGTAATCCTCGCGGAACATTGCCGAACGCAAGATAGCCGCGGCGTCCTGTTTGTAGCCCTGGGTAAGAAACTGCATCGCCTTGGCGGCCCGCTCCGGCGTCTTGGCTATGCCTTCCCGGGAGGTGTCTTCACCCAGGCTGGCCAGGATATGCTGAAATGTAGATTTAAGGCGGTCGGTCAGACCTTCGTCGTAGTGATCGGTCTTTTTGTAAGCCATTGCTTCGTTCATTTTTGGATGGCCATACTGATGCTTTCAGGAAGCGAAAAGCAGTGGCCACCGACGATCAATACTTCGGAAAGTCAACGATCATTCGCCGTAGTACTCCGCATAGATCGTTTCTGTTTCCCATAATTTGATAGCGTGGAGGTTGCAGGGGTATGCCTCCAGGGCTTTATCCAGGCGTTGCCAGATGAGCATAACAAGGTTCTCGGTTGTTGGTTGCATGCCCTTTGGAATAAAATCCACGTCCAGGTTCAGATTACTGTGGTCAAGATGATCCGTCACCTGGTCTTTGATGATCAGGCTGAGTTTTTTAACATCGATGATGAACCCTGTCAAAGGGTCGGGGTGTCCTTTGACCGTTACGTGCAGGGTGTAGTTGTGACCGTGCCAGTTTTTATTGGAACATTTGCCAAAAACCTCAAGATTTTGCTCCGGGGTCCAGCTGTCCACCCACAGTTTGTGGGCGGCGTTGAATCGTTCGATTCGGGTAATATAAACCATTGATAATCCCTTCTTTGTCTTTTGCGGCTGCAAAGGTAAGGGGAAAGTTGGCAGACTGCAAACAAGCGCTTTATCCTTGCTGGCCGGGGTTTAATCTAAAAAGATGCACCAAACCGGCCAAGGTGCGGTTCATTTGCTGTTGCTTTGGGCCGCAGGACCTGCAATATGTACAGATGACAATAAACGCATGAAGACCAGGCGCGTACTCGACAATATTTACCGTTTTATAAACAGGCGCCCCGTGTACCACGGATTGTTCTGGGTGGCCCTGTTCGGCCTGATGCTGTGGACTGACCATGAAAAAGGCATGGATATGTGGTTTGCTTTGTCCAACGAACTGATCCAGTTGTTTTTCTATGCCTTTCTTGTCTACCTCAACCTGTTTTACCTGATCCCCAATTACCTTGCCCGGCACGCGTTTGTTTATTTCGGGCTGGTTCTGGGCGCCTGTGCCATCGTTACGCCAATTGAAGTACTTTTTTTCTACCTCAAATTTTACAACGAACCCGTTTACCAGGCAAAACTGGTGGGATCGCAACTCTGGGTGTTTCTGGGCAACCTGTTTGTCGTCATCCTCGCTACCGTGCTCCGTGTTATCATGGACTGGTGGCGCTACCAGACAGAAAAACAAACCCTGCTCACCCAAACCATGCAATCCGAACTGCGCTTTCTGAAAAGCCAGATCAACCCGCACTTTTTATTCAATACTTTGAACAACCTGTACGCCCTGACGCTCAAGAAAAGCGACAAGGCGCCGGATATCGTCCTTAAACTCTCGGAGATCATGCGTTATATGCTCTACGAGTGCAACGAGCGGCGGGTGCTGCTCAGCAAGGAAATCCAGTATATTCACAATTATCTTGACCTTGAGCGCCTGCGCCAGCCGAAAGAAGCAGATATCCGGTTCACCACACACGGCCATATCAGCGAACAAATGGTGGCCCCCCTGCTCTTCGTGCCGTTCCTGGAAAACAGTTTTAAGCACGGGCTCAACCACCATGTACAAGGCGGCGGATTTGTGCGTTTGCGGCTGAGTGTCTCGGGTGAAGACATGGAATTTTTTATTGAAAACAGCAAGGTGGAACGCATCCCCCGCCAGAATCACCCGCGCAGTGGGGGAATAGGCCTGACGAATGTGCGCCAGCGACTGGAGTTGCTGTATCCCGAAAACCACACCCTTACCGTACAGGATGAACCCCACCGTTATGCGGTGACCCTGCACCTCCGAATGACCTAAATTTCAAATTCTGAATATTCGGGGTAAAAATCCTTTGCCTTTTCTCACAGGACATCCTACCTTAGTCCATCTATACTATTTGACCTGATACAAAACTGAAACCCTTCCACCATGTTAAAAGTCCTCATCGTAGACGACGAACCACTGGCCCTTGATGTACTCGAAACATACATCGGACAGATGACCGAACTGCAACTCGTAAAACGCTGCAGCAATGCACTGGAAGCCAATGACGCGCTGAAATCCAACGATATTGACCTGATGTTTCTGGACATTCAAATGCCTCAACTGACGGGCATAGATTTCGTCAAAACGCTTTCGAAGCCTCCAATGGTCGTCTTCACTACCGCATATCCCAATTATGCCATCCAGGGCTTTGACCTGAACGCGCTCGACTACCTGCTCAAACCGATCTCTCTGGAGCGGTTTGTCAAGGCCGTCAACAAAGCCGTGGAACATGCGGAAATGACGCATCGGGACGGCGCGCCCGGTCATGCCGCCGAGGATCAGGAGTTCTTTTTTGTAAAAGCCGACAAAAAACTCGTCAAAGTCAATTTCGACGACATCATCTATATTGAAGGACTGAAAGACTATGTCATCATCCGGCTCATGCACGGCAGGGTAATCACCCTGCAAACCATGAAAAGTCTGGAGGATCGCCTGCCCAACGGCCGCTTCAAGCGGATACATCGCTCTTATATCGTGGCGATGGACAAGATCACCGCCATTGAGGGGAATATGGTTGAAGTACAGGAAAAAGACAAGCCCAAGCTTCTTCCCATCGGAAAAAACTACAGAGACGACCTGTTGGAAATGATCGATAAAAACCGGCTCTGATTTTCCGCAATATTTTCACTTTCCGGAGGCATCAAGTGCTTTTTGCCTGAACATTTCGGATTTGGGTATGTCACCCAGTTCGCGATATGCCGTACTCAGTGCATTCAGATAACGGGCATCGGCCGGGTCCAGCGCGATGGCCCTTTCCAGCCAGGTGGCAGCCTGATCTGGGCGTTTGCCCTCCAGGGCAGTTTGTCCGAGCAACCAGGCCGTCTCCGCATCTTTGTTGTTTTCCTCCCACGACTGGGTCAGAAACTCAAGTGCCGTTTCCCGGCTGTTTTGCGACAGGTATTGTTTGGCGCTTTCCTTCAGCGCCCTGGCCAGGTTGACCCGAACCGGATAATTCGGACTGATCCTTGTCACGGCAGCATAGTTGCGGACCGCCTCCTCGTGGTTCTGTAAATATTCATAACAAAGCCCCCGGTAGAAAATGGCCGGAACATGGTTGGGATATACGTTTATGGCCTTGTTGAAATAGGAAATGGCCTGACCGACCATATCGCGACGTTGTCCTGCATCCGAAATATTCAAAGACCGGCTATATAGCGACGCGCCACAGGAGGTGAGTATTTTTGCGCTGTTTTGGCTGACCTCCACGTCTTTAAAGAACAGCACATCGTTGGATACCCAATCGCGATTGCGCATGGTCGTTTTGAACATGAACAGCATGCTGACGATACCAAGCACCGCAAGCGGTATAGTAAGACCTTTCCATGTTGCTTCGCGTTGAACCAGCCGGACCAGCAAGTAACCTGCTACAATTGAAAAGCCGACCGACGGCATAAACAGGAACCGTTCGCTCATATTGGTGCCGACCGGAAAGAATATATTGGAAACAATGCTCAATGCAATGAGGAAGAACAGGATGCCGAAAGACAAAAGGTTCCGCTTTTGAAATCCGCTTGCCGCCATAATTGCCAGAACGATGTAGAGCACCAGGCTAAACATCGATCCCATTTTGGAGAACGTCATGATCCCTATATGACGGGGATAATAGTCGTGGGTAAGCGGGTGGGGAAAAAACAGCAGTTTTACATAAAGTCCAAGGGTGTAAAAAATAGTTGCCATTTTCTCTCCCAGACTGAAGGGCACCCATTTGTTACCCGATGCCTTTACAAAAGGATTGTTCATAAGGCTCAGCGATGCGCCGTCGCCGTATTGCCAGTTGATCACCACGCCGCGAATGACAAAAAATATCGCGAAGGCAACCAGCAAGGGTGTCATAAGTCCGGCGAGCCTTCGGGCACTGCTTTTCAGGGTCTCGTTGCCGGGGTTCCTGAAATAGTATACGGCAAGCGGAATAATCAACAGAAATGTTGCGGCATTCTCCTTGGAAAGGCAGGCCGCAAAGAAGCAGGCACCGGCCACTGCCTGCCAGATTGCTTTTTGGGTATCAATCAGACGCAGCACACAGTAAAGGCTCAGTAAACTGAACAGCAGGGATAAAATCTCGTCGCAACCCTTCACATTCGCCACCACTTCAGTGTGAACAGGGTGCAGCAAAAAGATCAGGGCGGTAAAAAAGGTGAGGATCGCACTGTATTGCGCACCCAGCCGCTCCTTGAAAAGCAACCATAAGGTCTGATACAGGACGAGGCAGGTTAAGGTGTACAACAATACCGTGAGCAGGTGAAAAGCAAACGGGTTTTCGCCAAAAAGTTGCCATACAACGGCAAACATGGCGACGGAAAGCGGGCGGTATCGCCCCCCGGCAACGACACTGTTTTCTGATTCGGAATGCAGAAACCCCTGGAAGGAATCGTGGGAAAAGATGTCTGCAATACCCTTTACGCCTGCCTTGGTATAGGTATTTCCGGTGATGACGGCCTCATCATCAAGCGTAAAACCGTGATGCAGGGTGTTCAGGTAGACCGAAAACGCCAGTGCAAACAAAAGCAGGGCAATCAGGCCCCTTTGCAGAAAAAACTCCGGGATACGTTCGAAGGATACCGGTACCCGCGCAGCCGTTTTGGTCGACGAGCCTGCCTGTACGGAGGATTTTTTCCCGGGAAAGGGTGCTTTTTTGGCCATTAGTTTTTTATCAAAGGAATTAAATACTTCCTGAATGCGGGTGTATCAAAATGGGGTGTTATTTCCATTTTCCGCCCAATGCTTCAAAGGTCGGAATATCCCTGTGGTGGTACATATCAACCACAGTGCCATCCTTCCATACCACAACTCCCGGGTTGGCGCGTATGATGGTTTTCAATAGTTTGTCGTCCGCTCTGTAGAAAGGATATGTTGCCCCGGTGCGTTTGGCCAGATCAACAGCCGGTTCCGCATCGCCGTATGTCGTGATAGCATATACTTTCCAGCCTGCCTTCATGGCCGCTTCTGCAAGCGGGTTGATCTCCTTGCTGAACTTTTCCGCATAGTCGGCATCCGGAATAAACACCTGGCGTTCTTCGCTTCTGGAGTCGACAGAAGCCACCCTCCGTTGCAGGCGGATGGAATCCTTGCGCACCACTATGGTGTCGGTTGCCCATACAGTGTCCTGGGTAACGACTGTTTCCATTTGCTGGTGCCCTTTGAGTTTGTACGCGATGATCATCAGGCTGTAGCCCGGCTCCGCCAGAAGATCATCGGTGATCTCGCCGTTTTCGCCGTCTTCCACGGCGAATTCGCTGACCTTGGTTTTTGTCACAGGCACTTTTTGGCCGTTCTGTTCGACGTAAAGGTCCGTCTGTATCTGGTCTTCTACCTTCCAACCCAGGTTTTTGGGATATTCCTTGGCGTAGGTATAGCCGTTGGGCTTGGGCTCCATATAGGTAACGGTCTGGTTCAGGCTGTCGTTTCGAAGTACCCAGCCGAGAATATCCACCTTTGCCTCGGATTCTAGCGCCTTGCGCTCGCGGACATTGGAGCCCACCTTGAAAGGCCGGAAATCGACCATGGGAAGCCCCCAATAGGTATTCCGTATACAACAGATCAGCGATAATACTGTGGCTGTGCCGACAATAATGTTACGGGTGCGGGATGTCCACAACTGATGCATGTTGCGGGAGCGAACCAGAAAGAGCAAGGCAGGAACCATCAGACCCAGGTCCTTGAAAAAAGATATCTTCGGGTCAAGTTTGATAAAATCCCCGAAGCAACCGCAATCAGTTACGCGCATCTGGGTTTTGACATAAGGCCCCCATTTGGCAAAATCAAAAAAATTGGCCTCCGAGGGCACAAAGCCGGTGAGATAAGTGAAGCCGGTAAGGATCGTGAAGAAAAAGACGATCAGGAAAAAGAGCCAGCTGGTCCACTTACGGTGGTATCCCACCATCAGCATCACACCGAGGGCAATCTCAAGCACAATCATGAAGATCGAAAACCCCTCGCTCGATTTGGCCAGCCAGGGAAACAGAGGTGCCAACCCTGCAAACATATTGTTCAGCCCGGAAAATGTCTGCTCAAAGGCAACAAAGTAATCTTCCATTTTGTAGGCTGTTCCGATAGGGTCTACGGCTTTTACCAGCCCTGAAAAAACAAACCAGACCCCGCAGAAGTGCTGCAAAAAGGTCCAGAATACATTATTGTGCTTTTTGGCCCATACGGTCCATGCTGTAAGCACAGCACCGATAATTGCGAAGGAAATAATAAGTGTAGGAAGAGACGTCATGTGCTGGTTATTGTTCTTTGTTGTTGATTGAGCAGGGATAAGTAAAAACTTCGGTATTGTCGGTTATTCAGTGTTCGATTCGCCAAGCCTGATCAGGGCGAAGACGGCGTAGTTGATGATGTCGCGGAAATTGGCCTCCAGACCTTCCGAGACCAGTGTTTGGCCGGCGTTGTCTTCTATTTGTTTGATGCGCAGCAGCTTTTGAAGAATCAGATCCGTCATGCTACTGACGCGCATCAGGCGCCAGGCTTCGCCGTAATCGTGGTTTTTGGATTGCAGCAGTCGCAGGTTTTCCTCAAGATGCTGATCGAAAAGTTCGGCGACACGGCCGGTATCGAGGTCAAGGGGGGCATCCTCCGGCAACTCCAGCTGGATCAGTGCGAGCACGCTGTAGTTTACGAGCCCGATAAATTCCGATTCCACGCTGTCAGCCACTTTCTGCACACCTTTTTCTTCTATGCTCCGGATACGCAGGGCCTTGATATACAACTGGTCGGTGATACTGGCCGGACGAAGTATCCGCCAGGCCGTACCGTAGTCGGCGGTCTTTTTCAGGAAAAGATCGCGGCATCTGCCGGCGACCAAGCGGAATTGTTCAAGCGTTTTCTCCATAGAGGCCGGGCAAAGATAGAAAAGTTGGTTTTGGGCCTGACAGGCTTTTGAAATTGTTAACGCGGCCGAAAAAAGTAAATTCACCAATAAACAAAATGTTTTTTTTGATTAATTAATTACTTTTGGGCGAACAAAAATCAAACAAAAAATAAGGTATGAAACGTGTTATCGGCATCGGCGGCATTTTTCTAAAATGTCGCGACTGTGAAAATACCAGAAACTGGTATGCCAAACATTTGGGCGTAAACGTAGAAACCTGGGGAGCGCAGTTCAACTTCAGCGACGATCCGCACCCCGAGGCCTATTCGGTCCTGAGTTTCTTTAAATCCGGCACCGATTATTTCGATCCGTCCGAGTCCCCGTTTATGATCAACTTCAGGGTAGACGATCTGGACGCGCTGGTCGCTGCATTGCGCACAGAGGGCGTGCCTTTGATCGGCGAGCCGCTAAAGGAAGAATTCGGAAAATTCGCCTGGCTGCTCGACCCGGAGGGGAATAAAATTGAACTCTGGGAACAGCCAAAGTAGGGTTACATCAACTCTACTATCGTTACGCCTTCGCCTCCGCCGTCCTGCTCCGGGTGAAAAACATTGGAGATATTGCCGCCGTATTCCCGGAGTTTCTGTCGCACGACCTTGCGCAGGATACCGTCGCCTTTTCCATGCAGGATACGCAGGCTTGAAGCATTGGACAGCAGCGCGTTATCCACAAACTTCTCCAGGACTCGCATGGCTTCATCCTTGCTCATGCCGCGCAGGTCAATCTTGGCATCGAAACCTGCGACGTACTGGAGGTCTGTTGCGGTGACATGGGCAGTCTGCCTGATCGGCTCAGCCGCAGGCAACAGGTCCCTGAGTGGCACGGTAATGCGAAGGCCGCCCATCGTCAGCATGGCTTTTTGACCCTTGATTTCGTCGATACGCCCGGTGGCTCCCCCTGAACGCAGCCGGGCGTAGTCGCCTGCTGCCAGGGGCCGGCCGGATGCCTGAGGTGCGTTTTGTTCTTCAAGCCGAACGACTTCTGCGTTTACCTCATCGACCTGACGGGCTTTTTCACTGCGCTCCACTTTGAGTTTGGCGGATACCTCCTTGGCGCGTTCGATATTTTTTTCCTCCTTGAGTTGCCGGATCAGTTTATCGACCTCCCGGCTGGTGTTGGCGCTCTGCCTCAATTCGAACTCTTTTTGATCGAGTTTGAGGCGTTTGCGCCGGACATCCAGGTCCTGGTGCATGGAATCATAGGTTTTGATCAACCTTTCCAGGGATTGCTCCTTTTCGGTGACCGATAGCAGTTTTTCTTCCAGTTCCTGTTTTTCTCGCTGCAATTCTATAAGGATGTCGTCAACTGCCGTTTCGGGGCCGGTCCGGTTGCGCGCATAGCCGATGATGTCTTTGGGCAGCCCGCTTTTTTCCGCAATTTCAAAAGCATAACTGCTGCCCGGGCGACCCACCTTCAGTTCGTAAGTCGGGGAAAGCGTATCCTTGTCGAAATACATATTGGCATTCAAAATGCCCGGATTGCGGAATGCGAACACCTTAAGATTGGAGTAGTGAGTTGTAATCACGGCATACACCCCTTTGCGGTGCAACTGCCTGAGTATGGCTTCTGCGATGGCGCCTCCCGGCTTGGGATCGGTACCGCTGCCCATCTCGTCGATCAGCACCAGTGTCTGGGGAGTGGCCTTTTGAATAAACAATCGGGCATTCTGTAGCCGGGAGGAATAAGTCGACAGGTCGTCGTCGAGGCTCTGCTGGTCGCCTATATCGGCGAATACCTGCCGGAACACCCCGAATTCACTCAATTCATGTACCGGGATGAGTAAACCGCATTGTACCATCAGTTGCAACAGGCCGACCGATTTCATGGCGACAGACTTGCCGCCGGCATTCGGCCCGGAAAGGATAAGCATGTGGTTTTCGGCATCCAGTTTCAGTTCGAAGGGGACCGTTTTCCGGCCCAGTGGCTTGTTCTTGAGATATAAAAGGGGGTGATAGCCTTTTTTTATGCTGATGACTGGCTTCTCTTGCAGCAACGGCATATTGGCACGCATGGAAAGGGCCAGACGTGCTTTGGCTTGAATAAAGTCAAAGCGGATCAGCATTTCAACATAATCGCCGATCAGCGCGGCATAAGGCCTGATGGTATCGCTCAGGTTGCGCAGTATGCGGAATATTTCCCTGCGTTCCTCCTGTTCCAGATCGAACAGATCGTTATTGATCTCCGTTACCGCTTCAGGCTCAATAAATGCGGTGCGACCGGTGTCCGACTCGTCGTGAATGATTCCCTTGATCTTGCGCTTGTGTTCGGCAGGTACGGAAAGCACACGCCGGTGGTTCCGGAAACTCTCCGGGGTATCTGACAACCAGCCTTTAGCGCGGTACTCCTGAATGATCTGCCGGAACCGGGTATCCAGTTCCCTGATTTTTTGCTGGGTTTCGCGGCGTATCCGCATCAGTTCGGGCGATGCATCGGGCCGGATATCACCCTTTTCATCAAACACCGCCATGATGGCCTTGATCAGGCCTTCATCCAGAGAAAGCGGACGCACCAGCTCATAGAGGTTGAGGTAAATTTCCTTCTTGGGTCCGGCGGCAAAAAAGCGGAAAATATCGCGCGAGATAGTCAGGATAAGCAGTATACCCTGAAATGATTCAGCCTGAAGCGTATAGCCTTCCTTTTCGAGCATTTTCAGGTCGTGCCGGATGTCGGGGAAGGACGCGAGCGGCAGCCGGTCGTTTTTTTCCAGGATTAATTTGAACTCCCTGGTCTCTTTCAATTCGCGTTGGATGCCGGCAAAATCAGTATTTGGAGACAATTGCCCCAGCAACTCCGCTGCCATTGGGGTAAGTGCCTCCTTTACAAGCAGGTCTGTTATCTTGTCAAATTCCAGTTTTCGGAAAACGTCTTTCGGCTCGAAGTGCATGGGCGTTCGGTAAAACATATGTGTGCGGCAAAAATACTGCCCTACAAACAAATCAGGGCACTGTAAGTTCCATGCAAATTTTTTACAGCAAACCAGCAAAGATGCTATTCTTATCCATTCAAGATATTTTTATCTAAAAATTCTAAAGAACTCAAGGGTATAGGTAGATTTGCACCCATCAATTCAAAATTTCAATTAAATTACTGCCTTATGTTGAAAAAACTACTTTTTGCTGTTGCCATGGTTGTATTTGCCACGGCGCTCAACGCACAAACAGTTATTTGGTCTGAAGATTTCGAGTCCGGAACAACACTTCCGGCCGGCTGGACACAACAAACTGCTGCTACGGATGGCGGCTGGAAAGTTGGTACAAACACTGCACTTTCTTCCACCTCTTTTCCGATCCCGAACAACGGTTCCGGCAATATTCTCGGAACCAACGACGACAAGTGTAACTGCAACAAACTGAACGATCTCGTTATTCTGCCTCCGTTCGATCTGACTGCCCAGGCCGGCGAGAAACTTTTCCTGATCTACGACCTGTTTTTTGCTAAACTGTCCTACCAGGGAGTCATTGAAAATCTTGACGGCTTTGCTTCCACGGACGGCGGCGCCAACTGGATACCGCTCAAAGCCATCAAAGGCCGTTCTTTCTGGGTCAATCCTTCCGGCTTCGAAGTGACCGACTATGCCGGCATGGCTAACGTCCTGTTCGCACTGAAGTACTCCGATAACGGCGGATGGCTCTACGGTGCGGCAATCGACAATGTCAAACTGGTTATTCCGGACGATGTTGTGAAAACAAACGTTGCTGCTGTAGGCCTCAGCCGCTACATCGACGCAGTTCCGACATACTTTGAGTATGCCAAGTTCTGGACGGGCGGCGAGATGTACCTTACCGGCACGGTAAACAACCCCGGCTTCGTAAATGTCACTTCCTTTGACATCGTTGTTTCCAATGGCACGACCACTACGACGGAGACAGTAACGGTTGACATGCCGTTCGACGAAAGCTACGACTTCGAACTGCCCTATACCGTTGCCCAGGGTGTAAATGACGTCCAGATCACCATTGGAAATATCAATGGCGCAGGCGACGACAATGATCCTTCTGACAATGTTGCCAATGCCGGCGTTGAAGGCGTTACGCCTGTTGCCGGCCGCAAGGTTATCGGTGAAGAGGCTACCGGCACCTGGTGCCAGTGGTGCCCCCGCGGCGCTGTTATGATGGACTTCCTGACGGAGAACTACGACAACTTTATCGGTATCGCTGTACACAATGCGGACCCGATGGTAGTAGCTGCCTATGACGGACCTGTATCTGCAGCAGTTGGCGGTTATCCCAGCGGCCTGATCGACCGCGCCTACGGTGATGTTGACCCGCTCGAGTTCGAAGACTACTTCATCGACCGCATGTCGCAGGAGCCTGTAGTTGCCATCAACCAGAATGTTGACTGGGATGCTACGACCCGTACTGCCACGGTTACCAGCTACTTCAAATTCCTCGAAGAGATGAACGGCGACTTCCGTGTAGCCGTAGCATTTACGGAAGATGATGTAACGGGTACTGCCTCTACCTGGGGTCAAAAGAACGCCTACTCCGGTGGCGGCAATGGCCCAATGGGTGGTTATGAAAACCTGCCTACAACGGTTCCGGCATCACAAATGGTGTACAACCACGTTGCACGCGCTATCGTTGGCAGTTTCAACGGTGCTGCTAACAGCGCCCCGGCTACAAATCCTGCCGGCACGGTATTCTCTTACCAGACTACTTATACCGTTCCCAATGCTTACGACGTAACGCAAATGCACGCCGTTACCATGCTGATCAACAATGCTGGCGGCGAAATACTCAACGCAGAAGCAACGTCTATTCCGAACATCTTTACCGGTGTGAAAGATGCCAACAGCGCTGTGTCGGTTAAAATGTTCCCGAACCCTGTGGTTGACGAAGCAACGATCAAACTCAATCTCACAGAAACGAGCGACGTTATGGTCCGCATCGTAGACGCAATGGGTAAAGTTGTTGTCGAGCGCAACTACTCCAATATCTCCGGTGAACAGCGCCTGCCGTTCCGTGTAGGCGACATGGCTACCGGCGCTTATGTGCTTTCCGTTACGGCCGGTGGCCAGACGGTTGCCCAGACCTTCGTTATCTCCCGTTAATTCGAACCTTCCGGTTCTCTTAACTTTTTTTGAAAAGTGGTAGTCGCCATGTGCGGCTGCCGCTTTTCTTTTCCTGCCGAAAACGCGTCCTTTGCCGCTATTATGAAACTTTACATTATAGCCGGCGAGGCATCGGGCGACCTGCATGGCGCCAATCTGATCAAGGCTCTGAAAGCGCGTTCGCCCGAACTGGTTTGCCGTGTCTGGGGTGGCGACCTGATGCAGGCTGCGGGTGGGCACCTGGTCCGGCATTACCGGGACCTTGCCTTCATGGGCTTCTGGGAGGTGCTCAAAAACCTGCGCACCATACTGGGTAATCTGCGCTTTTGCAAACAGGATATTCTTGAATTTCAACCTGATGCGGTGGTCTTGATCGACTATCCCGGCTTCAACCTGCGCGTGGCCAGGTGGGCAAAACAACAAGGGTTCAAAGTCATCTATTATATCTCTCCCCAGATTTGGGCCTGGCACACCTCCCGCGTACGCGACATTCGCCGCGATGTGGACAAAATGCTGGTCATTCTCCCGTTTGAACAGGCATTTTTCAAACAATATGGCGTGGCAGCCGAATTCGTCGGCCACCCCCTGCTGGATGCTATCCTTCCAAATACAGATCAGGAGCCGGTCCGGCAGGACAAAGACACCATCGTATTGCTGCCGGGCAGCCGGAAGCAGGAGATACAGCGCATACTCCCTGTCATGCTGGAAAGTTCGGTTGATTTTCCCGGATACAAATTTGTTATTGCCGCCGCCGCTTCATTACCTGCCGAATTTTTCGGGCCATTTCTCCAACATTACCCTCAGGTATCCCTCGTCCGGGGAAAGACCTACGACCTGCTCCGACAGGCCCGGGCTGCAATGGTGAAATCCGGTACTTCGACGCTTGAAACAGCCTTGCTCGATGTGCCGCAGGTCGTTTGTTATGCCGGAAATCCTGTCTCGTATTTCATTGCGCGCCGCCTCGTGAACGTAAAGTATATATCGCTGGTCAACCTGATCCTGGATCGCCCGCTCGTCCGGGAATTGATTCAGCAGGAACTGAACAGGGAAAACCTCAGCGCGGCAATGGCAGCGATTCTGGAGCCGGACAAAGCAGACGAAATCAGGAAGGGATATGAGGAATTGCGGCGCCTGCTGGGCGAAGGCGGGGCTTCAGGCAAGGCGGCCGAGGCCATTCTGGCGCAATAAAAAACCCGGATTCCTTCAGTTGAGGAATCCGGGCTGCCTTTTCAGCGCTTCGGTATATTAGCGCTGTACAACGAACTTCAGCGTTCTGGTGCCTTTTTTCGTCGCGATACGGGCCAGGTAGGTGCCCGGCGCGTAACTGTTCACATTGTACGTGATGTTATCGTTCAACAAGCCCTGGCGGTCCTGGTAAGTAACCACACGGCCGCTGATGTCTGCAATCGTGATGGTTGCATCGGTCGGCTCGTCAAATTGAATTTTCAGGTTGACGATGTCGGTAGCGGGATTCGGCGAAACCTGCAGGGCCGATTCGGGCAGCGGCGTGTCGTCGGTTTTCGATACCAGGTCGAGGTACATACGAACGACAGCATTGGGACGGCCCACAAATCCTGCAGGGTTCCATTCTGCACCCACGTACACGAAGGTAGAAGGGAAGAATGCGGTGATATCTTCGTTAAACGCATGGAATACTTCAGCAAAGTCGCCGGCATATCCTACAGCAAGGATATAACGACCACCCGGCTCGAGCAGCACACCAGGTTCTGCGGAAAGGATATCGGTGATCTCGACGGCCTGCAGGTCGTAGGATTCCGTTCCCGGCGTTGCCGAATAAGAACTCAGACCAATAATGTTCATGCTTGATCCGTTCGGTTCAAAGTTGTCAAAGTTCTCATCCACATCTTCGTTAATCTTGTACAGCGTAACTTCTGCCTGAACCTGGTCGGCCGTAAGCGGTGCATTGACAGCAAAAGCGAATTCTGCGCCGATTGCCTTGAACTGCTCAATCGTAGAGGAGCCCATGCGGTAGTAGTTGCCTACGGCCCAATCGCCGCCGTCGCTGGGCACATAACCCACCTGTGGGCCGTTTTCTTTGGCAAAATACAGGTCAGTCGCCTCAAAATAGTCGCCCTCAAAGTTGTCGTTCGGACGCTGGTCAACAGAATCGGACACAATTTCATAGGCAACTGCATACAGCCCCTGCGGCAGTACCGGCGCAAACGAATTAGGGAAAGCAATCGCGCTGTCCAGAACGCCGGCGTCAAGTGCGCCCACTTCTACACTGTCTACAAAAATGACACTGGTAAGCGCTCCAGTGGTGGCGTCGGCTTCAAATACATAGGCATAAGCCTTTACGCCTGTTTGCGCCTGGCTGCCTTTATTGCTGACATTTACTTCGAATGCGAAAATGTCATCTCCCAGTTGCGAAGCGGGCGTGGCATAGCTTGAAACGGGGTAGAAGAAGTCGCCGATAGACAGGTTATGCTTCGGAGACGGATCTTCCGTCGTCAGGCGAACATTGTCAAGTATCCACCAGTACTCGTAGTCGCCGGTCCACTGCCACTGCAGGTAAACCGTAGCCTGGTTGGCTGCTACAGCGGAGATGTCAACGCCTGCAATAAGCGGGTTGTCGGAAAAGCGGTCATTCGGTGTAGCGCCGGTAACACCCTGGAACAGCTCATAGGTTGTCCAGTCTGTTCCGTTGGTGCTCACGCGGAGGACGGCATTCTGATCGGCATCGTAGTCGAAAACACCGATATAGGTATCGAATACGGCAAATACCTGCGATTTTCCGGAGCAATTAATTGCCGAAGTTGTCAATTGGGAAATGTGCGGCGATGCAAGATCGCCTGCGCCGTCGGAATCGACAAGCACGAAGCCATTGCCGCGGTCGGTACCGGCAAAAGCAGGGTAGCCGAGATTGGCGTGGCAGTTGCCTACGGTATCGGTACACCGTTCCCAAAGCACGTTATTGGGCGATGGGTCGGCCGTCGACCAGCCGGCCGGCAAACCCGGGTTGTTGAATTTTTCAGAGTAGAATTCCTGAGCCTGCACTCCCGCTACTACAAGAATGAAAGCGCACACGGCAAGAATTTTAGTAAGAATGTGTTTCATTGCTTAGAAATTTTGTTTTATTATGAAACGATAAAGGTAGAACCTGAGAGGATAAGCCCTGGTGAAAAAAAGGCCTAATGACGAATTTTATCCATTTTACCCGAGGAAAACGGGCATACTGTAAACGCTTTTCGCAAAGTTATTGAAGCTGATATACAAATCAATTTTACACCGTGAAAAGCATGTTTTAGCGGCTGGATAACGCAACTTAACGGCTAAACAGATTTTGTTTTTTCCTTGGCCCACGTATCCTTTAAGGTAACCGTTCGGTTGAACACGATCCGTTCCGGCGTACTGTCCGGGTCGACACAAAAGTAGCCCAGGCGGGTAAACTGGAATGTCTCACCGGTACTGACTTCTGCCAATGCCGGTTCGATCATTGCATTTTCGACAATATGAAGCGAATCGGGGTTGATGGTTTGTTTGAAATCCTCCTCGGCAGCAGGATCTTCTACCCGAAACAGGCGATCGTATAGTCTTACTTCCGCTTGTTTGGCATTCGATGCAGAAAGCCAATGGATTACACCCTGCGTCTTGAGTCCTGAAGTGTCCTGCCCAGAACGGCTTTCCGGGAAATAGGTGCAATGCAATGCCGTAATATTGCCGGAATCATCCTTGACAACGGAATCGCATTTGATTATGAATGCCGACTTCAACCGCACCATGGACCCCGGCGATAGCCTGAAGTATTTGGGCGGCGGATTTTCCATGAAGTCGTCGCGTTCGATATACAACTCGCGGCTAAAGGCCAGTTGTCGTTTACCGGCGTGCTCGTCTTCGGGATTATTATCCGTCTCCAGCCATTCCACCTGATCTTCGGGGTAATTGGTAATCACCACCTTGAGGGGATCGAGTACTGCAAAGCGGCGCTGGGCCTTTTTATTAAGGTCTTCCCGGATAAAAAATTCCAGCAGCGACAACTCAATCAGGTTCTCCCGTTTGGCTACGCCTATGCGTTGTGCAAAATTGCGGATGCTTTCCGGGGTGTAGCCTTTGCGCCGGTAGGCCGATATTGTCGGCATGCGGGGGTCGTCCCAGCCCCTCACATGGTTTTCCCGGACGAGTTGCAGGAGTTTGCGTTTACTCATGACCGTGTAGGTCAGGTTGAGGCGTGCAAATTCATATTGATGCGGCACAGGAGCCGGTATGTTCAGTTGTTCGATCAACCAGTTGTACAATTCGCGGTGCGGAATGAATTCAAGGGTGCAAATACTGTGGGTAATCCCCTCGATGCAATCGCTCTGACCATGCGCCCAGTCGTACATCGGGTAAATATTCCATTTATCACCGGTACGGTGGTGGTGCGCATGCTTGATACGGTAAAGGATCGGGTCGCGCATGTGCATGTTAGGGGAGGCCATGTCGATCCTGGCGCGCAGCACACAATGCCCGTCGGGAAATGCTCCGGCCTTCATCTTTTCAAAAAGGGTAAGATTTTCCTCCGGGGAAGTATTGCGATACGGGCTGTCGGTACCCGGCTCTGTCGGCGTTCCCTTCATGTCGGCGATTGTTGCCGGACTGGAAAAGTCCACGTACGCTTTCCCGTCGCGGATCAGTTGGATTGCCCAGGCATACAGCTGATCGAAGTAATCGGATGCATAAAAAATATTGGCCGGCTCAAACCCGAGCCAGCGCACATCGTCGAGAATGCTGTCTACGTATTCGGTCTCCTCGGTTACCGGATTCGTGTCGTCGAACCGAAGGTTGGTTTTGCCCCCGTACTTCTGGGCGAGCCCGAAATTCAGGCAAATGCTTTTGGCATGGCCAATATGCAGGTAGCCATTCGGCTCGGGAGGAAAGCGGGTCAGTATATGCCGGTGCTTTCCGGATGCGAGATCGGCTTCTACAATTTCTTCAATAAAATTCAGCGATTCGGGAGTGGCCGTTGACTTATCTGTACTCATAAATAAGGGTCCGTGAAATGGGCTGCAAAGAAAAGCAGTTTAAAGGAAACGCCGTTCAAATCATTAAAGTTTCGAACGGCAACTACAGGTTCTGTAATTTTGCAACCAAACAAAATACTCTCAAAATGCGATTTTTGCTTCCTATTGGCATTGTACTGCTCCTCAACGGGCTCATAAACAATGATTTATTTGCCCAGAACGTGGGCATTGGCTTTCAGGTGGGCGACCCCACCGGCCTGAACCTGCACTTTCGCAACGGCCCGGGCGCCATGCACACCGATATCCTCTTTGCCTGGGACCTGGGCGACGACGACCACGACTTCTTTTTTGTCAATGTGCATGGACTATGGTTCAAGCGTCTGGCAACCACCGAAGCGTTTAACTTCTACTATGGCCCCGGCGCTTTTGTCGGTTTCAGAGACCACAATCGCAAGAAAGACAACAATGACAACGAAGTGGTCGTCGGCTTTAGCGGCAACTTCGGACTGAACTACGAATTCTCGCGGTTCGATATTTTCCTTCAGGTCACCCCACGGCTGACCATTCTTCCAGGTACCGATTTTGATGGGGGCGGAGGACTGGGAATGCGGTTTTTCTTTTGACGGCTACATCCTGTTGGGCATTTCTACGCCCAACAATTGCATCCCCGACTTCAACACCTGCCCGACTGCCTTGCTCAGGGTAAGCCTGAATGCTTTTGCAGCCGCTGTGTCGGCATTGAACACCGACAGGTCGTGCCAGAATCGGTGGAACTTTTTGGCCAGGTCATAGCAGTAATTGGCGACAAGTGAAGGGTCGTAGGCAGAAGCGGCCTGCATCAGGACTGCCGGATACTCATGCAGTGCAGCGAGCAAATCGCGTTCCTGAGGCTGAATGCCCTCATAACCGACGGCTGCCGACAGATCAATATTTTCCTTTTCTACCCGCTGCATCAACCCGTTGATCCGGACATAGGAATACTGAATATAAGGCCCGGTCTGGCCCTGAAGGTCCACCGATTCCTCCGGATTAAAGATCATTCTCTTCTTCGGGTGCACCTTTATAATAAAGAACTTGAGCGCTCCCATGCCGATCTTGCGCAGATTGGATTCTTTCTCTTCCGGTGAAATACCCTCGGTTTCTCCGCGTTCCTGCGCCTGCTCGCGTGCGATCCGGATCAACTCCTCAATCAGGTCATCGGCATCGACGACGGTGCCCTCGCGGGTTTTCATCCGGCCGGTGGGCAATTCCACCAGGCCATAGGAAAGGTGGTGCAGGCCTGCTGCATAAGGCTCGCCCAGCCGCTTAAGAATTTCAAATAAAACCTGGAAGTGGTAGTTCTGCTCGTCGGCAACGACGTAAACAAATCGGTCGCAGCCAAAGTCATGATAACGCATCCGGGCGGTACCAAGATCCTGGGTGATATAAACAGACGTCCCGTCGGCGCGCAACACTATTTTCTGGTCGTATCCGGCATCGGTCAGATCAATCCAGACGGAGCCGTCGTCTTTTTTGAAAAAAACTCCTTTTGACAGGCCGTCTTCCACAATATCCTTGCCGAGCAGGTAGGTATCGCTCTCATAATACAGTTTGTCGAACGACACCCCAAGGTCGGAATAGGTACGATCAAAACCCTGGTACACCCAGCCGTTCATCTGCTTCCACAATGCAACGGTATCCGGATCATGCGCCTCCCATTTCAGGAGCATTTCGCGAACCTCGGCGCCCAGTACAGAGTGTTCGTTGAACCACTTGTTTTTATAGTCCTTGAAAAACTCCTTTTCTGTTTGTTCCTTTTTACCGCGGTTTTCAAAAATGGCCGACGCTTCACTACTTTGTTGCCAGGCGTCGTATTCTTCTTTGGTTTTCTGCTCAAAAAGCACGTAAAAATCGCCCACGAGGTGGTCTCCTTTGATGCCGCTGTTTTCGGGCGTTTTGCCTGCACCGTATTTTTTCCACGACAACATGCTTTTACAGATGGCTACGCCCCGGTCGTTGATGATCTGTGCCTTTACCACATCATATCCCGCTGCATCCAGTATCTGTGCACAGGACCAGCCGAGCAGGATATTGCGGATGTGTCCGAGGTGAAGCGGTTTGTTGGTATTCGGGGACGAATATTCCACCATAACCTTTTGGCCGTTGCGCGGTTTGCGCCCGTATGTCGGGTTGGCAGCTACGGAAGCCAGAAAATGCTGCCAGTAGGTATCGGCAATTTCAAGGTTGACAAAACCTTTGACGACATTGAAGCCGGCAACTTCGGCAACTTCGCGGTGCAAAAAAGCGCCGATCTCCGAAGCTACCGCGTCGGGCGATTTTTTGGCTATTTTGACGAAAGGAAAGACGACCACAGAGTAATCACCGGTAAAATCGGGTGGGGTAGTGTTCACCTGGACAGCAGCGGGGTCGGTTTTTTCGCCGTATAGTTGTTCAACTGCCTGTGTGACAGCGCTTTGTATTGTGGTTATGATGTCAGACATTAGTAGGTGTAATTTTATGCCAGTTTGATTGACCTGTCCAGGTAAACATCCTGGATAGCGTTCAACAGGGTGACGCCCTCCTTCACTGGCTTCTGGAAGGCTTTTCTGCCGGAAATAAGGCCCATGCCGCCGGCTCTCTTGTTCACAACGGCAGTAATAACCGCCTCCTGCAAATCCGTAGCGCCTTTCGACTCCCCGCCCGAATTGATCAGTCCGACGCGGCCCATGTAACAATTGGCTACCTGGTAGCGACAAAGGTCGATCGGATGGTCGGTCGTCAGTTCGGAATACACCTTTGGGTGTGTTTTGCCAAACTGAAGTGCGTTGTATCCGCCGTTATTGGTCGGCAATTTTTGCTTGATGATATCGGCCTGAATGGTTACGCCGAGGTGATTGGCCTGTCCGGTCAGGTCGGCGCTGGTGTGGTAGTCCACACCGTCTTTTTTAAAGCCGCTGTTGCGCAGATAACACCACAGGATAGTGGCCATGCCGAGTTCATGCGCCATGTCGAAGGCCTTGCTGACTTCGATGATCTGCCGGCCGCTTTCTTCCGAGCCGAAGTAAATGGTGGCTCCAACCGCGACGGCGCCCATTTCCCAGGCATTCTTTATAGTACCGAACATGATCTGGTCGAACTTGTTCGGGTAAGACAGGAACTCATTGTGGTTGATTTTCACCACAAACGGGATGCGGTGCGCATACTTCCGCGCCACACTGCCCAGCACGCCATAGGTGCTTGCAACGGCGTTGCATCCGCCCTCGACAGCAAGTTTGACGATGTTTTCCGGATCGAAAAAGATGGGGTTGGGTGCAAAAGATGCCCCGGCAGAGTGCTCAATCCCCTGATCGACGGGCAGGATGCTCACATAGCCCGTATTGGCCAGTCGACCAGTGCCGAGTATTTGCTGGATGCTGCGGAGCGTCTGTGGATTGCGGTTGCTCTGCAACCAGATGTCTGTTACATGATCGCGGGATGGCGCGTGCAGCGATTTCTTGTCAATCGTGTGACAAACGTGGTCGAGGTAATATCCCGCCTTGTCGCCCAGCAGGTCGAGTATTTTTTGATTAGCCATAAGAATGTGGTGGTGGATTGGTTAGAGAAAAGATATTGGTATGATTTTCAGAAATTCCAGGTAAAACCAAAGCGGTATTCCCAGGGATTTTGGAAGGTGTTGATGTCATTAGCAATGGCTGTATTGTAGAATATGCCGATTTCGGTGCCGGCGCCGCGCCCTTCACTCCAGTTCCAGCCTGCGCCGATTCGCGGATTGGTTCGTGTGGAAGCTACTTTTTCTGTTGTCCCGTTGGTATAAAAAACAGGCTCCTGGAACCACTCATACGACACTTCGCCCTGGAGGAACAGGCCTCTGAAAGCACGCAGGCGCATAAACATGCCGGCATCTACGTCAAAAACCCCGACCGCCTTGAACCCGGGTTGCTTTACCGAAGCGAAAAACAGGGATACACGCGGGCCCACCGACAGCGGCTCGACAATTTTATAACCGACCATTGGCGCCAGACCGATCTGGAAAACATTGCCGCCATTAAAACCGTAAAAGTTCAGGCCGATATTGCCGCCGTACCACAGGCGCGACCTGAAATCGGAGTCGTTGTCGCGTTCTTCCTGTGCGGCTGTTTTTCCGGAAAGCAGCATGAAAAACACCAGTGCGATGGCTGGCAGGCATTGAAAATATTTCATGTTAAAAATGTTGAGGTGAGGAATACTTGTTCAGGTGCGGGCAAAGGTATAAAAGCGGAACATTTTTCGGGTTTATCCGTAAACGTAGATTGTCATGATTGGGCTGTTTTGCCGGCTGCAATTTTTTGCACAGAAAAATTACGTCTTGTTTTTGACCAAACGGGCATTTTTTCATTTAGCGTGAAAAGAAATAGCGGTATGCGCCCTACATTCGCCTCCGAAAAACAACACTTCCCTCAGCCGTCCCGGCATCGATTACAGATTCCTCTCCAGGCCACTTAAACACCAATAGTGAACAATTTGCCCTTCAGGGGCAATTATTTTTTGTTATTGAACTATTTTCAAACTACTTCGTCAAACAAATTCTGACCATGATTCAGCGTTTACGTCTGCTATTTGGCCTCTTATTGCTTTCAGGTATCCTTTTCCCGGACTCCGTGCTTTGGGCCCAGACATTCACAGGTACGCCGGCCAAAATCACTTCCGATGTCCTGCAGACACAGTTCAAACACTGTGAAATATACCAAATCGATGTGGCGGCGCTGGATGTCGCCATCAAAAACAACCCAACTTTCAGCGAACAGGAACTCCTGCTAGGCAGCCACCAGTGGAAGTTACAACTGACGCCGAGCGAGATAACCGGTTCGGGTTATACCTTGCAAGTGCTCACACCGCAAGGACTGCAAACAACCTATCCCACGGAAAACAAAGCCTTTAAGGGCTATGAGTCTCAGGGCGGCGGCAAGGTGCGCCTCACTGTCGATGATAATTTTATTTACGGCTTTATCGATGCCGAAGGCGGCCGGTATTATATTGAACCCTTGTCGTACTACGAGCCGGGTGCCGCGCATGATCTTTTTGTGGTGTATGAGCGCGAGGCCGTAAAACCGGATACGGACCATATTTGTGGTGCAGAAGAAGAACAGGAAAAAGCCGACAAATGGATAGAATCTTACGAAACCTCCGGCGACGACGATGCCTCCAAATCGCTGTTGGCGTGCTACCAGATTGAAATAGCTATTGCTTCCGACAACTCCATGTTTAATAAATACGGGTCGGTAACTGCAGTTGAAAACCACAATATTGCCGTCCTCAACGATGTTCAGGGCGACTACACCGGCAATTTCAACCACGATATTGAATTTACGATTGTCACTCAGTTTGTTGTTGTCGGCGCCGATCCCTGGAGCGCTTCGCTTGATCCGGGCACCCTGCTGGGGAGCTTCCGGACCTGGGGCAATGCCGGCAACTTTGGCGTACCTTTCGATATTGCCGAGTTGTGGACCAACCGGAATTTTTCCGGAAACGTCATCGGCATCGCCTACATCAACGGCGTATGCAACACGAACAAGTACCATTGCCTGCAGGATTATACTGCCAGCGCCAACTCTCTGCGCTCGCTGACCTCACATGAAATAGGGCACAATTTCAACTGCCCGCACGATCCACAGAACACTAATTTCATCATGAGCCCTGTAAACGTGGGCAGCATGACCTGGAGTGCCAACTCGATCAATGTCATCAGCAGTTATATCACGACCAAGATAAACAGTGGATGCCTGTCGCCCTGCGGCCCGCCGCCGCCGCCGCTTGTTGCTGATTTTGACTGGAATCCCAGCCCTGCATGCCAGGGAGCACCCGTGCAAATGAGCGACCAGTCTTCAGGCAACATAACCGGCAGGTCGTGGACCTTCCAGAACGGAATTCCCTCCACGTCCAACCAGACCAATCCGGTTGTGACATGGAACAATCCGGGTACCTATAATGTAACGCTTACCCTTAACGGAAATGGCGGTCCGGTATCGACAACCAAGCAGGTCACTGTGCTGGGCACTCCGGTTGCCAATTTCTCCTTCACGGTTGATGGGTTAACCGTCAACTTCAACAATCTCTCCGCGAACGCCGATTCCTATCTTTGGGAGTTTGGCGACGGCGGTATCAGCGACGAACAAAATCCCTCCTACACTTACATTGACCCGGGATTATACATTGTAAAGCTCACTGTCACCAACGGTTGCGGCATGGCGATGAAAACGATCCCTGTCAACACCGCGCCGGTCGCCGAGTTCAGCGCCAATCCGACTACCGGATGCGCCCCGATGTCCGTTCATTTTGTCAATGAGTCCTCCCCGAACGCAGTCAGCTATGTCTGGCAGTTTCCCGGTGGCTCGCCCGTAGCTTCCGGCCTGCAAAACCCGACCGTCATTTATCAGAACCCCGGTGCTTATTCCGTTACCCTGACTGCCATAAACCCCTCGGGGTCGAGTACGGTGATCAAGTCCAATTATATCATTGTTCAGGCCAATCCGGTTTCCAACTTCATTTCCGCGATCAACGGACAGGTGGTTACCTTTACCAACACATCGCAGAACGCGACTTCCTATTTGTGGAACTTTGGCGATGGCATGACGAGCACAGACGCCAATCCTGTACATACCTATACAACAGGCGGCACCTACACCGTAATGCTCACGGCTACCAACGACTGCGGCAGTGTTACGGTATCTCAGACCGTTACTGTAAACGCTCCGCCGGCGGCAGCCTTTACCGCTTCGCCGACAAGCGGTTGCGGTCCACTCACGGTTCAGTTTACCAACCAGTCTTCCGGAAACCCAACCGCCTACAACTGGCAGTTTGCCGGAGGCACACCTTCCAGTTCTACCGCACAGAATCCCTCGGTTGTGTACAACACGCCGGGCACCTATTCCGTGACCCTTACAGTGAGCAATGCGGCAGGTTCCAACACGCTCACCCAGACCAACTATATCACAGTCAATACGGTACCCGTTGCCGGGTTTACGAATAGTGTCAACGGAGTAAACGCCACTTTTACCAATACTTCGCAAAACGCAGTATCCTATTCCTGGACATTTGGCGACGGCGGTACCAGCAATCTGGCCAGCCCGACCCATACTTATGCCACCGATGGCGTGTATACAGTAGTGTTAACTGCTTCCAACCCATGTGGCACCTCTACGGCCACACAGACAGTGACCATCGTAACCCCGCCGACGGCAGGGTTCTCGGCTTCCCCCACAAGTGGCTGCGGCCCCCTGACGGTACAATTCACCAACAGTTCGTCGCTGAATGCAACCGCATGGAACTGGCAGTTTCCGGGCGGCAGTCCGTCAAGTTCTGCCGTGCAGAATCCTGTCGTCGTGTACAATACGCCCGGGACCTATTCCGTGACGCTCACGGTGAGCAATGCAGCAGGTTCGAATACGGCGTCACAGACCAATTACATCACGGTCAATACCGTTCCTGTTGCAGGGTTTACGAATAGCGTCAACGGGCTGAACGCCACCTTTACCAATACCTCGCAAAACGCAGTATCCTACTCCTGGACATTTGGCGACGGCGGTACCAGCAATCTGGCCAACCCCACCCATACCTATACCACCGATGGTGTGTACACGGTTGTACTGACGGCAACGAATCCTTGTGGCAATACGACCGCTACCCAGACGGTGACCATTGTAACCCCGCCGACGGCAGGGTTTACGGCTTCTCCCACGAGTGGCTGCGGTCCCCTGACGGTACAATTCACCAACAGTTCATCGCTGAACGCTACAGCATGGAACTGGCAGTTCCCGGGCGGCAGTCCATCAAGCGCCACGGTGCAGAACCCTGTCGTGGTGTACAACACCCCCGGCACCTATTCCGTAACCCTCACAGCAAGCAATGCGGCAGGTTCCAATACGGCGACACAGACCAACTACATTACGGTCAACCCTGCACCGAGCCCAGCCTTTACCAGCAGTGTAAACGGGTCTACGGCCACCTTCACGAATACTTCACAAAATGCGGTATCCTACTCCTGGGCATTTGGTGACGGCGGTACCAGCAACCTTGCCAACCCAACCCATACCTACGCAGGAGATGGCACCTATACCGTTACCCTGACTGCCACAAACCCTTGCGGCTCAACGACCTTTACCCAGAATGTCATCATCATCACAGAGCCGACAGCCGGCTTTACGGCTAATACCACGACCGGTTGTGCAGCATTGACGGTGAATTTTCAGGATCTGTCGTCGGGCAACACCACCTCCTGGGCCTGGAGTTTTCCAGGCGGAACGCCCTCAAGTTCGACGCAACAGAACCCAACGGTTGTATATAACACACCCGGCACCTACGACGTGACGCTCGTGGCCACTTCCCCCGGTGGCAGCAGCACCTATACCCAACAAGGATTCATTACCGTTTTGGCGCCTCCTTCCGCATCTTTCAGTTCGACTGTCAACGGCGCGACTGCTTCCTTTACCAACGGTAGCGTCAATGCCATGACCTACAATTGGGCGTTTGGCGACGGTAGTACGAGTTCGATGCAAAATCCCGGGCACACTTATCTGGAGGATGGCACTTACACAGTGACGCTTACGGCAATCAACAACTGCGGCTCTACGACCTTTACCCAGACTGTCACGATTGTAACGGCTCCGAATGCCGCATTTACAGTAAACAACACTGCCGGATGCACTCCCTTTGCCGTGCAGTTTTCCAACCAGTCCAGCCCGAATGCCACCACATTCAACTGGACCTTTGCAGGCGCCCAGCCGGGCGCCTCAAACCTGGAAAACCCTTCCGCAACATGGGACACACCGGGAACATACCAGGTCACCCTGATCGCCTCGAACGCAGCGGGAAGTGATACCACCACCATGATGATAACCGCTAACGGTATTCCGGATGCGGGATTCACAGTCCAGACCGCCGGCTTGTCGGTTGTGCTGACGAATACCTCACAGAATGCCACCAGCTATTTCTGGGATTTTGGCGACGGCGGAACCAGCAATCTGGCAAACCCGACTTATACCTATAGTGCCACCGGCATGTATGTCGTGTCGCTGACTGCCACAAATGCTTGCGGTACAGACCAGATTACGACGACTGTTACAATTGCCGGAAGTGCACCCATTGCCGCCATTGGCGTAAGCGAGAACAGCGGCTGTGCGCCGTTCACGGTGACCTATACGGATCAATCTGCCGGAAATCCGACGGACTGGAAGTGGGAATTCCCCGGAGGCGTCCCGGGCAACTCGACACAACAGAACCCGACAGTTACCTATTCGACTCCGGGTTCCTATACTGCAACGCTCATCGTCACGAACCAATATGGCTCCGATACGATTACTACGTCGAACCCGATAATTGTTCAGAACGTACCCGTAACGGCTTTTGGGTTTGTGATAAATCAGGGCGCTGTCACCTTCAATAACCAGTCGCAAAACGCCACAGCCTATCAATGGAATTTTGGCGATGCGAGTAGCAGTAGTGAAGCAAACCCCACGCATGTATATGCCGCACCGGGTACGTACACCGTGGAACTGACCGCCGTCAACAACTGCGGCGCAAATACCCTTCAGCAAATGATTGTGATCACAACTGTGGGCACAGAAACACCGGAGTGGCTGGAATATTTCAGTCTCTACCCGAACCCGAATGCCGGGGCATTTCATGTTGAAATGAATGGCCAACC